>JBBDOA010000100.1:0-22610 GCA_040877275.1 Rhodospirillales bacterium | reverse complement strand
CTACTGCCAGATGGCCTGCGGCTGGGTCGATATGGTCTGCGAAGCCGATCTGGCCCCCTATGACTACGCCGCGCTGATCCCGATCATTGAAGGTGCCGGCGGCATCATCAGCGACTGGTCGGGGCAGCCGTTAAGCTTTGAAGCCGGGGCCGACAACAAGAAATACAGCGTCCTCGCGGCCGCTGACCAGGCACTGCATCAGGCCGCCGTCTCGATCCTGACCAGGTGAAAGCTTCCATCTGCCGGCAATCATGGACAATCTTTAAGTTGCCTGATTTCAGCTAACCTGATCCGCTCACGGGGTATTTACCCTGATTGGCGACGGCATTCCTTGAAGACTGGCTCCTGTCAGACCAGTATCATCCGAGCCGGTCAATGAATTCGGAGGCTCCATGCTTTTACGTCACAAAACCTTGCACACCCTGTTTCGTATCATTCTGGTGTCGGCCAGCTTTACGGTCGCTCAGCCACTCGTTGCCGACGAGCCGAAACCGGCACACGGCCTGGCTATGCATGGTGATCTCAAATACGGACCGGACTTCAGGCATTTCGATTATGTCGATCCGAACGCGCCCAAGGGCGGCAATATCCGTCTTGGGGCCATCGGCGGCTTTGACAGCCTCAACCCGTTCATCATCAAGGGCAATGCGGCCGGTGGTGCATCGTTTGTTTACGATACGCTGATGACGTCTTCCGCCGACGAGGCCTTCAGCGAATACGGCCTTCTGGCAAAAACAGTCCGGACCCCCGAAGACCGCTCGTGGGTCGAGTTCACGCTCAGGGATGAAGCACGCTGGCATGACGGCAAACCGATCACCGCCGACGACGTCATCTACAGCTTCAACATTCTGGTTGAGAAAGGCGCGCCGTTTTACCGCTTTTATTACGGCTCCGTATCGCGCGCCGTGAAACTGGGCCCAAAGAGCGTCCGGTTTGAATTCAAACCCGGCGAAAACCGCGAGCTGCCGCTGATCCTGGGCCAGCTGACGGTACTGCCGAAACACTATTGGGAAGCCCGCGAGTTCGATGCCACAACCCTGGAGCCGCCGCTCGGCAGCGGTCCTTACAAAGTGAAAAGCGTGGAAGCCAACCGCAATATCGTTCTCGAACGCGTACCGGATTACTGGGGCAAGGACCTGGCGGTCAACGTCGGGATCAATAATTTCGATACCATCGAGTTTGAATACTATCGCGATGCCCAGGTCTCAATTGAGGCGTTTACCGGCGGGCGCTTCGATTTCCGCCAGGAAAATTCCTCGAAGGCGTGGGCCACCGCCTATGACGTTCCCGCCGCCAGGAACGGCCAGATCAAACTCAAGAGATTTGATCACGACCGCCCGGCCGGGATGCAGGGCTTTGCCTTCAACCTGCGCCGCGACATGTTCGAGGATGAGAAAGTTCGCCAGGCGGTCGGTTATGCCTTTGACTACGAATGGTCGAACAAGAACCTGTTTTATGGTCAGTACACCCGCACCCGCAGTTTTTTCGAGAACTCGGAACTGGCCGCGACCGGGCTGCCGTCCGATGCCGAACTGGCCCTGCTGGAACCCTTTCGTGACAAATTGCCCCCTGAAGTTTTTACCAAGGAATACAATCCGCCGAAGACCGACGGCTCGGGCAATATTCGCGGCAATCTGAGGATCGCTTCGAAATTACTCAGCGATGCCGGCTGGGTGATCCGGGACGGTGTCCGGGTCAACGAGAAAACCGGCCAGAAGCTCGAATTCGAGATATTGCTCTCGAGCCCGCTGTTCGAGAGGGTCGTCCTGCCGTTTGCCAAAAATCTGGAAAAACTCGGCATTATCGCCCGCGCCCGCACGGTCGAAACGGCGCAGTATCGCCGCCGCATCGACACCTTCGATTACGACATGATCGTCGCCAACTGGGGGCAGTCGCTGTCACCCGGTAATGAACAGCGCGACTTCTGGGGCAGTGCCGCCGCCGATCAGCAAGGCAGCCGTAACAGTGTCGGCATCAAGGATCCCGTCATCGATGCCCTGATCGAAAAACTGATCGCGGCCCCGGACCGGGCCGGACTGATCGCCGCCTGCCGGGCGCTGGACCGTGTCCTGCAATGGCACCATTTTGTGGTCCCGCACTTCCATGCCGGCTACGACCGGATCGCGTATTGGGATAAATTCGGCCAACCGAAGGTCACACCGACCCGCGGCACGCAATTCCTGACCTGGTGGGTTGACCCGGCCAAGGCCAGGGCGCTGACCCTGAAAAAGGGCGAGAATTGAGGTTTTACTTTGACCAAAATGCCTTTTCCCCGGGGAGAAGGTCAGGATGAGGGATTGTTCAAGCATGCACGGCAATTCAGGTGTTGCAGGGATGACGCAGGCCGCGCCCGCGGCTAAACTGATGCCATGTTAGCGTACATCCTCCGCCGCCTCATGTTCGTCCCGCCGACGCTGTTCGTGATCATCCTGATCAATTTCGCCGTCGTGCAGATTTTGCCGGGCGGACCGGTCGAGCAGATGATCTCGCAAATTTCCGGTCAGGCCGTCGATGCGACCGGACGGGTCAGCGGCAATGTCGGATCGGAAACAGGGGCCGATAACGCCAGTGCCGGGTCTTCCGGCACATCGAGCGGAACCGTGCAAAGCAAGTACCGGGGCGCACAGGGCCTGCCGCCGGAATTCATCAAGGACCTGGAACGCCAGTTCGGGCTCGACAAGCCGGCGCACGAGCGCTTCTTCCTGATGCTGAAGAACTATCTGGTTTTTGATTTCGGCAAGAGCTACTTCAAGGACGCCAGCGTCATCGATCTGGTATTGCAGAAAATGCCGGTGTCGATTTCGCTGGGACTGTGGACGACACTGCTGGTTTATCTGATTTCGATCCCGCTCGGCGTCGCCAAGGCGGTCCGCGACGGCACCCGTTTCGACGTCTGGACATCCGGTGTCATCATCGTCGGCAACGCCATCCCGGCTTTTCTGTTCGCCATTCTGCTGATTGTGCTGTTCGCGGGCGGTCGCTATCTGGACTGGTTCCCGCTGCGCGGCCTTGTCTCCGAGAATTTCGACGAATTGTCGACAGCGGGTCAGATCGCCGATTACTTCTGGCACATGGCGTTGCCGGTCTTGTCGATGGTGATCGGCGGCTTCGCCGGTCTGGCGATGCTGACCAAAAACTCGTTCATGGAAGAGATCAACAAGCAATATGTGGTCACCGCCCGGTCCAAGGGGCTGACCGAAAAACGCGTGCTGTACGGACATATCTTCCGGAACGCGATGCTGATCGTCATCGCCGGTTTTCCCGGCGCCTTTATCGGCATCCTGTTTTCGTCATCGCTGATCATTGAAATCATCTTTTCGCTGGATGGACTCGGGCTGCTCGGCTTTGAAGCGGCCCTCAACCGCGATTACCCGGTGATGTTCGCGACGCTGTATTTCTTCGGCCTGCTGGGTCTGGTCGTCGGTATCGTCTCCGATATCATGTATCATATCGTCGATCCCCGGATCGATTTCGAAAGCAGGGATGCTTAAGGTGGCCGGCGCGCTCATCACACCAGCACAGGGATCGGATTCTGCTGCCCGACCCATTGCGCGGCTGAGCCCGCTCAATGCCCGCCGGCTCGAGAATTTTCGCGCCAACAGACGCGGCTTCTGGTCGTTGTGGATTTTCCTGGCGATGTTTGTCATCAGCCTGTGCGCCGAGGTGATCGCCAACGACAAACCGGTGATCGTGTGGTTTGACGGCAGTCTCTACACACCGATCATCAAGGCCTATCCGGAAACCGTCTTCGGCGGCGAGTTCAAGACCGAAGCCGATTACCGCGATCCGTTCGTTGCCGATCTGATCCAGGCCAAGGGCTGGATGATCTGGCCTTTGGTCCGGTTCTCCTACGATACCGTGAACCTCAACCTGGCCGGCCCCGCACCTTATGAGCCGACCTCGGACAACTGGCTCGGCACCGACGATCAGGGCCGCGACGTGCTGGCCCGGACTATTTACGGGTTTCGCATTTCCGTGCTTTTCGGTTTCATGCTGACGATCCTGAGCTCCGTGATCGGTATCGCCATCGGTGCCACGCAGGGGTATTTCGGCGGCTGGATCGATCTGATCGGCCAGCGCTTCATCGAGATATGGACCTCGATGCCGCAATTGTATCTGCTGATCATTTTGGCCAGCGTGTTCGTGCCGAGCTTCTGGCTATTGCTGGGTCTGTTATTGCTGTTTCAGTGGGTCTCGCTGGTCGGGGTGGTCAGGGCGGAATTCCTGCGCACCCGCAATTTCGATTATGTCCGCGCCGCCCGCGCCATGGGTGCCGCCGATGCGGTGATCATGTTCAAGCACATTCTGCCCAACGCCATGGTCGCGACGCTGACGCTGCTGCCGTTCATCCTCGCAGGCTCGGTGACGATCCTCACCTCGCTCGATTTTCTCGGCTTCGGTCTGCCGCCAGGCTCGCCCTCGCTGGGCGAACTGCTCAATCAGGGCAAGAACAACCTGCATGCCCCCTGGCTCGGCATCACCGCGTTCATTATCCTGTCGCTGATGCTGTCCCTGCTGGTGTTTATCGGCGAAGCGGTACGTGACGCCTTCGATCCCAGGAAAACCTTCCGATGAGCACGATCCTCAAAGTCGAAAATCTGCATGTCTCGTTCGGTCGCGGTGCGCGCGAAGTCAAGGCCGTCGAAGGGGTTTCCTTCGACATCGAGGCCGGGCGCACCCATGCGCTGGTCGGCGAGTCCGGGTCCGGCAAATCGGTCTCTGCTCTGTCGATCATGCGGCTGCTCCCTTATCCGACCGCATGGCATCCGGAAGGCGCCATCAATTTCACCGGTGAAGCCCTAATTGATGCGCCTGAAAGCGTCATGCAGTCCATTCGCGGCAATCGCATCGCGATGATTTTTCAGGAACCGCTGAACAGCCTCAATCCGCTGCATTCCGTCGAGCAACAGATTTCCGAAGTGCTTTTGGTCCATAAACACATGTCGATGACCGAGGCCCGGGCACGCGTCATCGAACTGTTGCAACTGGTCGGGCTTGAAAGCGCCGGCGAACGGTTGCACGCCCTGCCGCATGAATTTTCAGGCGGCCAGCAACAGCGCATCATGATCGCCATGGCGCTGGCCAACGAGCCGGAAATCCTGATCGCCGACGAGCCGACGACAGCCCTCGACGTTACCGTTCAGGCGCAGATCCTGAAACTGCTGCAGGACCTGCAGCAGGAACTGGGCATGGCCATGCTTTTAATCACCCATGATCTCGGCATCGTCCGGCACATGGCCGATACGGTATCCGTCATGAACCACGGCAAGGTGGTCGAAAGCGGCGATGCCAGGACCGTCTTTGAACATCCGTCACATGAATACACGCAGCATCTGCTCGCCGCCGAACCGAAAGGCCGGCCCGATCCGGCCCCGGACGGGGCCAGTGTCATCCGGGGCAGCGACGTCAGGGTCTGGTTCCCGGTCAAGCGTGGCGTGCTGCGTCGCACCGTCGGCTACATCAAGGCGGTCGATGGTATCTCCGTCGATATCCGCGCCGGACACACGCTCGGCATCGTCGGCGAATCCGGCTCCGGCAAATCGACCCTTGGCCGCGCCCTGATCCGTCTCGAGCAGGCGACAGGGGTCATCGAATTCAACGGCGCCACGCTGCAGGGACTGAACTGGAAGCAGCTGCGCCCGCTCCGGCGCGAAATGCAGATCGTCTTTCAGGACCCCTACGGCTCGTTAAGCCCGCGCATGTCGATCGGCCAGATCATCGAGGAAGGGCTGATCATTCACGACCTCGGCAACGAGGACGAACGCCGCCGGATGATCGATGACGCGCTGATGGAAGTCGGGCTGGAGCCGGTCATGCGCGACCGTTACCCGCATGAATTTTCCGGTGGCCAGCGCCAGCGCATCGCGATTGCCCGCGCGCTTGTCCTGAAACCGAAATTCATCGTGCTCGACGAGCCGACCAGTGCGCTGGATATGTCGGTGCAGGCGCAGATCGTCGATCTGCTCAGGGGCCTGCAAAAGAAATACGATCTGGCCTATATGTTCATCAGCCACGATCTCAAGGTGATCCGCGCCATGGCGCACGATGTTGTCGTGATGAAGGACGGCCGTGTCGTCGAGCAGGGCCCCGCAGAGCAGGTTTTCAACAACCCGGCGGAGCCCTATACCAAGGCCCTGCTGGCCGCCGCCCTCAACCTCAAAGCCGACGACAGCGGCGTCGTCAGCACATAATCGGCATTCCTTGAATCTTTCCCGAATTGCCGGGGATGATCATGACCAATATGTAACTTTTCCGTTGCGGGGATAAATGCTGTCATGTGCCCGAACGCAATACGGTTTGAGGAAGAATGATGGACGTCAACAGGATGTTAAACAGCTTGCTTGGAAGTGCCGGTGCCGGAATCGACCGCACGGTCACCGCAGCGAAGGGATCCGGCCTTTCATCCGGACTTGTCGGGGGTGCCGCAGCGGGTGGCCTTGCGGCACTGCTTTTGAGCAACAAAAAGGCACGCAAGTTTGGCACCAAGGCGCTGCAATACGGCGGCATGGCCGCCATTGGCGGATTAGCCTATAAGGCATGGAGCGATTACAAGGACGGGCAGGCAACCCGGACGGCGCAGCCCCCTGAAACCCCACCCGGGCGGCCCCGACCACCCGGCGGCAGTATCTTTGATCTGGCGGGTCAGCAAAGTGCACCCGAAGACGAAAACATTCGACTGTCCCTTGTTCAGGCGATGATCAGCGCCGCCAAAGCCGACGGCCACATCGATGCCGCCGAGCGCGCCCGGATCGAGGATAAAATCCTGCAACTCGGGATCGGTCACGATGAACAGATGTTTCTCGTCGATGCCCTTAACGCGCCGAGCGACCCTATCGCCATTGCCCGCCTGAGCGTTGGCGAGGAGCACGCGGCAGAGCTTTACGTGGCTTCGGCGCTGGCGCTTGATGTTGATACATCGACTGAAAGCCGTTATCTTGAGCGCCTTGCTGATGCGCTGCATTTGCCCGACGCATTGCGGGCCCGACTTGATGCGGAAACCGTTCGCGCCGTGAGCGCTTAGACTTTTATTAAAATCAGCAATCGCGTCATCCCGGGCTTGATCCGGGACCCATCTCAACGCACAAAGATATCAGCATGTCGCCATAGATCCCGGAACCAGTCCGGGACGACGTATTAATGTGAGGACAGTCCAACGATGAAATTCATGTTTCTTTCCGCAGCCGACAAAGCCCAGGCCTGGCGCGAAGCGATGTTCAACAAGTTCCCGGACGCCGGGTTCGATATCTGGCCGGACGAAACAACCGACAAGGCCAGCTATGATTATGCCATCGTCTGGCGACCGCCGGTCGGTGAGCTGAAAACATTTCCCAACCTCAAGGGCATTCTGTCGCTGGGCGCCGGCGTTGACGGCATCCTCAGCGATACCGATCTGCCCGAGAATGTACCGGTTGTCCGCCTTGTTGACCGCTGCCTGACCGAGGGTATGAGCGAATACGTGCTGTATTGGGTGATCCATTATCATCGCCGCATGGGGGTTTATCTGAACTGGACCAGGGACGGCATCTGGAAGCAGATGCGCCAGACCGACACCCGCGACCGCAGGGTCGGTTTTCTTGGTCTGGGCGAGCTTGGCAGTGATGCGGCGGGCAAGGTTGCCACCCTCGGCTTTGACGTCGCCGGCTGGTCCAGAACCGAAAAACACATCGACGGCATCACATCCTATTACGGCGAAGACGGTCTGGTGCCGTTCCTGAACCGCACCGAAATTCTGATCGTTTTGCTGCCGCTGACCGCCGAGACTCGCGGCATCATCAACAAGGATACCCTGGCCGCCCTGCCGGAAGGGGCCAACCTTATCAACTGCGCACGCGGCGCCCATGTTGTCGATGAAGACCTGCTGGCGGCGCTCGACAATGGCCATATCAATGCCGCCACACTTGATGTTTTTCATGTCGAACCGTTGCCTGCCGATCATGCTTACTGGACGCATCCGAAAGTGACGGTGACGCCGCACATGGCATCGCTGACGGTGCCCTCGAGCGCCGCCGACTGGATGGAGGAAAACATCAGGCTGATTGAGGCCGGCAAGCCGCCGCTGAATACCGTCGACGTCAGGAAGGGCTACTGATCCTCAGCTGAGACCGGTCCACAGCATGGTGGCGGCGGCGATGACCAGCATCACATCGAGCATGTTCTCGAAGGTTTTGACGCTCAGCCGGTCGACCAGGCGCTTGGCGGCAAACGATCCTGCGATCATTGATGCGCCGACGATCAGCCCCTGCACGATCTGCGGCCACGGCAGCGCGCCCAGCATCTGAAATGTCACAGCCTTCGAGATCATCAGGCCCAGCGAGGCCACGGCCTCGGTCGACAGCAGCGCCCCTTTCGACAGGCCAACCGCGCCGAAGGCGGGGATGCTGAGCGGCCCGGTCGACAGCACGATCCCGGTCAGAAAACCGATGACACCGCCGGCAACCGCTAACTGCCAGAGCGGCATGTGCATGTCGCGGACCCGCATCCAGCGCCGCAACGGAAGGATTGCGAGAAAGAATATACCGAGCGCAATCTCGACAATACTAGCCGGCAGGATCAGCAGGGTCCGGGCACCAAGTGCCGCACCCGGCACGCCGAATATCGAATAGGCGGCGAAGGCACGCCAGTCGATGTCACGCCACCACGCCAGCGACTTGCCGATGTTTCCCATCACAGCGGCGACGGCCATGATCGGTACCGCCTGTTGCGGGCCGAACTGCAAGATCAGGATCGGCAGCAGAATAATCGACGCGCCGGTGCCAACGATGGCGCTGAGCGCACCGGCCGAGAACCCCGCGGCCAGGACAAAGATGTATCCGGTCACAGGATGCCGTAAGCGACAGCCAGCAGAAAAGCGCCAAGGCCGATCCGGTAGATGACGAACGGCAGAAACGAGGCGCGGCGGAGCCAGGCCATCATCAGGGCTATGGCAATCAGTGCGAAGATGAAGGCAAGACCGGCCGCGACAAAGGCATCCGCCGCCAGCGCCACATCGCCGGATTGATAGATATCGATACCGCTGAGAGTCCCGGCTGCGATGATCACGGGGATCGACAACAGCATCGAGAAACGCGCCGCATCGAGGCGCTCCATACCGATAAAACGGGCCGCCGTCATGGTGATCCCGGAGCGGCTGGTGCCGGGGATCAGCGACAGACACTGGGCCAGCCCAATAATGATGACATCGAAAAACCCGAGATGCTCAATCCGGCGCACCGTCATGCCGACCTGGTCCGCGACCCACAGAAGAATACCGAAACCCAGCGTCGCCCAGGCAATCACCTCGATGCTGCGAAACATATTGACGTCAAAATGATGCAGGGCATATCCGGCGATAACGACCGGAATGGTGCCGACCACCAAAAGCATGAACAGCTTACTGCCGGGGTCAGGCCGACCTTTCAGAAAGCGGCCAATGCCGACCAGCATGGCCCCGACATCCCGGTACAGATACACCAGAACGGCAAAAAGTGTCCCAACATGAACGGCAACATCCATAATGAGACCCTGATCCGGCCAGCCCAGGAACGTCGGCACCAGCGCCAGGTGGCCGGAAGAACTGATCGGCAAAAACTCGGTCAAGCCTTGGACAGCGGCTAAAATGACAAGATGTAGGATCGGCATGGACACACCTCGCAAGGTCTTGTGAGACATACCGCGATTGCTTGACGCTGCCAATCCTCAATTTAGTCCTATAACTGTACTATTTATGAGTCACGAAGAAATTTAACCGCCAAACAAGCTGTCCGCAGACAATCTTATTGCGTCGGGATCAAATAATTAGTAAAAGATACTGACCTAATATCGTGACATGCGGCCCGCCGTTGCCTGAGCAGCCCTTATTAATGGGCGGATGGGCAGGAAGGTGCCGTGTCGCGTCAGTTGAGAAGCCGCCTTGGGAGGGACGCAGATGCCGGATCGGATGCAGCAGTTTATCAAGATTGACAGCACCATGCCGGACAAACGGGCTGCCAAAGACCGTCGTCAGGATTTCGACGAGATTTACGACGAGTATTCCGCCGAAGGGGCGACCGAGCAGGCCTCACGCTGTGAGCAATGCGGCATTCCCTATTGCCAGATCCACTGCCCGCTGCAGAACAACATTCCCGACTGGCTGCGCCTGGCCACCGAAGGGCGGCTACAGGAGGCCTATGAGACCTCGCAGGCAACCAACACCTTTCCAGAAATTTGCGGTCGGATCTGTCCGCAGGACCGGCTCTGTGAAGGCTCCTGCGTTCTCGAACAGTCGCGCCACGGGACCGTGACCATCGGGGCGGTTGAAAAATACATCACCGACACCGCGTGGAAGCAGGGCTGGGTCAAGGCCCCTGTCCCCCGCGAAAAGCTGGGGCTCAGCGTCGGCATCATCGGTGGCGGACCGGCCGGACTGGCAGCAGCCGACCACTTGCTGGCGATGGGATATACGGTTCATGTCTATGACCGTTATGACCGGATGGGCGGATTGCTGATTTACGGCATTCCCAACTTCAAGCTGGAAAAGGACATCGTCGAGCGCCGCACCCGACTTTTAGCCGATGGTGGCGTCGTTTATCACAACAATTTCGAGGTTGGCCGCGACGCTTCGCTGGCTGATCTCAGGGCGGAACACGATGCCGTGCTGATAGCCACCGGCGTCTACAAGGGCCGAGAGCTACAGGCACCGGGCTCGGGCCTGAAAAATATTTTCCCCGCCATGGAGTTTCTAACCGCATCCAATCGCAAGGGGCTGGGCGACAAGGTCCCGGCATTCGATGACGGCACACTCAACGCCAACGGCAAGAACGTGGTCGTCATCGGTGGCGGCGACACGGCCATGGATTGCGTCCGCACGGCGGTCCGCCAGGGCGCAAAATCGGTCAAATGCCTGTACCGCCGTGACCGCGTCAACATGCCCGGCTCGCAGCGCGAGGTGGCCAATGCCGAAGAGGAAGGTGTCGAATTCGTCTGGCTGTCGGCCCCCGAGGCCTTCCACGGCAAGGACAGCCTCACTGCCGTGCAGGCGCACCGGATGCATCTGGGCGTTGCCGACATCACCGGTCGCCAGATCCCCGAGCCGATCCCGGGTTCGAACTTCAATCTTGAAGCCGATATCGCCATCAAGGCGCTCGGCTTCGATCCGGAAGACCTGCCGACCCTGTTCGGCGCACCGGAGCTGGCGGTGACCAAATGGGGGACCGTCAAGGTCTCGGAGCCGAACAAGATGACCGAGCTCGAAGGCGTGTTCGCCGCCGGCGACATTTACCGCGGTGCCTCGCTCGTGGTCTGGGCGATCAAGGACGGGCGCGACGCCGCCGACGGCATTCACAAATACCTGCAGTCGTGCGCCAAGCGCGCCGATGCGGCCTGAGGGAGGACGATGACATGAGCGACAAAGCCACAGGCCGTTGCCTTTGCGGGAAAGTCCGCTTCACCTCTGAGGCGATCTCGGGTGTCACCATTTGTCACTGCGAAATATGTCGCCGTTGGGGCAGCGGCCCTGGCGTCGCCGCGCATCTGGACAGCGCCCCGGAAATAACCGGCGGCGATTTTATCACCTGGTACGAAAGTTCCGATTGGGCCGAACGCGGCTTTTGCAGCGCCTGTGGCAGCAATCTTTTTTACCGACTGAAAGGTGAAGCGCCACAATACTTCGCCATGGCCGGAGCCTACGAAGACCAATCCGGCTTCACCTTGAACGGGCAGATATTCATCGATGAAAAACCCGATTACTACAATTTTGCCGGCGACATCCCGGCAATGACGGGAGCCGAGGTCTTCGCCACGTTTGCCGTCAAGAACGAGTCTGATAATCCGGAGAGCCAATCATGAGCCAGCGTATCGAAACCGGCCCCGAAACCGCCCACGAAACCGCTCAGGAATTCGTCACACGCTGGCAGGCCAACGCCGGGCATCTTGAACGGTTCGGCATGTATGATCCGGCCGACGAGCATGCGTCCTGCGGCGTCGGCATGATTGCCACCATGGACGGCCAGCCCAACCGCCGCGTCGTCACCGCCGCCATTGAGGCGCTGAAGAAAATCTGGCACCGCGGCGCCGTTGATGCCGACGGCAAAACCGGCGACGGTGCCGGTATCCACGTGCAAATCCCCTGGGAATTCGTCAAGGAACACATTCGCCACACCGGCCACGAGCCCGGCAATGACAAGATCGCCGTCGGTATGGTCTTTTTGCCGAAAGCCGATCTGGGGGCGCAGGAAATATGCCGCTCCATCGTCGAGACCGAAGTGCTGCGGGCCGGCTATGGCATTTACGGCTGGCGACAGGTGCCGATCAACGTCGACGTGATCGGCGAGAAAGCGAACGCAACACGCCCGGAAATCGAACAGATCATGCTGTCGACCAGCGCCGACATCAACTATGAGGATTTTGAGCGCGATCTGTACGTGGTACGCCGCCGCATCGAGCAGCGTGTGCTGGCCGAACATATCATCGATTTCTATATCTGTTCGTTGAGCTGCCGCTCGGTCGTCTACAAGGGTATGTTCCTGGCCGAGCAACTGACGTCGTTCTATCCGGATCTGCTCGACGAGCGTTTCATCTCCAACTTCGCCATCTATCACCAGCGCTATTCAACCAACACGTTCCCGACATGGCGTCTGGCGCAGCCGTTCCGCATGCTGGCGCACAACGGCGAAATCAACACACTGACCGGCAACGTCAAGCTGATGACGGCGCATGAGCCGAAAATGGCATCGCCCCTGTTCGGCGAAAACATCGAGGATCTGAAACCGATTATCCCGTCCAGAAGCTCGGATTCCGAAGCCCTCGACAGTGTGTTCGAGCTGCTGTGCCGCGCCGGCCGTCCGGCACCGATGGTCAAAGCCATGACGATTCCCGAATCCATCGCCCAGAACAAGACCATGCCGCCGGCCCACGAATCCCTGTTTACGTACTGTAACGCCGTACTTGAACCATGGGACGGTCCGGCCGCTATCTGCGCCCATGACGGACGCTGGGTTGTCGCCGGGATGGATCGTAACGGCCTCAGACCGATGCGCTTCATCACCACCAATGACGGCTTGCTGATCGTCGGCTCGGAAGCCGGTATGGTCGAGATTCCGGACGGCACAATCACTGAAAAAGGCCGCGTCGGCCCCGGCGGCATGATCGGCATCGACCTTGATAACGGTAAATTCTATCACGATACCGAACTGAAGGACCTGATCGCCGGCCGTGCCGATTTCTCGAAGTGGACGGAACGCACAACCGCGCTCGACGACATCATTGAAGCTGCCGACGTCAAGGGCAGCATGCTGAGCCCGGAAGATCTTCGCCGCCGCCAGCATTGCTTTGGTCTAACCATGGAAGACATGGAAATGATCCTGCAGCCGATGATCGAAGGCGGCAAGGAAGCGATCGGCTCGATGGGCGATGATGCGCCGCTGGCGGTGCTGTCGGACAAGCGCCGCGGTCTACATCATTTCTTCCGCCAGGCGTTCAGCCAGGTCACCAATCCGCCGATTGACAGCTTGCGCGAACGCCGCGTGATGAGCCTGAAAACCCGTCTCGGCAACCTGGGCAACATCCTCGACGAGGAACCGAGCCAGTGCGATCTGTTGCAACTGGAAAGTCCGGTTCTCAGCAATGCCTCGTTCGAGGCGATGAAACGCTACATGGGTGATACCGCCGCCGAAGTGGATTGCACGTTCGTTCCTGAAGGTGCCGGATCGCTGACCGATGCGCTGAACCGTATCCGTTCGGAAGCCGAAGCCGCCGTCCGTGCCGGCAAGACACACCTTGTGCTGTCGGATATGAACACCAGTGCGGAGCGGGCCCCGGTGCCGATGATACTGGCCGCCGGTGGCGTTCATACGCATCTGGTCCGTGAACAGCTCAGGACTTTTACGTCGATCAACGTCCGTTCGTCGGAATGTCTGGACGTGCATTATTTTGCCGTTCTGATCGGCGTCGGCGCGACCACGGTCAACGCCTATCTGACGGAAGAAGCCATCTACGACCGGCAGCGGCGCGGCCTGCTGGGTGGCATGAGCGTTGAGGCGGCAGTCGAGAATTACAAAACCGCTATTGATCAGGGACTGCTCAAGATCATGTCGAAAATGGGCATCGGCGTGCTCAGCTCCTACAGGGGCGGGTATTGCTTCGAGGCCGTCGGCCTGTCCAGAGCTCTGGTCGCCGCCTTTTTCCCGGGCATGGCAACCCGGATTTCCGGGATCGGCCTGCCCGGCATCAAGCGCAACGTCGCCGCCATGCATGCCGCCGCCTATAATGCCGATGCCATCCCGCTGCCGGTCGGCGGGTTCTACAAGGTGCGGTCAGGCGGCGAGCGGCACGGCCACGACGGCCAGTTGATCCATGTGCTGCAAACCGCCGTCGGCACAGAATCATATTCGCTCTATAAAAAATACGCACAGGGTGTGCATGCACGCCAACCGATCTTCCTGCGCGATCTTCTGGATTTCAAACAGGACCGCCAGGCGATACCGGTCGAACAGGTGCAAAGCGTCACCGAGATCCGCAAGCGTCTGGTGGCACCGGGTATATCGCTTGGTGCCTTGAGCCCGGAAGCGCACGAGACCCTGTCTATCGCCATGAACCGGATCGGCGCCAAATCCGACAGTGGCGAAGGCGGCGAGGACCCGGCCCGCTTCCATCCGAGACCCAACGGCGACAACCCGTCGAGCGCCATCAAGCAGGTGGCGTCAGGTCGCTTCGGCGTCACGGCCGAGTATCTGAACAACTGCCGCGAGATCGAGATCAAGGTGGCGCAAGGGGCCAAGCCGGGTGAAGGCGGGCAATTGCCCGGCTTCAAGGTCTCGTCGATGATCGCCCGGCTGCGCCACGCAACGCCCGGCGTGACCCTGATCAGCCCGCCGCCGCACCACGATATCTATTCCATCGAGGATCTGGCGCAGCTGATCTATGACCTGAAACAGATCAACCCGGACGCCAGCGTCTGCGTCAAGCTGGTGGCCCGTTCCGGCGTCGGCACCATTGCCGCCGGCGTCGCCAAGGCGAAAGCCGACGTGATTCTGATTTCCGGCCATGACGGCGGCACCGGAGCGAGCCCACAAAGCTCGATCAAGTATGCCGGCATCCCGTGGGAAATGGGACTGTCCGAAGCCAATCAGGTGCTGACCCTGAACCGCCTTCGTCACAAGGTGAAACTGCGCGTCGACGGCGGCATCAAGACCGGCCGCGATGTCGTCATGGCGGCCATGCTCGGCGCTGACGAATTCGGCATCGGCACCGCGTCCCTGGTCGCCATGGGCTGCATCATGGTCCGCCAGTGCCATTCCAACACGTGCCCGGTCGGCGTCTGTACCCAGGACGAGGCGTTGCGTGAAAAGTTCACCGGCACGCCTGAAAAAGTCGTCAACCTGTTCACGTTCGTTGCCGAAGAAGTCAGTGAAATCCTCGCCCGGCTCGGCTACGAGACCTTGCAGGAGATCACCGGACGGTCCGATCTGCTGTCGCAGGTCAGCCGCGGTGCATCGCACCTCGACGATCTCGATCTCAACCCGCTGTTGCAGCAGGCCGACAGTGGCGGCTATCCCCGTTATTACGACGGTGAAGGTCGCAACGAAGTGCCCGATACGCTGGATGCGCAGATCATCAAGGATGCCATGCAGACGTTCCAGCACGGCGAAAAGATGCAACTGACTTATGCGATCCGCAACACGCACCGCGCCGTCGGGGCCAGGACCAGTTCGATGATCACCCGCAAGTACGGCATGAGCGGTCTTGATCACAACCATCTGACGGTGCGCCTGCGCGGCACCGCCGGGCAATCGCTCGGCGCTTTCGCGGTGCAGGGACTGGCCCTGGAAGTGCTTGGCGATGCCAACGATTATGTCGGCAAGGGGCTATCGGGCGGCACCATCGTGCTGCGACCGCCGGTATCCAGTCCGCTTGAAAGCGAAAAGAATACAATCATCGGCAACACCGTGCTGTACGGTGCGACGGCAGGCCGTCTGTTTGCGGCCGGTCAGGCCGGTGAGCGGTTCTGTGTCCGCAACTCAGGTGCCACGGCGGTGATTGAAGGGTGCGGTTCGAACGGCTGTGAATACATGACCGGAGGTCTGGTTGTCATTCTGGGCGAGGTCGGGCCGAACTTCGGTGCCGGCATGACCGGCGGCATGGCCTTCGTCTATGATCCGGCCAACACATTCGATCTTCAGGCCAACCCGGAAACCATCATCTGGCAATCGGTCGAGACCGAATACTGGCAGGATGTGCTGAAGGTGCAGATCCAGCAGCACGTCAAGCGGACCCATTCAAAGCATGCCCTCAGGCTGCTCAACGACTGGGCCCGGGTGCTGCCGCATTTCCGCCAGATCGTGCCCAGTGAAATGATCGGCAAGCTCGAGCATCCGCTGACACTGGATGAGGAGACCGGGCTTAAATCAGCCGGCGAGTAATTGCACCCTCACCCGGCGCTGTGCGCCACTCTCGCCCACGCAGAGGGATGGTTGGCCGAGAGTCCCCTCTCCCTGTGGGAGAGGGTGGTGAGCGTAGCGAACCGGGTGAGGGGCGGATGGGTATAACGGAACGGACCCCTCACCCTCCCACGCGCTGGCGCGCGCAGGCCCCTCCCTCTCCCGCCGGGAGAGGGACAGGGTGAGGGGGTGCTTTGCAAATCCGTTTACCCGATTTAGACTCCGCACATGACTGACCGTCCGCTCATCGGTATCCTGCTTGATTACGAAAGCGAAGGATCGTTTTCGAAGCGCCCGCATTATGCGCTCAGGACCGCCTATTTCGAAGCCGTCTGGAAAGCCGGCGGGTTGCCCCTCGGCATCCCCTACATCGAAGACGCCCGGCAAGACTTTCTGGATGCGCTCGGTGGCCTGATCGTGCCCGGCGGCTTCTATCCGTTCCCGCCCGAGGTTTACGGTGAGCCGGCCAACGGCGGCACGGTCCATCCCCGCTATGCCTTTGAGCGCACCCTGATGACGGATGCGCTTGCTTCAGATCTGCCGACTCTCGGCATATGCGCCGGTATGCAGGTGATGGCGGTGGCCCGTGGTGCAACGATCTGGCGTGATATCAGAAACGAACTGGACTGCGCCATCGATCATCTGAACGAAAAGCCCGCCGAGGAGACCGCGCACAGCGTTGCCATCGCATCCGGGACGCGGTTGTTCGAGATGGCCGGGAAATCGGAGATTGCCGTCAACACGGCACACAACGAAGCGCTGAAAGATATTCCGGACGGCATTGTCATCAGCGCCCGGGCCCCGGACGGTATCGTCGAAGCGATTGAGTTACCCGACCGCCGCTTCGCCATCGGCGTGCAGTGGCACCCGGAATTTTTTCTGAGCGACGGCGATCCTAATTTCCGGCTGTTCGAACATCTGGTCAGCGCCGCCGGATCGCGTTCGTGAGCATTCGCGACAGGTCTGTCATCGGCGTCGCCGGCTGCGGCGCCATGGGGCTGCCGATGGCCGAGAACCTGCTGACCTCGGGCTTCGATGTCTGGGGTTTTGATGTCAGAACGGTCGACGCTTCAGACGATTTCAAAAACCGTATGATTGCCGATCCGGTGACATTTGCAGCCAGGGTTGACACACTGATCTCCGTGGTTCGTGACATCACCGAGAGCGAGGCGCTGCTGTTCGACGATCAGGCGATCTTCAGGGCTGACCGGCACCCGCAAACCCTGATTCTGTCCTCGACCCTGTCACCCCGCTATATCCGCGATGTCGCAGCGCGGATGCCCGCAGGCGTCACCGTGATTGATGCGCCGATGTCCGGTGCGCCGTACCGGGCCAGAAATGCCAGCCTGACCTTCATGGTCGGCGGTAATGCCGATGCCGTGCAGGTACTGATGCCGGCTTTCGAAGCCATGGGCGAGCAGGTCCACCATCTGGGCCCGGTCGGCGCCGGTGCCGCCTGCAAGGTCGCCAACAATCTGTGTGCCGCCGCCGGCGTCGTCGCTGTCAGACGCGCCCTTAAGGCGGCTGCCGGCTACGGGATCGATGCCACTAAACTGCTCGACGTCATGCGCACCTCGTCGGGCGCAACCTGGTATGGCGACAATCTGCAGAAAATCGACTGGGCCAACGAGGGCTATGCGGCGGCCAATACCATGGGCATTCTTGAAAAAGACGTGAACAGCTTTGTTGATGCGCTGGAAGGCCTCGACGACATGCAGCCCGGCCCGTTCGAGGACGCCATCATCACAGAGATACGCCGGATGGAACCACTCGACTAGCGCACCGGCTCCTCAGCGGCGGCGGAACCATTTTTTGAAATCGGCACGCCGGGGCGGCCACCAGTCGGGGAGCAGCGGGTATGCCGTTTCGACCATCCATATCCAGACCGGATCAAACCGACGCAGGGTATATGGCCTTGGATCAAGATCGATCGTAACCCGTGTAATCCGCCCGCTCCTGGTTTCGCCGACGACCATTTCCACATCGCCGAGCCTGAGTCGCTGTCCGGCACGGATCCGTCCGATGATATATCGGCGCATGAACGCTTCAACGCTGTCGTCGTGCCGTTCTGGCGGCAGTGGAAAGCCGTAGGCATCGGCAATCGAACCAATGGCTGTATCCCCGGCAAAGGGAAAGGCACCGATCACTTCTGCGTCAGCGGCTTGCTGCCCGCCGAGCGGTTTGCCGAACAGGCGATCCAGCAGTTCCAGTCGCTCGCCCGGGGCCAGCAGCAAAACCTCGTCACCCGGGGCAAGCTGTTCAATGCGGTCCGGAGCATGGATGATCCCATCACGAATGATCGACAGCAGATCAACCTCGCCCGGCAAAGGCAGCCGGTTGAGCGGTCGCTTCAGGGCCAGACAGTTCGGCTGCACGGCATAAACACTCATGCCGCGGCCGATATCGGACGGCAGATCGATTGCGACCCGAGGCGGTGATTCCGGACGTGGCGGCAATACGATTCCAAGACGTCGACCAACGTTACCAATGGTCCACCCCTGCAAGATCAGCGAAACGAGAACGATGACATAGACGATGCCGAAGTAGTTGACCGCATTTTCAAGCCCGGCAAGGACGGGAATCGTGGCCAGGAAAATCGGCACTGCGCCCCGCAACCCGACCCACGACACAAACGCCGTTTCACGCGCACTGAACCTGAACCAGGGCAACGACATCGCTATCGCCGCCGGTCTGGCAATGAATGTCAGGACCAGCGCGATACCAAGACCCGGCAGCAGGACGGCACCCAGTTCGCTGGGCGTCACCAACAGGCCCAGGATCAGGAACATGCCGATCTGGCTCAACCACGACAGCCCGTCGAGAAAGCGGTCGATCAATGCCGTCGCCTTGTGGCGGCGGTTGCCGACGACAAGCCCTGCCAGATAGACGGCGAGAAAACCGCTGGCGCCGATTTCCTGTGCCGCACTGAACAACAATAATGCCCAGGATACGGCGATCAGCGGATACAGTCCGGGTGACAGGCTGACCCGGTTGATCACGAAAAGCAGGCCGAATCCACCTGCGATTCCGATAGCACCGCCACCGGCGATCTGCAAAATGAAATCAGCAGCAACTTCCAGGGCCACATCCGACGTGAAAGCCGTCTCCGGCGCGGCCAGAAGGCTGACGCAGGTTACGGTCAGCAGCACCGCCATCGGGTCGTTGATGCCGGCCTCTGCTTCCAGAACAGAACGCAGGCGTTCCCGCAGCCTGAGACCGCGCAGATGCAGGAGCAGAAACACCGCCGCAGCGTCGGTCGAGGCAACAATGGATCCGACCAGCATGCCTTCGATCCAGCCGATACCAAGAAGAAAGTGCGCTGCGACACCGGTGATCGCGGCCGTCACCAGAACACCCAGTGTCGCCAGTACCAGCGCCGGGGCGGCAACCGATGACAGATCCGCCCAACGCGTCCGCAAGCCGCCGTCGAACAGGATGATCGCCAGCGCGGCACTGCCGAGGATGTACGTCGTCTGAAAGTCGTCGAAATCGATACCGCCCGGCCCGTCCTCGCCCGCCATCATACCGAGCACAAGAAACACGAGCAGCAAAGGTGCCCCGAACCGGGACGAAATCATCCCCGCAAAGATGCTGACGATGATCATCCCCGAGGCAAATAAAATCAGGTGGTTTGCGAATTCCATCTTTCACTTTTTTCCAATATAGGGCTTGCATCACCTTACACGTGCGAAGGCCGGAGCGTCATAGATTAATCTGCCATTTCAGAAGCCTTTGCGTGAATGCGATAGAAAACCACTCCATAATACGGTGAACGGGCGGAGAGGAATTAGCTGATATGAAAGACGATACGCGCTCAAAAGCAGATTATCTTACCGCCACCGCTGCACTGTCCGCGGCCGCCGCCGTCGGACTTGGTGCCTATGGCGCTCATGGGCTCAACGTCGAGCAAAGCCTGATCGAG
Source organism: Rhodospirillales bacterium (assembly GCA_040877275.1). GTDB lineage: Bacteria > Pseudomonadota > Alphaproteobacteria > Rhodospirillales > Casp-alpha2 > UBA4479. The sequence goes on along the minus strand of JBBDOA010000100.1, from coordinate 2,297 downwards.
ATATGGGAAACGGCCGTCAGCTATCAGATGTGGCACGCACTGGGGGCCTTTGCCGCCGCCGCACTGGCGGGTCGGCGTGCTGGCCGGGCGCGACTGAGTAGTCTTCTGTCCGGCTGGCTTCTTCTGGCCGGGGCCCTGGCCTTCTCGATTTCGCTTTATCTGTTTGTGATCAACGGCATTGTGCCGATTGAAGGGATGGCCCCCGCAGGCGGCACCCTGATGATCATCGGCTGGCTCGGCTTTGCGATTGCGGCCCTGCAACGGGGACCAAAACCGGACTTCTGAAACCTTCTGCCACAATCAAGGCCTTCCTGTCCGCCGACACTCCGGTTAGGGTTTAGCGGCACCAGAAGGCGGTTGGGGGGACGATGCGGAAACGGGTTTATCTAATACTGGACGCGGGTCATGCCGATGAACCACTGGCCCGCCTTGTCGATTCCGTGCTGATCGGACTGATCTCGCTGAACGTCATTGCCGTGGTGTTCGAATCCATCCCAGAAGTCTATCAGGCCTATCAGGTCTGGTTTGATGCTTTCGAAGTTTTTTCGGTCGCTTTCTTTACCATCGAGTACATCCTCAGGGTCTGGTCGTCGGTCGAAAGCAGCAATCCGCGTTACAGATCGTCGTTCAAGGGGCGGCTGCGCTTCATGCTGTCGCCGCTGGTGCTGATCGACCTGATCGTCATCTTGCCGTTTTATCTGGGCGCGATCATCGGCGTCGATCTCAGGATGCTGCGTGCGCTGCGTCTGCTCCGTGTCTTCCGGTTGACCCGCTATGCCAAATCCATGAATTTGCTGCTGCGGGTACTCAGGGACGAGGCCCCGGTTATTTCAGCCGCCCTGTTCGTTCTGCTGATACTGATATCCGTCGCCGCCAGCATCACCTATCTGGCCGAGCACGAAGCCCAGCCGGAAGCCTTCGGCTCGATACCGCACGCGCTCTGGTGGGCGGTCGTGACCATGACAACCATCGGCTACGGCGATGTCGTGCCGCAAACGGTAATCGGTCGCCTGTGCGCCGGGGTGATCGGCATCATCAGCGTCGGCATGGTCGCGTTACCGGCGGGCATTCTCGCCTCGGGGTTTAACGAAGCGCTGCATTCAAGGCGGCGCAAGTATGAGCAACTGGTCGACAACGTCCTGGAAGACGGCGTCATTGACGGCGACGAACACGTTCAATTGCGACATCTGCAGGAAGAACTGGGGCTCAGCGTTCAGGAAGCAGCGACAATCCTCAAGGCCGGATACAGAAGAATGAGCGCCGGAACCGAAATCTGCCAGCAATGCGGCAAGACAGTCCTGATCAACCCGCCGCCGGACCATGGGGGGAACCCGCCAACAGGCGGCGGCACCCCGGGTCGGGTTTCAAAATTCGGCTGATCGACGGGATCAGGCGACGGCGCGAATCTCCGGCGCGATGATTTTCTGGCGCGGCTGATCGCGGGGCGGCGCGAACAGCAGCCCGCCCATCCGGAACGACCGGCCCAGCTCACCAGCCACGGCCAGCACCGTACCGTGACACGATGATGGCAACAGCAGCGTCACCATGGCATGGGCATGCGGCCGGCGGTCATGCAGAAGCGCGCCGATCAACGCGATCAGGGTCCGCTCGTCGACGGTTGCCCCGAGTGAGCCCGGACGCATCAGATAAAACGTGCGGCGCGTCTGCAGACCCAATATATGCCCAAGCAGCTTGATCGCCTTGGCCGCCCGCTCTCCGGCCGCGTTGCCCATCTCGTGGCATAACCGGCGACGGATATAGGTCAGGTTTTCCGGATTCTGCGACCACAACCTGAAACTGTCCAACAAAAGGCTTTCGGGGCGGCAAAAGCGCGTATCGTCGGCTTGTTTGTTTTCGATCTTCGTCTGTTTATTCTTTGTCAGATGACTGTTGTTCATGGCCTATCTCCCTGCATCCATACTGCCAGGAAATAGCATATTCTCATTCATATGCAAATGATAATCATTCTCATGATATAGGCTTTTTTACCCGTGCTCGGCGAGGATATGGCCGGCGAGGTACAAGGAGCCGCAGATCAACAGACGAGCCGGCGCTTTGGTCTGGCTGGCGATGGCCTGTGTCGCCGCCAGCGCCGATCTGGCTGTCTTTGCCCGGAGCCCCGCTTTGCGGGCAATCGCAGCAAGCTCTTTTGCCGGAATCGCCGCCGCCTCGTTCGGAATGGTGATGCAGTGAACGCTGTCGATGCTTCCCGCAAGCGGCTGGAAATAGCCGAGCGGCTGCTTGGAATTGATCATCCCGGCGATCAGGCAGAGCGGCCGGTCCGACCACGCCTTCCG
>JBBDOA010000099.1:0-23245 GCA_040877275.1 Rhodospirillales bacterium | reverse complement strand
GGTGCAGATAAAATGGCCCGTCTTTTTCAGGCCATCATCGAGCAGGAAAAACTGGCATCAAAGCCACTGGTTCCTGTCAACAAGTCGGGCGGTTCCGGTGCTGAAGCACTGATAGCCGTCAAAGGTGCGAACGACCCTGATCATACGATCATGGTTACCCTCAACTCCTTCTTCACGACGCCGTTGCGTCAGGAGAAGCTCGGCATTGATATCCTGACGTTTTCCCCGGTCGGGCGCATGGCGGAAGATACCTTCCTGCTTTGGGTCCACAAGGATTCCGGCATCAAGACCTTCGAGGAATTTCTCGCCAAAGCCAAATCCGAAGGTAACAAGTGGATTATGGGCGGAACCGGAAAAGCCCAGGAAGACGAACTGCTGACGGAGTTTCTTAACAACAACTTCGGCCTCAAGATCAAATACGTGCCGTACAAGGGCGGTGGTGAAGTCGCCAAGCAGTTGGCCGGCAAACACCTCAACTCCAGCGTCAACAACCCGTCCGAAGCACTCGGTTTCTATCAATCCGGTGATCTGATCCCGATCGTCAGCTTCACCGCCGAGCGTTTGCCGCTGTTCCCGGATGTGCCGACCGTCAAGGAAAAAGGGACGGACTTCTCCTATGGCATGCAGCGTGCCGTTGTCGGTGCTCCCGGTATGAGTGCCGATGCACAGAAGTACTATCAGGACCTGTTCTCGAAGGTCTTTAATTCGAAACAATGGCAAGCCTATCGCAAAAAGCAGTCGCTTTTTGGTGATGAGCTAACCGGTGATGCTCTGAAAGCATATTGGAAGGCGCAGCGCGAGCGTCATCGCAAGATGCTGGTCGAGATGGGCGCGATTAAATAAGCACCCATAGCAAAACCATTACGAAAACATAGACAGACACATCAAGAGATCGGGAGCGAGCGGACATTATGAGACGTGCAGAAATCATCACGGCTGGGTTAATGGCACTCCTCTCGATCTATTTGATGTTCAAAAGTACAGAACTTGAGATCGGTTACGTCAGAGGCGAAGGGCCCGGCGGCGGGTTCTGGCCATTCTGGCTATCGGCAGGCATGCTGCTCTCTACAATCTGGATTGCTATCAACTGGGTATTGCGCAAGTCGCCACCATCACAATCCACCGAAAAATTCCTCGACAGCTACGGCCTCAGAATGCTGCTGCTGGTCGGTGGGGGTGTCACCGGGCTTATCGCCGTGTCACATATTCTTGGGTTTTACGGTGCCATTCTTTTATTCCTGATTTATTACATTCGTTTTCTGGGTCGCCACAGTTGGCCGGTCACGCTCTCAATCGCGATCCTGACCCCGGTTGTCACCTTTCTGTTTTTTGATATTGCCATGCGGATCGTCCTGCCGAAGGGCTATCTGGAACCACTGTTCCTGCCGCTCTACGACTTTTTCTTCTGATCGGATCGACTGCCCCTTCAAACGTATCCCCAAATACAAAGGATAGGCGCCAAAACCATGGAAATTCTCGGGCATCTTACAGACGGCATTTTTATCGCCCTTGAGCCGCTGAATATCGTTCTCATGCTGGCCGGTGTTGCACTTGGTCTGTTCATCGGTGCAATGCCCGGTCTCGGCTCCGTCAACGGTGTCGCAATCCTTTTACCCGCGACCTTTCTGGTACCACCGACGTCAGCAATGATTTTTCTGGCGGCAATCTATTACGGTGCCATGTACGGCGGTGCGATTTCGTCAATCACACTCGGGATACCCGGGGCTTCGACAGCCGTTGCCACAACCTTTGACGGGCGACCCATGGCGCTCAAGGGACGGGCTGATCTGGCTCTGGTCACCGCTGCCGTCGCCTCGTTCGTCGGCGGCACGGTCGCCAACGTGATGTTCACCGCCTTTGCCCCGCCGCTGGCGCATATCGCGCTTGATTTCGGCGATCCGGAAATTTTCGCGCTGATGCTACTGGCATTCGCAACATTCATCGGGCTTGGCGGCGATGATATACCGAAAACCCTGTTCTCAATCTTTATCGGCCTGGTTTTTGCCACTGTCGGCCTTGATATCATGACCGGTGAGCCGCGTCTGGTATTCGGCGACATCACCGGCTTCATGCACGGTATCAATTTCCTGGTCCTTGCCATCGGCGTCTATGGTATCGGTGAGATGCTATGGACCATCGACAGCACCCGTGGCGAGTTGACCATGACCAATGCTGTTCTGACATTCAAGGGCATCATCAAAGCTGTCCGCGAAACGGCCAAATCGTGGAAAGGCATAACCATCGGATCATTCCTCGGCTTTTTCGTCGGCATCCTGCCGGCAGCAGGCGCAACGCCGGGTTCACTGATGGCCTATGGCATTACCAAAATGGTCGACAAAAACCCGAAGAGTTTCGGCAAAGGCAACATCAACGGTGTTGCCGCACCGGAAGCTGCCAACAACTCGGCATCCACGGGTGCCATGCTGCCGATGCTGACGCTCGGCATTCCTGGCTCGCCGACAACTGCGATCCTGCTCGGCGGCATGGTGATCTGGGGACTGCAGCCTGGGCCGTTACTGTTTACCGACCAGACCGAGTTTGTGTGGGGTCTGATCGGCTCATTCTATATTTCCAATTTCTTCGCCCTCGCCGTCAACATCGCCTTTATCCCATTGTTCGTCTGGATGCTGCGCATGCCGTTCACGGTACTGGCGCCGATGATTTTCGTTCTATCCGTGGTCGGCGGGTATGCCGCGACCCAGGATATGCATGACATCTGGCTGATGCTGATCTTCGGCTTGGGTGCCTATATGCTGCGGAAGCTCGACTATCCGGTCGCACCGGCAGTGCTGGCGATCGTTCTGGGGCCGATTGCCGAGCCCAAGCTGCGCCAGTCCCTGCTGTTTTCGAGCGGCGATCCGATGATTTTCCTTGAAAGACCGATTTCCGGCCCGATCACGGTGATTGCGATCATTCTGATCTTGCTGCCACTGTTCAAACTGATCCGTGACAAGCTGAAGAGAAAACCTGCAGCAGCGTCCTGAATATTGGGCGCACTGGAAAAATGGAATGCTCCTGCCAATATTCAGTTAAACGGCTCATGGCCCGCTGAACAGATGGTATGGAGAGAACATGATCAAACGTATTGCCTGCATGATCGCCTTGATGTGCCTCGGCACAAATCTGGCTCAAGCAGATACAGCGCTATGGTCAAAGCTGCATGAGCCTGGGCATTTCGCAATTATCCGGCATGCAACGGCACCCGGCACCGGCGATCCGGATCATTTCAAAGTTGATGATTGTTCGACGCAGCGAAACCTGAATGAAACCGGGCGCAAGGAAGCCGAAGCGCTGGGCCACACACTTCGCAATGCGGGCATAGACCAAGCGGCCGTCTATTCAAGTCAATGGTGTCGGTGTCTTGAAACCGCGCGGTTACTGAAACTGGGCCCGGTCATGGAATTGCCGGCCCTGAACTCGTTCTACCAGCGTCACCGGGATCAGGCCGGCAACCTCAAGGCAATCCGCGCCTTTATTCAGGAAAAAATCACAGACCTGGCACCGGTCATCCTGGTCACCCACCAGGTGACGATCAATGCCTTGACCGACCGTTACACACGGCAAGGTGAGGCATTGATCCTGAAGCACACCGGCAATGGCGATGTCGCCATCGTCGGCAGCATTTCACCTGGTTGACCGGGAACCTGGTTGTTAGCTGGCCAGTCGCTGCAACCCACTATCCGGCGACTGCCGACGAGCAGCAGATTGTCCGCGATGGGGCTTTCTGGATTTCCCCTGCGCCTGCTGCGGACGACCGGTTGGTTTGTTGAATTTCTTCGGCCCCTTCGCCGAGCCGTTATTATGCGGTCGTGCCGATGCCGGACGCAGATCAGCCAGCGGCTGGTATTCCGTCTGTCCGCCCATACCCGGCGCATTGTCGCGCGGCAGCACGGTACCGATCAGGCGTTCGATATCCCTGAGCAAACCGCGTTCAGCGTGCTCACACAGTGAGATCGCAATACCGCTTTTGCCGGCGCGCGCTGTACGGCCGATGCGATGCACATAGGATTCGGGGACGTTCGGCAACTCAAAGTTGACGACATGCGAAACGTCATCGACATCAATACCGCGCGCCGCGATATCCGTGGCGACAAGGATTTTGACATTGGCCGAGCGAAAGTCGGCGAGTGTCCGTTCCCGTTGCGGCTGGCTTTTGTTGCCGTGAATGGCACCAGCGGACAGACCGGCTTTTTGCAGGGCTTCACAGACCTTGTCTGCACCACGCTTGGTCCGCGTGAAAACAATCGCACGATCAACGCCCGGGCTGCGCAGGATGCCGATCAGGGCATCGCGCTTCCGCTCACGGTCAACATGAATAACCCTTTGGTCTATCAGTTCGATCGGCGTCGACGTCGGCTTGACGGAAATTTCCACCGGGTCTTTGAGAAAATCATCGGCAAGAGCACGGATTTGCTGCGGCATGGTCGCCGAAAGAAGCACGGTCTGTCTTTGCTTCGGCAGCTTCGCCAGGATTTTGCGGATCGTCGGCATGAAGCCAAGATCAAGCATCTGGTCGGCTTCATCGAGAACCACGGTTTCCGCTTTATCAAGTTTGATGACGCCGGACTGGACGTGATCGAGCAAACGTCCCGGAGTCGCGACAATGATATCAACGCCACGGGCCATCATGCGGATCTGTCCGCCGGGTTTGACGCCGCCGACGATGATCGCAACGGACACGCGCATGTCCTTGCCATAGGTACGAACGCTTTCGGCGATCTGCGAGGCAAGCTCACGGGTCGGTGCCAGGACCAGTCCGATACAATGATTGGGGTTCGGCCGTTGGCGCAGCTCGTTAATTCTGTCGAGCAGGGGCAGCACAAAGGCCGCGGTTTTGCCGGTGCCGGTCTGGGCAATACCGACGATATCCTTCCCGGACATCATCAGCGGAATAACTTTTTCCTGGATCGGTGTCGGCGCGGTATATCCTTCGTTCGTTACGGCGCGAAGGATAGGCTCGGCAAGGCCGAGATCAGTAAACTGTTTCAATTGATAACTTTCATATACAGCCACTCATCGGAGACCCAAAGGGGCACCGGTGGCATTTGGTTTTAATGTGGGAGCTTGCGTAGATCAGCCGCCAGGTTCGTGTGCCGAATTGGCACGCCCGGCTCGGAAATCTCTTCGGAGACGGAGACTGCTGACAACGAAGATGTCATCTACACGCAGTACGCTGAGGGGTTTGTGTCATAGCCTGGAACAATAAGCAAGTGATGAAATAAAGGCTGCATCCCCACAACCAGACCCCGCACGCTTTCGGCGCGCGGGGTCTCGAGGTTGAAGAGTGCAGCAACAACCCCGGGCAGGGTTTATCCCACCACCTGCAGGGTAGCACGCATTCACCATTCTTAGCTAAAAATCAGAAATGATTATTATTTAATCAATATTGTGTTTTTGATTATTTTTAAACCATTTCAAGAGACTGTCTTCTTGCCTGTACGCGTGATAATCACACTCGAATCCCTCTGCTAAATGATATTTTAGTATTTTGTTTCAATATTTTAGGGACTTTTATCCCCAACCGAACGGGGACCTCGTCGATTTTGGCCCGGAACTTGTACTTCCCTATTGCAGTGCAGCAACAACCTTAGGGGAGAGACTTAATGCGAATGACATATAAATCCTTGGTTACAGCCGGCGTGCTGGCCGCAACGATGGCGGTCAGTTCTGTCGCCTCGGCAGCCGACACCATCAAAGTCGGTATCCTTCACTCGCTTTCCGGAACCATGGCAATCAGCGAAACGACACTTAAAGACGTCATGCTGATGCTCATTGACGAGCAGAACAAGAAAGGCGGCGTTCTCGGCAAGAAACTCGAAGCCGTTGTTGTCGACCCGGCTTCCAACTGGCCGTTGTTTGCGGAGAAAGCCCGCGAGCTGATTTCGGTCAACAAGGTCGATGTTGTTTTCGGCTGCTGGACATCCGTGTCCCGCAAATCGGTTCTACCGGTCTTCGAAGAGCTGAACAGCGTCCTGTTCTATCCGGTTCAGTATGAAGGTGAAGAAAGCCAGAAGAACGTATTCTATACCGGTGCCGCCCCGAACCAGCAGGCTATTCCCGCCGTTGACTATCTGATCAACGAAGGCGTGAAGCGCTGGGTCCTCGCCGGAACCGACTATGTCTATCCGCGTACCACCAACAAGATCCTTGAAGCCTATCTCAAGGACAAGGGTGTCGCTGCGGCTGACATCATGATCAACTACACCCCGTTCGGTCATTCCGATTGGCAGACCATCGTTTCCGACATCAAGAAGTTTGGCTCTGCCGGCAAGAAAACGGCTGTTGTGTCGACCATCAATGGTGACGCCAACGTGCCGTTCTACAAGGAACTCGGCAACCAGGGGATCAAAGCCCAGGACATTCCTGTTGTCGCGTTCTCGGTCGGTGAAGAAGAACTCGCCGGTCTCGACACTGCGCCGCTGGTCGGTCACCTGGCGGCATGGAACTATTTCATGTCCGATACCAGCGCCGAGAATGCCGACTTCATCAAGAAGTGGAAAGCTTTCACCAAAGACCCGAAGCGCGTCACCAACGACCCGATGGAAGCGCACTACATCGGCTTCAACATGTGGGTTAAGGCAGCTGAAGCAGCCGGTACCACTGCATCCGACGCCGTTATCGATGCCCTCGTTGGTGTATCGGTGCCGAACCTGACGGGCGGTTATTCCGCGATGATGCCGAACCACCACATCACCAAACCGGTTCTGATCGGTGAGATTCAGGCAGATGGCCAGTTCGAGACCGTGTTCTCGACCAAAGGTCTGGTTCCGGGTGATGCCTGGTCCGACTTCCTGCCGGGTTCGAAAGACCTGATCAGTGACTGGCGCAAGCCGATGTCGTGCGGCAACTTCAACACCAAGACCGGCAAGTGTGGCGGTCAAGGCAGCTGAACAGAGCAACGTTCGGGGGCGGCACATCCTGCCGCCCCCGGGCATCTGTTGTCCCTTACATCATTCTGGATGCTGGACCTGCCTCAATGACAAATCCCTTCAAGACGTCTTCCCTTTTTTTCCTGTTTATCCTTTTCATTTTTCAGATTGCCCTCATTCAACCGGGCAAGGCCGATGAACTCGCCCGGCAAATAGACGCCCTCGCCACAGGCGGGTTCAGCGACCGTGCAAAGGTTGTCTCGGCCCTGGCCGAAACGGCCGATACCCGGGTCATTCCGGCCCTCAAAGCGCTCGGCGAAGGAAATCTCTTCCTGCACAAGGCCAGCAACAAGGTCGTCATGGTCGAAGCCGCCGGTGACAATTATGTCATGATCGATCCCTTGAGCCTCGAAAAAATTGGCGAAGAGCCAAAGGGGGCTTTTGAGAAAATAAAGGTCAACAACAGCCTGCGGCGGACTATCAGCAATTCGCTCGGCGGATTACAACTCCGTTCCAAAAACCCGTCAGACCGCCGCGCCGCCGCCGAAGATGTCTTCAAGGCCAAAGACCCGGATGCGATCCCGCTGCTTGATGCTGCCATCGCTATCGAAACCGATCCCGGCGTCAAAAAAATCATGACCGAAGCCAGGGCAACCGCGGTACTGTCCAGCACGCTCGATGAAGCCGCCAAGCTCGACGCCATCAACGTCCTCAAGGAGCGTTCCGGTCGGGACGCCAGATCAATCCTCCTGGGTTTTGCCGCCTCGACGGAAGGCACGCTCAAGACCGCCGCTGAAAGCGCCGCAGCACTGATCGAACGCTCCCTTGCTGCCTGGGCGACAGCGCAAAATGTCTGGTATGGCCTGTCACTCGGTTCTGTTCTGCTGCTGGCCGCCATTGGTCTCGCCATCACTTTCGGCGTGATGGGTGTCATCAACATGGCGCACGGCGAGATGGTGATGCTGGGTGCCTACACGACATACGTCGTTCAGGACGTCATCCGCACCTCGTATCCGCAGTTGTTCGAAGTCTCCTTGCTGATTTCCATTCCATTGGCCTTTCTGGTCGCCGGAGGCGTCGGTGTCGCTATCGAGCGCGGTATCATCCGCTTTCTGTATGGCAGACCGCTGGAAACCCTGCTCGCCACCTGGGGCATTTCACTGGCCCTGCAACAGACGGTGCGGTCGATCTTCGGCCCGACCAACCAGGAAGTCGGCAACCCCGATTTCATGTCCGGTGCGTTCGAGATCGGGCAGATGACGATCACCTATAACCGCCTTTATATCCTGGTCTTTTCGCTGGTCGTTCTGGCCGCCCTGATGATCCTGATGAAGAAAACACCCTACGGTCTGCAAATGCGCGCCGTGACGCAAAACCGCAGCATGGCCGGTGCCATGGGAATCAGGACCGACTGGGTCGACGCCATGACATTCGGCCTCGGTTCCGGGATCGCCGGGATCGCCGGGGTTGCGCTCAGCCAGATCGACAACGTCAGCCCGAACCTGGGCCAGTCCTACATCATCGACAGCTTCATGGTCGTCGTCTTCGGCGGCGTCGGCAATCTGTGGGGAACGCTGGTCGGTGCCATGACGCTGGGGGTTGCCAACAAATTTCTTGAACCCTTTGCCGGTGCCGTGCTCGGCAAGATCGTCGTTCTCGTGTTCATCATCCTGTATATCCAGAAGAAACCCCGCGGTATGTTCGCGCTCAAGGGTCGGGCGGTGGAGGCATGATGATGTCGTTCGCAGCCGGTGCCTTCGGCAAACGCAGCTATATCTTTATCGGCATCATTGCCGCCGTTGTCATCACCGTCGGCATCCTCAATCTGGCGGTGCCGGAAGGCCATGCGCTGCACACATCGACCTATACGGTATCGCTGCTCGGCAAGTATCTCTGTTACGCACTGCTGGCCCTGTCGATTGATCTGGTATGGGGCTACTGTGGCGTGCTGTCGCTGGGTCACGGCGCGTTCTTTGCGCTCGGAGGGTATGCCATGGGCATGTATCTGATGCGCCAGATCGGCACGCGCGGTGTCTATGCCCATCCGACCCTGCCGGACTTCATGGTATTTCTCAACTGGCAGGAATTGCCCTGGTACTGGTACGGCTTTGACATGTTCTGGTTCGCCGCCCTGATGGCGGTGCTGGTACCGGGCCTGCTGGCCTTTGCCTTCGGCTGGTTCGCTTTCCGAAGCCGCGTCACCGGGGTCTACCTGTCGATCATCACACAGGCGATGACGTTCGCCCTGCTGCTGGCGTTCTTCCGCAACGACATGGGTTTTGGCGGCAACAACGGCCTGACTGATTTCAAGGATATTCTCGGCTTCGATGTGCAGACCGATGCGACCCGGTTCGGCCTGTTCGCCTGTAGCGGTATCGCTTTGATCGTCGCTTTTCTGATCGCCCAGGCCATCGTTCATTCCAAGCTTGGGAAAATTCTGATCGCTGTCAGGGATGCGGAAAACCGGACCCGTTTTCTGGGCTATCGGGTTGAGCACTACAAACTGTTCGTCTGGACCTTGTCCGCGATGATCGCCGGCGTCGCTGGTGCGCTTTATGTGCCGCAGGTCGGCATCATCAATCCGTCGGAATTCTCGCCCGCCAACTCCATCGAAGCCGTCATCTGGGTCGCCGTTGGCGGTCGCGGCACACTGGTCGGCGCAGCACTGGGCGCGGTTCTTGTAAACGGCGCCAAGACGTTCCTGACCGGCGCGCTGCCGGAAGTCTGGCTGTTCGCGCTTGGTGCCCTGTTCATCGCCGTGACGATCTTTCTGCCGAAAGGAATCCTCGGACTGGCGAACCAGTTGATGGCCCGACGCAAGGCCCGGGAAGCAACCAGCGCCCAACCACAACCGCAAGAGGCCGACTGACATGAGCGAAATGGGTGATACCCTTCTATATCTCGATAACGTCTCGGTCAGCTTCGACGGCTTCAAGGCCCTGAACGGCTTGTCGTTGTATATCGCCGAAGGGGAGATGCGCGCCATCATCGGCCCCAACGGTGCCGGCAAGACAACGATGATGGACGTCATCACCGGCAAGACCCGGCCTGACGTCGGCACGGTCGCCTTCGGCAAATCAACGGATCTGACAAAACTTGACGAGGCCGCCATTGCCAAACTTGGCATCGGTCGCAAGTTCCAGAAACCGACCGTATTTGAAAGCCATACCGTCTACGACAATATCCTGCTGGCACTCGACCGCCCACGCGGCGTTCTGGCAACCCTGCTCGACAAGAGCAACGGCGCCGACCACAAGCGGATTGATGAAATCCTCGAGATTACCCGTCTCGGCGATCTCAGGGACGAATTGGGGGCCAACCTGTCGCATGGTCAGAAGCAGTGGCTGGAAATCGGCATGCTGCTGGCACAGGACCCGAAGCTGCTTTTGGTCGATGAGCCGGCGGCCGGCATGACCGATGCGGAAACCGCTGACACGGCACGGCTGTTGAAAGAAATCGCCAAAACCCACTCCGTCGTCGTCGTCGAACACGATATGGATTTTGTGCGCGATCTCGGCGTCAAGGTGACGGTACTGCATGAAGGTTCGGTCCTTGCGGAAGGCTCACTCGATCAGGTGAGTGCTAATCAGGACGTCATCGACGTCTATTTGGGGCGCTGAATATGTTGACTGTTGAAAATGTTGATCTGTTTTATGGTGCAGCCCAGGCTCTGAAGACCGTCTCCATGCAGGCGGAAACCGGCAAGGTGACCTGCGTCATGGGACGAAACGGCGTCGGCAAAACCAGCCTGATGAGGGCCGTCGTCGGCCAGCAGCCGCTGACCCGCGGCAGCGTAAACTGGAACGGCAAGAACATTTCCACCCTGCCGGTGTTCGAGCGCGCGCGTCTCGGCATCGCCTTCGTGCCACAGGGCCGCGAGATTTTTCCGCTGCTCAGTGTCGCTGAAAATCTGGAAACAGGATTTGCCTGCCTGCCGCGCGGCCAGCGCCGGGTACCGGACGAAGTGTTCGATCTTTTCCCGGTGCTGAAAGACATGATGCGGCGGCGTGGTGGTGATCTGTCCGGTGGACAGCAACAACAGCTCGCCATCGGCCGGGCACTGGTGACGCGACCAAAGCTGCTGATCCTTGATGAGCCGACCGAGGGTATTCAACCATCGATTATTCAGGATATCGGCCGCGCGATTTCATATCTCAGGGATACCGGCGACATGGCGATTGTTCTGGTCGAGCAATATTTTGAGTTTGCGCGGGACCTTGCAGACCGCTTCACTGTCATGGACCGTGGCGAAGTGGTCCTGGCCGGTGAAAAAGCAGATATGAATGAGACCGATGTTCGACGACACCTCACCGTTTGATGCCTGTGCGATCACACCCCCTGTCGCGTTCCAGCGCACCCGGGGGGCAGCACGATGCGGCTTCAAGCTCAGGGGGTCGACAACCGTTCTGGATACACTCTATCAATCCGGCTCGTTCAAGGTCAGGCTGCCAAACGTCGCAAGCGGGACCGCCCCCGAAGCCGTATTACTGAACACCGCAGGTGGCCTGACCGGCGGCGACCGGCTCAGCTTCGAAGGCAGCGTTGCGGAAGATGCTCGCGCCATTTTCACAACGCAGGCCAGCGAGCGGGCATACCGCAGCCTTGCCGGTGATGCCGTCGTCAAAACCCGCCTCAACGCCGAAGCTGGCAGCGAGCTTGCCTGGTTGCCGCAGGAGACGATCCTGTTCGATGGGTCACGATTGAAACGGGATTTTCACGTTTCGCTTTCCGGCGATGCGCGGCTCGTCGCCCACGAAACCGTGGTTTTCGGGCGCACGGCCATGGGAGAGACCGTCCGTCAGGGCATGTTTTCGGATTTCTGGCGGGTGTACCGGGACGGTCGGCTCATTCATGCCGACGCGCTTCGGGCCGATGGTGCGATTGATGGCATTCTCAACAGCGCGGCAACCCTGAAAGGTGCTGCCACACTGAGCACCATATTCTATGCAGCCGACGATGCAGAACAGCATCTTGAAGCCGTCCGCACATTGATTGACGCTTTCTCGCCGGCAAAAGGGATCGCCGGGGTCAGTGCGTGGTCGGGGAAACTTTTGTTCCGTGCTGTGGCAACGGGTAGCGCACAGGCGCGGCAGATGGTCGAAATCGTCCTTAAGCAACTGCGCTCGGGGCAGCCCCTACCCCGTGTCTGGGCAACATAAAATAAGACGAATGAGGATACAGACATGCATTTGACCCCAAGGGAAAAAGACAAACTGCTGATATCGATGGCAGCGATGGTCGCCCGACGCCGACTGGAACGCGGCGTCAAGCTCAACCATCCGGAAGCCATTGCCCTGATCACCGATTTTGTTATCGAAGGTGCCAGAGACGGCCGCTCCGTCGCCGAGCTGATGGAAGCCGGCGCCAGCGTGATTGCCCGCGATCAGGTGATGGAGGGGATCGCCGAGATGATTCACGACGTTCAGGTCGAAGCAACTTTCCCCGACGGCACCAAGCTCGTCACCGTCCACGAACCGATCCGTTGAGGAGTACGTTGATATGATCCCAGGAGAATGCATCACCGCCGCAGGCGAGATCGAACTGAACGCCGGTCAGCCGACCGTTTCGCTTGATGTTGCCAATACCGGCGACCGCCCGGTTCAGGTCGGCAGCCATTATCATTTTTACGAAACCAATCCCGGTCTTGATTTCGACCGCGAAAAGGCCCGCGGCATGCGTCTTGATATTGCCGCCGGGACAGCAGTCCGTTTTGAGCCGGGCCAGACCCGGTCGGTGACGCTCGTGCCGTTACTCGGCAGCCGCATTGTTTTCGGCTTCAACCAGAAAGTCATGGGAGATCTCGATGCCGGCTAAAATCACCCGCGCCGCCTATGCGGACATGTTCGGCCCGACCGTCGGCGACAAAGTGCGGCTGGCCGATACCGAATTGTTTATCGAGGTCGAGCAGGATTTCACAACCTACGGCGAAGAGGTCAAGTTCGGCGGTGGCAAGGTGATCCGTGACGGCATGGGGCAATCGCAAATGCCACGCGCATTGGGCACCGTCGACACCGTCATCACCAATGCCCTGATCGTCGATCACTGGGGTATCGTCAAAGCCGATGTCGGGCTGAGGGATGGCCGCATCGTCGGGATCGGCAAGGCCGGCAATCCGGATACGCAACCGAATGTCGATATCGTTATCGGCCCCGGCACCGAGGCCATTGCCGGCGAGGGAAAAATCCTCACCGCCGGCGGCTTCGATGCACACATCCATTTTATCTGTCCGCAACAGATCGAGGAAGCCCTGATGTCCGGCGTCACCACCATGATGGGCGGCGGCACAGGTCCGGCAACCGGGACCAATGCCACGACCTGCACGCCGGGACCCTGGCATATCGGCCGCATGATCCAGGCAGCGGACGCTTTTCCGGTCAATCTCGGCTTTTCCGGCAAAGGCAATGCGTCCAAACCGGAAAGCCTGTACGAACAGGTCCTGGCCGGTGCCTGTTCACTAAAACATCACGAAGACTGGGGCACCACGCCGGCGGCCATCGACTGCTGCCTTTCCGTTGCCGATCAGATGGATGTGCAGGTGCTGATTCACACCGACACCCTGAACGAGTCGGGATTTGTCGAGAACACCATCGCCGCCTTCAAGGGCCGCACCATCCACGCCTTTCATACCGAAGGTGCCGGTGGCGGTCATGCGCCGGACATCATCAAGGTTTGCGGCGAGTTGAATGTCATTCCGTCGTCAACAAATCCGACCCGGCCCTACACCGTCAACACCATCGATGAGCACCTCGACATGCTGATGGTCTGCCATCATCTGGATAACAGAATCCCCGAAGACGTGGCTTTTGCGGAAAGCCGGATCCGTCGCGAAACCATTGCCGCCGAAGACATCCTGCACGACATGGGGGCGTTTTCGATCATCGCGTCAGACAGTCAGGCGATGGGCCGGGTCGGCGAGGTGCTGATCCGCACATGGCAGACCGCCGACAAGATGAAACGCCAGCGCGGTGCCTTACCCGAAGAGACTGGTGATAACGACAACATCCGGGTGCGGCGCTACATCGCAAAATACACCATCAACCCGGCGATCGCCCAGGGCATCGCCGCGCACATCGGGTCCATCGAGCTTGGCAAGCGGGCGGATCTGGTGTTGTGGAGCCCGGCGTTCTTCGGCGTCAAACCCGATCTGGTCCTGGTTGGCGGCACTATCGCAGCCGCCGCCATGGGTGACCCCAACGGCTCAATCCCGACCCCGCAGCCCGTGCATTACCGGCCGATGTTCGGTGCTTTCGGACGCTCATTGACCGCCAGCGGCGTAACCTTCGTCTCGCAAGCGGCACAGGAACAGGGCTTGAAACAGATTCTCGGCGTCGAAAAGGATATGCTTGCTGTCAACAACACCCGAAGCGGGATCAACAAGAAATCAATGGTGCTCAATGACGCCATGCCCGTCATCGAGGTCAATCCGGAGACTTATGAAGTGCGTGCCGATGGTGAACTGCTGACTTGCGAGCCGGCCGACGTACTACCGATGGCGCAGCGCTACTTCCTGTATTGAGGACAGCATGCAACGGGCGACACAGATCAAGCGCAAGGGAGAGTGGGAAGGTATCGCCATTGATACCGTCGTTCTCTGCTTCGATGACCGATACCGGCGTCGGATGGCGATGACCGGCACCGGTGGCCTTGATTTCCTGCTGGATATGGAAAAAACCGTGGTACTCGGCGATGGTGATGCGCTGGTACTGGATGACGGCAAACTGGTTGCCGTCAAGGCCGCTGCCGAGCCGCTTGTGGAAATCACCTGCGCCGATCCCGAACATCTGGCCCGCATTGCCTGGCATCTTGGCAATCGTCATCTGCCGACCCAGATCGACGGCACCCGCATCCTGATCCGCGAAGATCACGTTATCGAGGCGATGGTGCAGGGGCTCGGCGCAACCACCCTTCATGTCAACGTGCCGTTCCAGCCCGAAGGCGGTGCCTATGATACCGAACCAGCACCTGGGCACAGCCATGACCATAAGCATGAGCATGGACATCACCATCATGGATAACGGCGGGTTATACAGATTGATGGCATGGCTGTCGCCGAGTTACCCGGTCGGTGCCTTCGCCTATTCGCATGGCATCGAATGGGCCGTTGAAGAGGCGCGTGTGAAGGATGAAGCGACCCTGTTGGGCTGGATCGAAAGCATTGTCGCGGTCGGTGCCGGCTGGAGTGACGCGGTGCTGTTTGCGCACGCCTATGACGCCGCCGGCAATACCGGGGCGTTGATCGAAATCAACGATCTGGCAACCGCGCTTGCCCCTTCAAAGGAACGCCATCTGGAAACGACCGCGCAGGGCGCAGCCTTCGTCAAGGCGACCACGGACGCCTGGCCGTGGCCGGATTGCAGGGAACTGTACGCAGCACTTGGCACCGAGATCGCCTATCCGGTCGCCGTCGCCGCCGCTGCCAGAGGGCACGACATCAACAGGGAACAGGCTTTGCACGCCTATCTGCACGGCTTTGCCGCCAATCTGGTCTCGGCCGGGGTCAGGCTGATCCCGCTTGGCCAAAGCGCCGGGCAACGCATCCTGGCAAAGCTGGAGAGCGTCATTGACGCGACGGCAAGCAGCGCCACAACCGCTGAAATAGATGATGCAGGCAGCATTGCCATTCTATCCGAGATCGCCGCCATGCGGCATGAAACACAGTACACGAGGTTATTCAGATCATGAACACGTCACAGCATGGGCCCTTGCGGGTCGGAATTGGTGGACCCGTCGGGTCCGGTAAAACGGCATTGATGGAGCGTCTTTGCCAGACGTTTCGTGACGTCTATGACATTTGCGCCATCACCAACGATATTTATACCAAGGAAGACGCCCTGATCCTGACCCGCGCCGGAGCACTACCGGAAGAACGGATCATGGGGGTCGAGACCGGCGGCTGCCCGCATACCGCAATTCGCGAGGATGCCTCGATCAACCTCGCCGCCATCGACACCATGAACGCGAAATTCCCTGATCTCGATCTGATCCTGATCGAATCCGGTGGTGACAACCTGGCCGCAACCTTTTCGCCGGAACTGGCCGACATCACGATTTATGTCATCGATGTTTCAGCCGGTGAGAAAATCCCCCGCAAGGGCGGCCCCGGTATCACCCGATCCGATCTGCTGGTCATCAACAAGACCGATCTGGCACCACTGGTCGGTGCCTCGCTTGAGGTCATGCAAAGCGACACCAAACGCATGCGCGGAGACCGGCCGTTCGTGTTCACCAACATGAAGACCCGGGACGGCGTCGACACCATCGCCGATTTCATCGTCAAGGCTGGTGGTCTTGGCGTTTCCGAATCCATCCGACACACGACTTGAGTCAGATCAAGCCGCCCACTGTCGGTGCAGCGTTATGTTCGCATGAAAATCATCCGGTATTTCATTGATGCCGAGGCCCGGTTCATCACACAGCACGAGCGCGCCGCCGACTATGCCCGTGCCGATAAAGCTTTCACGTAACGGATTGGGATTGGTGTCGAGCTCCATAATGCCGTCGCCGCCGACTGCGGCCAGCAGATGCGCCGATGCAAGCAAGCCGATACCGCCACCCAGATAATGCGGACAATAGGTTTTGCCGCCCGCCATGATGGTGCGGGCAATCGGCAGGCATTTCGAGAAGCCGCCCCACTTGGCCATATCAGGCTGGATATAAGCCAGCGACCCGGCAGCAATGGCCATTGCAAAATCGTCATCACCCGTGATGTTTTCACCGGCGGCCAGCGGCACGCCGCCTTCATCGGCCAGTCTTGCCCAGTCCTCCGCCGGCGCGTCTGCCGCCAAGGGCTCCTCCAGCCAACCCAGGCCGACCTTGGCGGCACCCCTGACGAATTTCAGGGCGGCCTCGATATCCCAGGCCTGGTTGGCATCAGCGAAAAGTCTCTCACCGGGCAACAGACTACCGGCAAGGTGATCCAGCGCAGCCAGATCCGCGTCGAGGTCGAAACCAACCTTGACCTTGAAGGCCCGAATGCCCTGTTGCCGCGCTTCGGCGATCACATCAGCCGCGATGCCGATGTGGATACCGCTGGCATAGGCCGGCACGCTGTCCCGTGCGTCATCATCAAGATATCGCCGCAATGGCTTGCCTGCACGTCTTGCGCACAGATCCCAAAGTGCCATGTCGATGCCGGCAATGACCTGATTGAAAGGGCCTGTCTCGCCGGTCTGCAGGACACGGACATGCACCATTTTCGTCAATACATCAAAAGCCTCGGCGGGAGATGCGAAGGTATTCCTGGTCAGCAACGGGCCCAGTTCCTCAACTGCCAAACGGGCCCGATGCTCGGCGCCGCACGCCGGAAAATTGCACCAGATTTCACCGAATCCAAAGCTGCCGTCGTCCGCTTCCAGACGGACAAAAACCGCCGGCCGGTCATGCATGATACCGAACGAGGTCTCAACAGGTCGGCTGATGGCAACACGCAGTGCCCAGGCTTCTATGCGCCGCACCCGGATGCGATTGACGGACGCGACCGATTCCCTGATCATGCTTTATTGCCCTTTGATATCTAGACATCTATATTTACATATGACCATACTATTGCCCTCTGAAGACCGCAACGGAAGATCGTTATGACCGCTCGTGTCCGCCGCCATTCGATGCCGCTTTATGCTCAGGCAGCGAATACATTGCGGTGTGAGATCGAGGCCGGCGACTGGACCGTCGGCGCGCAGCTCCCTGCAATTGATGATCTGGCGGATCGTTTCGGCGTTGCCCGTGCGACCATGCGTCAGGCCATTGAGTTGCTTGAAAAGGAAGGCCTGGTAATCCGCCGGCAGGGGTCGGGCACGTTCGTTGAACGCGGTCCGCGCGAACAAAGGTGGCTGCCGCTGGCCTCGGACTGGCGGTCTTTCGTCAAAATGATCGAGCCTTTGCACCCCGAACTGCTGCTTGTGGAATCGGCCGTGCGCCAGCCCAGAATCTTCGATGGCGAAGGCAAACCGGCGAGCGCTTATCAACACATGAAGCGCGTGCATTACCGGGATGAAAGCCCTTTTTGTCTGATCGATATCTATCTTGCTGCGGATATCTATCTGCGCGCACCAGAAACTTTCCGCTCACAGGTCGTCGTCCCGGTACTGGCTGAAATGCCCGATATCGGCATCGACAAGGTCCATCAGACCCTGACTGTGGACGGCGCCAATCAGGAAGCGGCAGAGCGACTGGATATTCATCTGGGAGCCCCGGTGGCGACGGTCCGGCGTACCATCACCAACACCGAAGGCGTTTGCATCTATGTGGCCGAGATTATCTATCGCGGCGATGTTGTGAGCCTGGAAATCGACCTTTCACCCGGCCCCGGCGAGCCCCTGACAGGAGCCTCATGAATTTAAAGACGACCCCGGCGTCGAAACCCGACGTCGATGCCTTTCCCAAGTGACCAACGACAACAATGAAACCAACAAAACCAACCAGGAGGACAACACCATGACGACAACCAGACGCACACTTTTACTGTCAGGCGCAGCGGTCGCATTTGCGGCCAGCATTGGTCTGGCCGCTCAACCGGCAAGTGCTGAATATCCGGAGAAGCCGATCAGCTACATCATTCCGTTCGGTCCCGGTGGTGAATCAGATATCACCGCCCGTTTGCAGCAGCCCTTCTTCAAGGAAAAATTCGGCCAGGATCTGGTCATTTCCTATAAACCCGGTGCCGGTGGTGCTGTCGGCTGGGCCGAATTGAATAATCTTAAAGGTGACGGCTACACCATTATGGGCGTCAACCTGCCGCATATCGTCCTGCAGCCGCAGCAGAAAGACGTCGGCTACCAGACCGATGACGTCACTATGGTCTACTGGTTCCACTACACACCGGACGCCATCGTCGTCACCGATGACAGCCCCTTCAAAACCCTCAAGGACCTGATCGACTTTGCCAAAGCCAATCCCGCCAAGATGATCTTCTCGGGTTCCGGTAAAGGCACTGCGCCGCACCTGGCGCAGATACGTTTCGACAAGCTGGCCGGTGTCAAGACCACCTATGTCCCGTTCAAGGGCACAGGGGCCAGCGTCGCCGCCTTGATGGGCAAGCAGGTCACCGCCGCAATGGCGTTCACAACCGTCGCCGCCAACTATGAAAAAACCCGTCTTTTGGCCGTCGCCATGGACAAGCGTCATCCCCGCTTCCCTGATGTTCCGACCTTCAAGGAAGCAGGTATCGACATCGTCTCCGGAGCCTACCGTGGCATTGCTGTGCCGAAATCAACACCGGAACCCATCCGCCAGAAACTGGCCAAGATGATCGGCGAGATCAACGCCGACCCGGCCTTCGTTAAAAAGATGGAAGACGGTGGATTTGCACCGGTCGACTATGCCTATGGCCCGGCTGCGACCAAATTCCTCAGCGATTTCGGCAAAGTCGTAACCGAATCCGCCAAAGAAGCTGGTATGCTCAAGTAAGCTGACGTAGCTTCCATCGGGCCGGCCTGTCGGTCGGCCCGTTTTCTTTGCATCCATGGGGGCCTTCGATGCCTGGGCTTGAGTACCTTATTGACGCGCTGACGCCTATCAATCTGGCTTTCGCCCTGCTGGGCGTTATTGCCGGCACGGTGATCGGTGCGATACCCGGACTGACGGCGACCATGTCGGTTGCAGTGCTGGTGCCACTGACGTTTGCCATGCCGACGTCTTCGGCGCTTATTCTGATGGGCGCGATTTATACCGGTGCCATCTATGGCGGTGCCTATTCCGCTATCCTGCTCAATACCCCCGGCACCCCATCAGCCATTGCCACCACGTTTGACGGCTATCCGTTGGCGAAAAAAGGTGAAGGCAACTTTGCCATCACCATCGCCTGTCTGGCCAGTGTTACCGGAGGCCTGATTGGTGCGGTTGCCCTGTTGACCCTGGCCCCGCCGTTGTCAAAGGTCGCTTTGGCGTTCGGGCCTGTCGAATATTTCTGGCTCGCCATCTTCGGCCTTACCCTGATCGCCGCGCTCGCCGAAGGCAGCCTGCTGAAGGGCATCGCCGGTGGCGCACTCGGTCTGCTCCTGTCGTGCATCGGGGTTGCCGAGGTTGCCGGCGATGTCCGTCTCACCTTCGGTTTCCACACCATGCTGGGCGGCATCCAGATTGTCGTCGCACTGATCGGTCTGTACTGCATTCCCGTTCTTATTGACCTGGTGGCAGCGCCCGGTCATCACCTTAATGTCGTAACCGGGGCCAGCGGCTATCGTCTCCGCGATGCTGTCCGCTATCTGTGGGGCGACAAATTCAATGCCATGCGGTCATCGGTTATCGGCACCATTGTCGGCATTCTGCCCGGTGCCGGCGGCTCCATCGCCAGTCTCGTTGCCTACTCCGAAGCCCGTCGCACCGCTCGGCCCGGCCAGATTTACGGCAAGGGTGAGCCTGGCGGAATCGTTGCGTCCGAGTCCGCGAACAACGCCACTGTCGGCGGCGGGTTCATTCCGACACTGGTTCTGGGCATCCCCGGCACACCGCCCGATGCCGTTATCCTTGGTGCGTTGCTGGTGCAGGGCGTGCGCACCGGGCCCAGTCTGTTTACCCAGCAAGGTGATATTGTTTACACCTTCATCTGGGGTTTGATCCTGGCGACAATTCTGATGCTGCCGACCGGCTTGCTGATCGGCCGATACGCTTACCGGACCATCATCACCCTGCCCAAATCCCTGCTGGTGCCGACCATTGCCTTTATGACCATCATCGGCAGCTATGCGATCAGCAACAACATCAACGATGTCCTCATCATGATCGTGCTCGGTGCCGGCGGCTGGGTGCTTGCCCGCTTTGGTTTTACGCCATCACCCATTGTTCTGGGTCTTATTCTCGGACCGATTGCAGAATCAGGGTTTGTGCAGGCATGGACCATAGGCACTGCAACCGACGACAGGATGGGCATGTTCTTCGGCAGACCGATCTCCATCGCCATCATCCTGTTCACACTGTTTACATTACTGAGTCCGATCGTGTTAAAGCGGCTGAAAAGGATCAAGGAGCAAGCCCATGTCGACTGAGGCGCGCAAGGATACCGGCGGGGCCATCGTTGCCGCGATCCTGATCGGGGTTGCGTGTCTGGTCCTGTGGGATACGACGAGCTATGTCGACAGCGACTCGGCCGTTTTCCCCCGTACTTTTTCGGGCGTCCTGATCACGGCATCAGCCGCATACATTGTCGTCTGGCTGTTCGGGCGTGGCGAACAATTGTCCATCACCGAAAGCGGATCGACGATCCGCCGACTTCTGCTGATCACAATCATGATCGCCGGTACGCTGGCCATGCCGTGGATCGGGTTTATCCCGGCATCGCTGCCCGTCTTCGCCGCGTTGACGCTGGTCGCCATGTACGATCCCTGGACAAAATTCCGATTGATCGTCTATCCGATCATCGGCACCGCAATCGTGCTTGGCTTTTATTACCTGTTCTCCAAGGCACTGCTGGTGCCGTTGCCGACGGCGGAACTGTTTTAATCCGTCTCTGCGGCCCCCTTTATACCGGGCGCATCCCGCAGGCCTGATCTCGGCCAGTGCGGGATAACCCCCTGTCGACACCAATAATGCGCAATAATTTCGCAGCATTGGCGTCAAGATCAATTAATATGCAATTATTCAAGCCAACGGTGATGATCATCAGATACGGATGGTCAGCCAGATGCTATACATGATCCTGTCGCGCCCACCAGACAGGCGCTCATAACAGAGGTTACGTGCAGACCCATGAGTATTCACGCCGCGCTTTATCACCGCACCCGTTACACATATGACCGCAAAGTACAGATGGGGCCGCAGATCATCCGGCTGCGTCCGGCACCGCATGCGCGGTCCCCTATTCTCAGCTATTCACTGACGGTCAAGCCGGAAGGCCATTTCATCAACTGGCAACAGGACCCGCATGGCAACTATCAGGCCCGTGTGGTTTTCCCGAATCCGGTCGATCATTTCGAGGTCGAGATCGATGTTGTCGCCGATATGTCGATCCAGAATCCGTTCGATTTCTTTCTTGAGCCCGATGCGGAAGCCTTACCCTTCGATTACGACCCGGAACTGAAAGAAGAGCTGGAACCCTATCTCGGTGCCGAGCCGCGGGGTCCGCTGCTGCAGGCATGGCTCGATAACCTGCCACCGCAGACCGGCTCAACGGTCGATTTTCTGGTCGGCATGAACCAGCGGCTGCAGAACGACATCGAATACCTGATCCGCATGGAACCGGGTGTTCAGAGCTGCGAGGAAACCCTTGAACGCGGCAAGGGTTCGTGCCGCGATACGGGCTGGTTGCTGGTCGAAATCTTCCGCAATCTGGGGTTCGCGGCGAGGTTCGTTTCCGGGTATCTGGTGCAGTTGAAGCCGGACGTTGAATCTCTCGACGGTCCGTCCGGCACCGATGTCGACTTCACCGATCTGCATGCCTGGACCGAAGTGTATCTGCCGGGTGCCGGCTGGCTCGGCCTTGATCCGACATCAGGATTGCTCGCCGGCGAAGGGCATATTCCACTGGCCGCAACACCGCGCCCGCGCAGTGCCGCGCCGATCTCGGGTGCTGTCGAGGAATGCAAGGTCGACTTCGGTTTCGACATGCAAGTGACGCGGATCAGCGAATCCCCGCGTGTCACCAAACCCTATACGACCGAACAATGGCTCGATATCGACCGCCTCGGCCACGATGTCGATGCGCGGCTGAAAAAAGACGATGTTCGGCTGACGCTGGGCGGTGAGCCGACCTTCGTGTCGATTGATCATGTTGACGCCGACGAATGGAACACCGCTGCCGTCGGCGAAACGAAGCGCCCGCTAGCCGATGAATTGATCCGGCGGCTGCGTGCAAAATATGCGCCGGGCGGCCTGCTGCATTACGGACAGGGGAAATGGTATCCGGGTGAGCCGCTGCCGAGATGGGCGTTCGCGCTGTACTGGCGACGCGACGGCATACCGATCTGGAAAAACGCGGATGCGATCGCCGCCGAGACCGACGATCACACGCCCGATATCGCTGTCGCCAAAACCTTTGTCGAAGGCATTGCCGAGCGGCTGGGCGTGCCAACCGAAGCCGCCACCGGTGCCTTTGAAGACCCCTGGCATTTCATGGAGAAAGAACGCCGCCTGCCGGAAAACGTGACGCTGGAGGATTCCAAACTCGATGATCCGCTGGAGCGCGACAGGCTGGCCAAGGTCTTTACCCGCGGCCTTAGCAAGCCAACCGGTTATGTGCTCCCCGTACAACGCTGGAACGCCCGTGACGGCAAGCGCCGCTGGATGAGTGAGCCGTGGAGCATGCGCACCGACCGGCTGGTGCTGATCCCGGGCGACTCCCCGGTCGGCTATCGTTTGCCACTGGATTCCCTGCCGCATATCGATGCCATCGATTATCCCTATATCGTCACGGCTGATCCGTTTGCCGAGCGCGGCGCGTTGCC
>JBBDOA010000098.1:0-23758 GCA_040877275.1 Rhodospirillales bacterium | reverse complement strand
AACCCTCGCTCCCGAAACCTGACGGTTCCGGGCTCGGCTAACGCCCGGGATGACGGCAGGACGACGATGACGGCAGGACGACGATGGCGGCAGGGTGTGGGTCGTGCCTACTCGGCAGCGCTTTCAATCTTTTTCTTTTTCAGGATATCGACCGCTTCCTCAAGCTCGCGGATCGAGGCCAGGCGCTGTTCTTCGGTCAGGCGCATCAGGTCGACCCACAGCCGCATGCCGCGGATATCATCGCGGCGGATGTAGCGCAAACTTTCATCCCAATCCGCAAGGATGTTCTGTACCGCGTAAGGGGTTACCCGGTCCTTGATGCCCTTGACCCGGATCGGCTTCAGTGCAACGGCGTCGATCTCGTCGCGGACATGGGAGTAGGTCTCCTGCGCAATGGTGACACCGTCCGGCTCGCAGATGCTTTCCAGCCGGGCCGCCAGGTTCACCTGGCCGCCGATGATGGTGTAGACGACGCGTTGCTCGGACCCGAAATTGCCGACGTTGCAATACCCGGTGTTGATGCCGCAACGAATGTGAAACGGATAGTGATACCCCATGTCGGACCATTTGGCGCGCAGATCGACCATGCGCCGCTGCATGGCAATGGCCATTCTGGTAGCGGCAAGCGCGTCCTTCTTGACGCCCCTGGTCTCCGGATCGCCAAAGAAGATCATGATCGCATCACCGATGTATTTGTCGATGGTGCCGCCGAATTCCAGCGCGATTTCCGACATCTTTGTCATGTAATCGTTAAGCAGGAACGTCATGTCCTCCGGTTCCATTTCCTCGGTCGTCGCCGTGAAGTCCTTGATGTCGGAAAAGAAAATCGTGAGTTTCTTGCGTTCCGTCTGCACATCGGCATCCGATGCACCGGAGAAAATGGCGTCGTAGACCTGCGGTGACAGGTGGCGCGACAGTTTGTCGGCCAGAAGCTGCAACTTTTCTGATTGTTCGGCGAGCACCTGTTCCGCATTCCTGCGCTCGGTGATGTCGTTGAATACGCAGACCATGCCGCCATCGTCGGTCGGCTGGCGTACCCCGGCGATTATCCGTCCACCCTGGACAATATCCTCGGTAAACGCGGTTTCGCGATTGCGATACCCGGCGAGCCGCTCGGCGACGATTTTTTCAGGGTCGCCCGGCCCGTAATCGCCGCGCGCCGCACGCATCATCAGAAGATCACGGATCGGCGTACCCGGATCAATATCGGGTAACTGAAATAGTTTGCAAAACTCCTGATTGTAAATCCGCATACGCAGTTCCTGATCGATCATGAACATGCCGCTGAACATGTTCTCCAACGCGTAGACGAGTTCCCGGTCCTTGTCCTGCAGGGCTTTTTCCAGGGTCTTGCGCGTGGTGACGTCGCGCACCATGGCGGCGGTCAGGATCCCGTCTGCGGTTTCGACGGGCGACAGGCTGATCTCGACCGGGAATAATGTGCCGTCTTGCCGTTTGCCTTTCAGGTTCCGGTCGGCGGACATGAAGCGCGGTTCCGACGTCGCTATAAATTCATGCCGGTGTGCATGCGGGTGTTCACTTTGATTATCGGGGATGAGCAGTTCGAAGGTCTCACCGATGAGGTGCTCACGGTCGATCCCGAACAGCTCTTCCGTCCTGTTGTTGACGCTGAGGATGATGCCCTCGGGATTGAGGATCAGTGTTGCATCCGGGACGGAATCCATGAGCGACCTGGACCATGCTTCGCGGTCACGCAGACGCACCTCGACTTTCTTGCGTTCCGCGACTTCGCGCGTCAGCTTGCGGTTTGCATAGACGAAAAGGGCGATGATGATCAAAACGACGACGGCGACCGGCAACCCGTATTGCAGGAATTCCCAGACTTCGATGTCGCGTTCGATGCGTACAGAAAAGGCAGCGTTGTTGTAATCCGCATTCTGCGTGCCCGCATATTGCGCCGACGCGATAAAAGGGTTCATTGCCAGCACGGATGCAAACAGGACACGCATCACGTACAGCCAAGCAAGATGGCCAAATTTTACCCCAGACAACTTACCCATGCGGCGACGTTAAATCCGATCAAGATGCAATGCTCTAATTATTTACGATTAATTCAGAATATAAATCAACCATGACTATCCTGTGTCCCATCCTTCGAGACGCTTCGTTCCTCAGGATGAGATCTTAATTAATGCACACTCCTCCTCATCCTGAGGAGCGAGCTAAAGCGAGCGTCTCGAAGGATAGCGGGCGGCCCGTCTGGCATGTGAACCTGGATCCCCAATCACGTTCAGGACGACGAGGGGGGAAGAAGATCAGCCGCCGGTGACGGACATGTGGCGGCCGACGGTCGGCTTGGCCTGGCGGCGGTCGATGATGAAATCATGGCCTTTCGACTGGCAATGACTGCTAAAGAGCCTGCTCCGAGATTTTCGATTGATTGCTTAAAGTGCGCTTGGCTCTTAAGAATTTGTTGAATTTCCGTCTCAAATTGAGGTGCTTGAAAGGCTGAAAATTCAATAGCTTTGATCTTGTTTTGAATTTCCGCAAAGAGTGTCATCGCCTTTTGCATTTCCCTTTGTAAATCAGCAAAGGACTGTAATGCCTTTTGCCATTCCCTCTGAGCGCTGACATTAAGCTCCTTTGCTCTTTGCATTTTTTCCTTAAAATCGTCCATTGGCTTCTTCGCTGTGTTCTCCTGTGATTCTGAGTTTTAGAATTTAGATACTGATCACTAAATATTGATAGAAATAGCTATAAAAAATTACTCGATTTAAGTATTGAGACATCCACTATAATTGATTATCAGTTGCGATATTTCGAAGAAATGCAGCAATCGCGAAAAGGCGTGTTCTAATATCTATTTATAAAGGGTATCCAAAAGTTCAGCCTTGCCTTTGAGTACATTCTGCATCTTGAATTTAACAATAATAGAACGAAGCAATATGGGGGTGCTTTCAATGAAGGTGGAAATGGCCTCGAAACTCTCAGCGTCCTTTGGCGTATTCTTCATGCCAGACATGTGGAATTTTCCAGGTGAACCGCCGTACAAATCCATGATTTCAGGATAGCGTGCGTGTACATAGTTCGATGAAGTCAGATAGACATTCGACATCAATGTGGAAGCAGTAGTTGGCCCTCCATGCCGAGGATCATTCAACGTTGTGTTCGAATCAAGAAATTCCCCAATCGCATCATGGAGTTTCTTCTGAGAAATCCGTGGTCGCTTAAAATCATTTGCATCATTACGTTGGTAGTCAGCAAAGAAATCTTTAATAAATTTCGACTGTTCGACTCCGAGATCAATCTCTTTTAGATCCCCAAGAACATAGTGTATTTGCGCATCTGATTCTATATAGGTGCGGATCAGCATAAAGATTTCTTGATGAAAGCCTTGTTCAGCAAGCGCAATGCATCCATTTAGACAGCTTATCATTTTTGCTGCCTTTAAAATGCAAAAGTGTCGCGCGCCCGGGTCTCCATACCGAAAACCATAGTGCTCCTGTCCAGAGTGATAAAAGATTGGCGGGTTCAAGCTTGCTGCCAGCAGATTGACAACTAATGAATATTTTTCATTTTGTTCTCTTAACTCTGTAAATGTAAGCTGTTTATTCATGAGAGTACTCATAAATCAGCAACATAATAAAAACCTATGATTGATCAAAAAATTAATATTAAAGGATGAATATTGATAATAGTAACCAGTTTAATCGAGATAAAGCATGTTTTTTTGATAAACTATTCTGACGATTATTTAGAATGCCTTTTGGCATGAGGCTCGGACTTGATCCGGGCCGGAAGCGAGTAGGGCTTCATACATCCTTCGAGACGGCCCCAAAGTAAGTATGGGGCCTCCTCAGGATGAGGATGTTGAAGGAGTCCTGTTGAATTACTTCACCCTGAGGAACGGCTTAGCCGCGTCTCGAAGGATGTCAGCATTTCGGAAAACAGGGGGAACGCCTGCTCAGCCGCCGGTGACCGACATGTGGCGGCCGACGGCCGGTTTGGCCTGGCGGCGGTCGATGATGAAATCATGACCCTTTGGTTTGCGGCCGATGGCTTCATCGATGGCCGCTTCAAGTAGCGCGTCGTCGTCGCTGCGGCGCATCGGCGTCATCAGGTCGGCGGCGTCCTCCTGACCCAGGCACATGTATAGCGTGCCGGTGCAGGTCAGCCGCACCCGGTTGCAGCTTTCGCAGAAATTGTGGGTCAGCGGCGTGATGAAGCCGAGCATCTGGCCGGTTTCGGCGATCTCGGTATAGCGCGCCGGGCCACCGGTGCGGTAGGGGATGTCGGTCAGCGTCCAGCGCCTTTCCAGATCACGGCGGACGTCTGACAACGGCAGGTACTGGTCGACCCGGTCCTCGCCGATCTCGCCCAGCGGCATGGTCTCGATCAACGTCAGATCAAACCTGTTCTGGCCGCACCAGCGGATCATGTCGTCGAATTCGTTGGCGTTCAGATGCTTCAGGGCGACGGCGTTGATCTTGACCTTGAGGCCGGCCTTTTTGGCGGCGGCCAGCCCGTCCATCACCTTGCCGAGATCGCCCCAGCGGGTCGCCTCGCGAAATTTTTCCGGGTTGAGGGTGTCGACGGAGACGTTGATGCGCCGGATCCCGGCGGCGACAAGGTCGTCGGCATAGCGGGTCAGTTGGCTGCCGTTGGTGGTCAGCGTCAGTTCGTCGAGGGCACCGGTTTTCAGGTGTTTGCCGAGATTGTTGATGAGCGACATGATATTGCGGCGCACCAGCGGCTCGCCACCGGTCAGGCGCAGTTTACGGACGCCCTTGCGGATGAAGGCCGCGCACAGTCGTTCCAGTTCCTCGAGGCTGAGCACATCCTTTTTCGGTAAAAAAGTCATGTCCTCGGCCATGCAATAGACGCAGCGGAAATCGCAGCGGTCGGTCACCGAGACGCGCAGATAACTGACGTGCCGGCCAAAGGGGTCGATCATCGGGGCTTCTGGGTTTTTCGTGGTCGGGTTGCCGTCCAAACACTCAATCCTTTCGTCGCTTCTCTCTATATATAGGCCAGTTCGGGGCTTTCGTCATCCCTGCGTCGTCGCCTCGTCATTCCCGCTTTCGCGGGGATGACGACTTTTCTCTCAGGCTTCGCCCTCTGTCAGGCCCTTCTTCAGCATGTCTTCCTTGGCTTTGACGCGCAGTTCGTTGCGCTCGCGCAGGTAATCATCGGTGGTGCGCGGGATCGGCACAGTGCCGTGCGCCAGCGGGTTGCCGTCTTCCGACGTCATCTGCACGACGCGACAGTCCTCGCACATTTTCAACCGCTCAAGCTTGCCCTCGCCCTGGAACATCGGGTGATCCTTGAGCTTGTCGATGGTTCGCTGCATCGACGCATGCGTCGCGAACGGCTTGCCGCAGCGGATACAGAGATGCGGCTGCTCTTCCTTGATTTTCTGGTGCGTTCGGGCGGTTTCCAGAAAACTCAGGCGCGGCTCCAGCGTGATGACCTTTTCCGGGCAGGTGTTCTTGCAGAGGCCGCACTGCACACAGGCGTCCTCGACAAAGCTCAACTGCGGCAGATTTTCGTTGTCCTTCAGGGCACCGGTCGGGCAGGCACCGACGCAGGCCAGACACAGCGTGCAGCCGTCGACGTCGACCTTGACGCGACCGAACGGGGCACCGGCCGGCAGCGCGATCTCGTCGACCGGCGCGGGCGCTTTTCTGTGCAGGGCATCGAGCGACAGCCTGAGCACCGAGCGCTTGCGGCCGACCCCGGCGACGTCGCCGGCGGGGATCGCCTTGGGCGGTGTGTCTGCATAAAGGGCGGCTTCAAGCTGATCGGGATCATCGGGCTCGAGCAAGCGGACGCGGCCCTTGCCATAGCCCAGTCCATCGGTGATGGCTTCGGCAATGGCGAATTCCGCCAGCAGGGTGTCGCGGTCGGCGCGCTTTTTCGGCGGCAGCAGCACGGCGATTTCCGATGCGCCGAGGGCCAGCGCCAGGGTCAGCGTCTCGAGCCCGACCTGCGTCACCTGATTGACGGCGAGCGGCAGCACGTGGCCGGGCAGGCCGCGCCCGTGTCGGGCCGAAAGCGATATGACATCGCGCCCGAACGCGTTGTCGTGGACCAGGATAACCGGCGTCTCGCCGCCCGATTTCAGATAGGTGCCGAGCATGGCCCTGAGCCGGTCGGCGAGGCCGTCACCGGCGGGCAGGGAGAATTTCGCCGCCCCGGTCGGACAGACCACGGCGCACAGTCCGCAGCCGGCACAGATGTAGGGATCGTATTTGACCTGATCGCCGTTCGGCGTGATCGCCCCGGTCGGGCAGATGTCGAGGCACTTGTTACAGCCGGTGATCTTGCTTCTGGAATGCGCACAGATACCGGCATCATAATCGATATAGCGCGGCTTCTCGAACTCGCCGATCATGTCGGTCATGGTGAACAGCGCTTCCATCACCAGGCCCGGATTGCCCGGATCGGGATGGAAATAACCGTCGCGCTTTTCCGGTGCCGGAAACAGCGGCGTGCCGCCCCGGAGATCAAGGATCAGATCACAGGTCGAACTGCCGGTCTCGCCGAGCCCGGTGAATTCCAGCGCTGATTGCGACGATGGCGCGGTCGGTCGCAGGTTCTCGACGTTGACCTCGAAGGCACCCAGATGGCCTTTGGCGTTTTTGATGTGACCGGAAAAGATCGGCATATCCATGACGTCGGGCGGACTGATGTCGGTACCGCCTTCGAGGATCACCGTCACGTCCATGCGATCAGCCAGCTTGCGCGCGGTTTCGATGGCGGTCTCGTCACGGCCCAGCACCAGCACGATGCCGGTTGAAATCATGGAAACGGATGTCGACTCGCGCAGATCAAGCGAGGCTTCCTTTATCAGGGCCGCCATCTTGGCGGTGACGTTCTTCTGGCCAACTTTTTTCTGATCAGCTTTCTTGTCGGTGGGGCGACCGGCTTCGGACCAGCCGGCCTTTTCGCGGATGTTAAGGAAGTCGGCCTGGGGCGCGTCGTCGCCCATTTCTTCCAGCGCGTCCAGAAACAGCGGTGCTTCCTGGGTGCAGGCGACAAGAATGTGATCGGCTTTGCTGGCGTCATCGATGAAGCGGTCAAGCTCGGTCCGGCACAGATAGCGGGCCGGTTTCAGCGCCCCGTCGCCGCCAAGCGCCTTGGCCAGCGCGTCCGCTTCGATGGTCATGGTGTCTTCGCACGAACAGACGAAGACGTCCTTGCCGTTAAGCTTCATGGTGATGACTTCCCTCCCAGGGGCGCAATTGTCGACATGCCGTGCCTGTTTTTAAGGGATTATCAGCGCGACCGATGCATGCGCAATGGTTTCTCATTAGATAGCGCATAATTTCCGGAAATAAAGACATATCAATTTTAAGGGTTTAATCCGGTCATTGCATCCGGCCCAGGAATTGGGAACAGTGGGGCCATGAAAGACCTGATGACGACCCGCGAAGTTGCCGACTATCTGCGCCTCAAGGAGCGCAAGGTCTACGACATGGTTGCCGCCGGCGATATCCCGTGCACCCGGGTCACCGGCAAGTGGCTGTTCCCGAAGCACCTGATCGATATCTGGCTGGCCCGCTCGTCGACGTTCCCGATGATTGCCGCCGCCTATGCGAAACCGTCGCCGCCGGTCATCGTCGGCTCGCACGACCCTTTGCTGGAATGGGCGGTCCGGACGTCGGACTGCGAACTGGCGCTGATGCCGGGCGGCAGTCTCGACGGCTTGCAGCGCTTTGCCAGGGGTGAGGCGATTGCCTGCGGCATGCATGTGCTGGATCTGACGGACGGCGGATACAACGTCGCAATGGTTGCCGAGGCCACCGTCGGTCTCGACTGCGTGCTGCTGGAATGGGGCTGGCGCGAACAGGGCCTGTTGCTCTTCAAGGGTAACCCGATACGCATCCGTTCGCTGGACGACGCCGTGTTAGCCAACGCCCGCTTTGTGGTCCGCGAAGCACAGGCCGGCAGCCGCGTGCTGTTTCAGTATCTGGTTTCGGAATCCGGTCAGGAATTCGACGAGCTGGATTTCGCCGACATCGAGGCACGCTCGGAAACCGATGTCGGCCTCGCCGTCCTTGAGGGAAAGGCCGATACCGGGCTTGGCATCCGCGCCGTTGCCAATCAGCTCGGCCTTGATTTCCTGCCCCTGCACCGGGAACGCTATGACCTGCTGATCCGCCGCCGCGATTATTTCCTGCCGAGCATACAGCGGCTGCTGGCCTTTGCCGAAAGTGAAGCCTTTATAAAACGTGCCGGCGAAATGACGGGATACGATATGACCGGCTTTGGCACGGTGCACTTCAACACGCCTTGATCCTTGAGATTTGAACAGCCTGATCCGGCATCAGGACGAATGGGAGAGTAGCAATGACGACATCCAGATTGAGCGCACAGGATTTTCTCGACGCCGCCCAGCGCGGCGATGCCGTCTGCGTCAAGGCCGGGCTCGAACAGGGCCTCAAGGCCGACACGTCTGACACCTACGGCAACACGGCGTTGATGATGGCTGCGGCCCGCGCTCAGCTTGACGTCTGCCGGGTCCTCGTCGATGCCGGTGCCAATCCCGAGCACAGGAACCGTTACGGGATGGGACCGCGCAACTGGGTCCGCTGGGCCAGCAACGACAGCGCCATCCGCAAGATTCTCGGCTGAGTTTCCCTTGTCGTCCTGAACTTGATTCAGGACCCATCCTAGGCGCGCCGCCCGCTGCGCGCACGAGACGGCCTTTCGGGCCTCCTCAGGATGAGGGAAAAATAAAACCTCATGCTGAGGAGCGCGCAAAGCGCGCGTCTCGAAGCATGTGAGTCTCCAACCCAAATCAGGTTTTGGGCGACGAGGGTAATGGATGACGTCTGTTCATTGAATTTGACGGAGAGCATCAGCCCGCTAATCTGTAGACAATCTTTAAAATGGGAGAAAAATAATGACCGCATATGTCATCGCTCAGGTCGATGTCACCGATCCCGAGACGTTCGAAAAATACCGTGCCCTGGTGCCGGCGACGCTGGCCCAATACGGCGGCGAGTATATTGTGCGCGGCGGCGAGATGGCGGTGCTGGAGGGCGAGATGCCGTATCCGCGCATCGTCGTGATCCGTTTCGACAGTATGGAGGCGGCGAAAAAATGGCATGCGTCGGAAGAATACGCCGGGCCGCTGGCATTGCGTCAGGCCTCGTCTGACAGTCTTCTGGTGGCGGTGGACGGATACGATGGCTGACATCGCAAAGCTTGGCGGGGCCATCTGGACAGCACGCAACAGCGGGGGGTCGCTAGCCCGGGATGCCGTCGCACATACGGCGGCCCGTAATGTATCCTATCGGGTTCAGGCCGCCGCCGCTGACGCGTCCGGTCTGACCCGGGCCGGCTGGAAGGTCGCGGCAACCAGCGCCGTGGCCCAGGAACTGCTGGGCATGGACGGCCCGTCAATCGGGCCTGTGTTCGCCGAACATATTTTCAGGCCCGGCGATACGCTCGTCGCCCGGCCCGAGCATGGTGCCGCCATCGAGTGCGAGGTCGCCTTCGAGATGGCCGAGGATCTGGGTGACGACCCGGTCATATCCATGGATGATCTGCTGGCATCGACGGCCCGGGCGCTGATCGCCGTCGAGCTGGTCGGCTGCCGCTTCGAGGGCGGATTTAAAGGGTCCGGTATTTCCGTCTGCATCAGTGATTTCTCGTTCAATGCGGCGCTGGTGTGCGGGCCGGAAATCATCGGCTGGCGCGATATGGATATGTCGGCTATTGCGGCAAAGATCACGCTGAATGGTGTGGCCGGGAATACCGGCACCGGTGCCGCCGTGCTCGGCAATCCGGTCCATGCCCTGCAATGGGCGGCCGTCGAGGCGCAGTCCATCGGCATGCCGTTCCGCAAAGGCGATATCATCACCACCGGCACCATGACCGGTGTGACGCCGGTCAATCCCGGTGACAGTGTCGTCTGCGATTTCGGTGCTATCGGTCAGATCCCGATCACATTCAAAGCGGCCTGATGTCCCTCTCCAGCCGGGAGAGGGAGGGGCCCGCGTGCATCAGCGCGGCTATCTGGCATATCAGCCCGAGGGAGGGTGAGGGGTCAGGTGCCGCATGCGTCTGCGATCCGGATCAATACGCCGTCAAGATTATGGATGACATCGCGGTTGGTGACCCGCAGGACGTAAAAACCGGCTGCGTTCAGGAATGTATCGCGGCGTCGATCATAGGCGATCTGACTTGCATGGGTATCGCCGTCAACTTCAACGACAAGCCCACGATCCTCACACAGGAAATCGACGATATAGGGGCCGATTGGGACCTGTCTCCTGAATTTGAGATCGAATAAACGTCGCGCCCGAAGCTGCCGCCATAGCATGGCTTCGGGTGACGTCATGTTTCTTCTGAGCGTGCGCGCCCGGTGGACCTGAGTGTTCATGCATATTTCCATGCAAGGTCCAGACGGTTTTTTTTAACGGCCCCTCACCCGGCTCGCTTCGCTCGCCACCCTCTCCCACGGGGAGAGGGAAGGTTCCTACGAGCCCGGCTGCGCGTTGGCGAAGAAGGCCGGATTGCCGCCGATCTGATAGCTGCCGATCAACCCCTGGCCGTCTTTCGACAGCACCCAGTCGATGAACGACTGGCCGAGAGCGACCTTCACGTGCGGGTGTTTCTTCGGATTGACGAGGATGATGCCGTACTGGTTGAACAGCGCCGGATCACCTTCGAGCACGATCTCCAGATCACCCTTGTTCTTGAACTTGAGCCACGTCGCGCGGTCGGTCAGCGCATAGCCGTTCATGCCCGACGCCACATTCAGCGTCGCCCCCATGCCGGAGCCGGTGGCGCTGTACCATTTGTTTTCCGCACCCGTCGGATCGATGCCGGCTGATTTCCACAATTCCAGTTCTTTCTTGTTGGTACCCGAGTTGTCGCCACGTGATGCGAACGGTGCCCTGGCGGCAGCGACTTTCTTCAGGCCATCGCTGGCCGTCTTCGTGCCCTTGACGCCGGCCGGATCGGATTTCGGGCCGACCATGACGAAGTCGTTATACATCACGTCGGAACGCTTCACGCCGTAACCTTCGCTGACGAATTTCTGCTCGGACGGCTTGTGGTGGACAAACAGCACATCGGCGTCGCCGTTCTGGGCCAGCTTGATCGCCTTGCCGGTGCCGACCGCAACGACGCGGACTTCGATGCCGGTTTTGGCCGTGAACTTCGGCAAAATGAAATCGAACAGGCCTGAATTGGCGGTCGACGTGGTCGAGGCCACGGTGATGAACTTGTCTGCGGCCCCGGCGGCAGGGGCATGGGTGCTGCCGAGGGCGAGCACCATCAGGGCGATGCCGAGTAGTGTCTTTAACTTGAACATGATCAATCTCCCTTGTCTGTCCCTTGTTTTTGAACTGTCGCTTACCATCGCAACTCACCTTTAAGAAACGCCGCGGCTTCACCGCTTTCGGGGGCGCTGAAAAATGTGTCGGCGGCGGTGTGCTCCATCAGGTGTCCCTTGTGCAGGAACAAAACCTCGTCGGCGAGACGCTTCGCCTGGCCGATGTCATGGGTGACCATGATGATGTGCGTGCCCTCGTCGTGCATGGTCTGGATGATGCTTTCGACGGCGTGCGTTGCGGCGGGGTCGAGACTGGCCGTCGGCTCGTCGAGGAACAGCACTTCGGGGCGGGTTGCCCAGGCACGGGCCAGGGCCAGCTTCTGCTGCTCGCCGCCGGACAGCAGCCGGGCCGGTTTGTCGGCGAAGCGGGCGAGGCCGGTGCGGCTCAGTGCATTCTCGATGATCCGGGCGCGGCGGGCACGGGGGACGCTGCGCAGTTTCAGGGCATAGGCGATGTTGGCGGCAACGGTGCGGCGCATCAGGACCGGGCGCTGGAATACCATCGCCTGATGGCGTGCCGGGTGCGCCGCCGGTCCCTGCCAGCGGACAGTGCCGGCGGTGGGCGTGAGCAGGCCGTGACAAAGTCTGAGCAGCAGTGACTTGCCGGCACCGTTCGGGCCCATGATGACGGTTCTGGGTCCGGCTTTGAGGGTGAAGGAAATGTCGCTGATCAGGCGCTGGCCGCCGGCCTCATAGCTGACCGCGCTCAGGGCTAGCGGCAGGATCGCCGCGCTCGGGGCTGGCGCGGTGTTCGCGTGCGGTCGGGCCTGTGCGGTGCTTACACCCATGCCGCCTCCGCCCGCAGCTTGACGGCGTGGGTCGCGGCATTGATCGCCAGCGACAGTGAAATCAGGATGATACCGAGACCCAGCGCCAGAGCCAGATCGCCCTTCGACACCTCAAGCGCGATGGTCGTCGTCATGACCCGGGTCACGTGATCGATGTTGCCGCCGACGATCATCACGGCACCGACTTCCGCCGAGGCCCGGCCGAACCCGGCAAGCACGGCGGTGACCAGCGTGAAGCGGGCATCGAACAGCAACGCCGGGATCGCCTTCAGCGGTCCGGCACCGAGCGAGCGCATCTGCTCGGAATACTCGACCCACAGATCGGCAACGACCTGGCGGGTCAGTGCGGCGATGATCGGTGTGACGAGGATGGCCTGGGCGATGATCATCGCGGTTGGCGTGAACAGCAGACCGAACACGCCGAGGGGGCCTGCCCTGGACAGCATCAGATAGACGACCAGGCCGACGACGACCGGCGGCAGACCCATCAGCGCGTTCAGCGTGACGATAAGGGCATCGCGACCGGGGAATTTGAACAGTGCCAGCGCCGCACCCAACGGCAAGCCGATCAGCACGGCGAGACCGACAGCACTGAGGCTGACTTGCAACGACAAGCCGACGATCTGCACCAGATCCCGGTCAAAGGAGATGAGCAATTGCAGGGCGGTTACGAAGGCGTCCGAAATATCGGTCATTTTTCACAAAAATCCGCGTTTTTTGAGCCTTTTTGAGTGAGCAAGAGAGCCTAACTCGGGAAAATATGCATATCAATGCATAAATATGCAGGTTTGACGGCCCGTGCGTACATCTGTGTCGGGCCGTTGATAATCGCTCCTTGATCTCTGCCCCTTGGCTCATGATGATCGCGTCACCAGATAAGAGCGGACGGCGGATGCCGTCGATCCGACATTCAGGGAGGAGAGAGTTTGGTGATGCGTCCCGATAGCGACGATCCCCGGCGCGACAGCGATGACAGCTTTCTGATCCGCCCCGACCCGGCGGACCCGAAGCTGACCGAGCGCGTGAGCGGCGTCGACCAGGACGGCAATCCGGTAGAAACTTCGGTCACCGTCGAGCGGCCGCTGACGCTGTTTCTGAATGGTCGCGAGATCGTCACCATGATGACCATCTGCGATCACCCGGATTATCTGGCGGTCGGGTATTTGCTGAACCAGAACATGCTGAGAGCCGATGACGAGGTGACCGGCATCGACTATGACGAAGAGATCGAAACCGTCGTCGTCCGCACCGCGCGGGAAACCGACTACGAGGAAAAACTGAAGAAAAAAACCCTGACGTCCGGCTGTGCCCAGGGCACCGTCTTCGGTGACGTCATGGAGAAGTTCGAGACCGTCAAACTGAACACCGGGACGGTCCTGAAAACATCGTGGCTGTATGCCCTGACAAAGACCATCAACACCACGCCGAGCCTGTATCTGGAAGCCGGCGCGATCCACGGCTGCGTCCTGTGTCATCAGGACAAGCCATTGATTTACATGGAAGATGTCGGCCGCCATAATGCCGTCGACAAGATCGCCGGCTACATGTTCCTGAACGGTATTTCCGGCCACGACAAGATATTCTACACGACCGGCCGGCTCACGTCCGAGATGGTCATCAAGACCGTGCAGATGGGCATCCCGATCCTCTGTTCCCGGTCCGGCTTTACCGCCTGGGGCGTCTCGCTGGCGCGTCAGGTCGGTCTGACCCTGATCGGCCGGGCCCGCGGCAAGCGCTTCATGGCGCTGGCCGGTGAAGATCGTATCGTCTTCGATATCGATACCAGCGTCATTGATGATGAGCCCAAAGGGGCCAATCGCAAGGGGGCGGCATCGGCATGAGTGAAACCAGCCCGACCGCCAGACCCCTTGTCGGTGTCCTGCTGGCCGGCGGACTGGCCCGGCGCATGGGCGGCGGCGACAAGCCGATGCGGGAGCTGGGCGGCAAGCCGATCCTCGAGCACGTCATCGACCGTGTGCAGCCGCAGGTGCATCATCTGATCCTCAACGCCAACGGCGATCCGTCCCGCTTTGAAAAATACGGCCTGCCGGTGATCGCCGATGTCATCGACGGTTATCAGGGGCCGCTGGCGGGGATCCTCACGGCGCTTGAGTGGACGGCGGAAAATGTGCCCGACGCCGAGCACGTGATCAGCTTCGCGACCGATGCGCCGTTCGTGCCGAAAGACCTGGTCGCTCGCCTGATGACGCCGGTCAGCCTCGGCCTGACGCCGCTGGCCTGTCCGATCACCGGCGCGCGGACGCACCCGGTGTTCGGCGTCTGGCCGGTCGCGTTGCGCGATACCCTCAGGAAGGCGATGGTGGAAGAGGAAATGCGCAAGATTGATCTGTGGACGGCGCGGATCGGCATCACCCACGTGCCGTTCGACGTTGAACCGGTCGATCCCTTCTTCAACGTCAACAAGCCGGAGAATCTGGAAGAAGCTGAAGGCCTGTTGCGCGCTGAAGCAGCAGCGGAACCCGATGTCCACGAAGTTCTGCAGGTCGGCGTGGTGATCGAACGCAAGGACAGTGACAGCCGCTGGGTGGATCACACCTACAAGCCGGTTACAGTGTTTCCGGGCGCGCCGGCAAAGAATCCGCACGAAGCCTGGACACCGCTGCGCGACGGGGAGGGCTGGGTGCATTTTCATGCCGCGACCATGCCGCTGGAACTGTTCCGGGGCGAGACGGCGGGCTACCGGGTTAACCTGTCCAACGTGACACCGCATGTCTACATCGTGCTCAGTCCGGGCGTCGAGGCGGACGAGCCGGAAATGGTGGTGCAACTGGTCACGGCCTGCCCGTACGAAGCCGAGAGTTATACCGAAGACAGCGAACAGGTGGTCGAGGGGGTCGTGATGCCGCCGGAGATCGCGGCCTGGATCAAAACCTTCTGTGATGCACACCACAAGGACGTGCCGTTCAAGAAGCGGCAACGCAAATCCTATGACCCGAGAAAAGGCGATTTCCAGCAGGGACGCCGTAATGGGGGTGGCAATGGCTAAATCCGAAAGCCGACTGAGCCGCTGGTCGCGCCTGAAAAGCAAGGGCGGTGCCGATGCCCGCGAGGAAGCGACGGCGCTCGAAGACAAGGCGCGCGTTGAAACTGCAACACAGGAAACGCCCGAAGATTTCCTGAAACTGCCGGGCGGCGCCAGGGTCCGCCATTTTGTGCCGGCCATGACGCCGCTGGCACCGGATGCGGAAGACGATGACGATGCGCTGACCCGCGGCATCGGACATCTTCCGGGTGACGCTGATCCCGAGACAGCGGCCCTGATCGCCGATGCCGCCGCCGGCAGCGAAGAGGATATGTTTGCCGGCATCGAGGATCAGGAACTGAGCGATGCGGAGAAAGAGGTCGTTGCCGAGCTGCCGCCGATCTCGTCGCTGAATGCTGAATCCGATTTTACCCCGTTCTTCAGGGATGACGTGCCGGAATTCATCAAGCGCCGGGCCATGCGCGTACTGTGGCGCGCGGTCCCGTTCTTCAATTTCCGTGATGGCCTCAACGAATATGACGAGGATTATAATATAATCCACAAGACGATCAGCGAGATGGTCGGCAGCTACAAGGTCGGACGCGGCCACCTGAGTGAGCAGGAACTGCAGGACATGATGCCCGAAGAGGCGCGGCGCGCCTTTGACGAGGATGAGCCTGACGACACAGACGGACTCGGTGACGCCGAAGCGGATTCTTCCGAAGGCACTGACGAAGCCGAAACTGATGCTGCCGAAACCGGTGCCGCCGAAAGCGCTGCTGATGATGAAGGGGTGCAGACGGAGGGGGTATCGGCAAATGAGCCCGTGACGGTAGAAATGGAATCCAGCGGCTCAGAAATATCCCAGCTTAATGGCGATAATAACGATGAAATTCACGATACTAGTAATAAAAACACACTCGTTAAGCGAGCGAGAGCCTGTCCAGACTGCTGAGCGCAGGCTCAAGGTAACCTACTGAAATCCCATAATTTTTGCTGCACTGCGGTATGCGGGTTTTTATATATTTATTGACTTGAGTCGTTCTAAAGCATGATAATACCGATGCGTGAAAGGCTAAGCTGGCCGCGCCAAAAAAGAATAATTGAGCCGGAATCGTGAATATACTGGCTTGGGAACATACAAGGGAGACGCCGTGGATACGTCCATACGCGACAAGCAAGACACCAGCAGCACCGGCTCCGCTGACGTCATTTCGGACGAATCCATTCGTGCGAATTTTTATGGATTGCTGGCCCGTGTGCTGTCCGGTCCGATGGATGACGAAACCCTTGAAACCATGCGTGCCCTTGCCAGCCATGATGATGCCAGCCCGCTGGGGCAGGCGATTGCATCATTCGGCAAGTTGTGCCAGCGGACGCCCAGGGTCAGGGCCGAGGAAGAATTCACGAAACTGTTTTACGGCGTCGGTGCGGGTGGCGAAGTTTCACCTTACGCATCGCTATATATTACCGGGCTTGTTTATGACAAGCCGCTGGCAGATTTGCGTGGCGATATGGCCCGTCTTGGAATCGCTGCGGCTGAAGACAATGCCGAACCGGAAGATCACATCGCCAGCCTGTGCGAAATGATGCACGGCCTTTTGACGGGTGATCTGGGCGGTTCCGATGGCCAGGCTGAGGCCAGGGCGTTTTTCGACCGGCATCTGGCCCCCTGGGCCGGCAAAATGTTTACGGACCTCGAAGGCGCAGAATCTGCGGCACTCTATATGCCGGTGGGTACTATCGGTCGTTTGTTCATGGAGATCGAGCGCGAGGTTTATGAGATGGCGGCTTGAGCCGCCTGGGATTATGGCGGCTTGAGCCGCCTTGTTAAAGGGACGGACAGGTGCTCGCCGCTGTTGGGAGTATCCGCCGGGTCAAGGATAAGATGGCCATCGTGGCCAAATGCGAAGTGACCATGTTTGGTCATGAAACAAGTGACCAGGTTTGGTCATGAAACAAGTGACCAGTTATGGTCAACATTATGTGACCAGGTTTGGTCAACACGTACGTGTCAACTGTAGGGAGACAGCTATGAAAAAGTCCGAAAAATCGGAAACGCTGGCCCGCCGTGATTTTCTGAAAGGTCTGGGCGTTGCCGGTGCAGCCGGTGTCGCAACAGCCGCTATTTCCGGAAAACCGGCACAGGCAGCGTTGCCTGAGGACCGCAAGTCGAGCGGTTATCGGGAAACCGAACATGTCATGAAGTATTACGAGCTGAGCCGCTTCTAGGCCGGGTCGATATACTTAATGTTTAACTGGTCAACATTGGGAGATATTTAAATGCTCACCAAAAAGAGCAACGGGGTTGCGGGACGCCCCCGTCTGACTAAGGCGCTTGCCGGCGTCACAGGTGGTTCGATGGACCGCCGTACATTCCTGAAACGTTCAGGGGTGACAGCCGGTGGTATCGCGCTGGCCTCGGCCTTACCGGCCGGGATGGTTAAAAAAGCCGAAGCGGCATCCGCCGCCGGTGATATCAAGCAGATCAAATCGGTCTGTACGCACTGCTCCGTCGGATGCACGGTTATTGCCGAGGTATCCAATGGCGCCTGGATCGGTCAGGAGCCTGGTTTTGACAGCCCCTTGAACCTGGGTGCGCATTGCGCCAAGGGTGCATCGGTCCGTCACCATGCACACGGTGATCGTCGCCTCAAATACCCGATGAAGCTTGCGGGTGGTAAATGGCAGAAGATCAGCTGGGATCAGGCGATCAACGAGATCGGCGACAAGATGCTGGAGATTCGCAAGACCTCCGGTCCCGACTCGGTATACTGGCTTGGCTCCGCCAAGTTCAACAACGAGCAGTCGTACCTGTTCCGCAAGTTCTATGCGTTCTGGGGCACCAACAACGGTGACCATCAGGCCCGTATCTGTCACTCGACCACGGTCGCCGGTGTTGCCAACACCTGGGGCTATGGTGCGATGACGAACAGCTACAACGACATGCACAACTCGAAGCTGATGTTCCTGATCGGGTCGAACCCGGCCGAGGCGCATCCGGTCGCCGTGCAGCACATGCTGAAGGCGAAAGAGCAGAACAATGCTGCCCTCATTGTGTGTGACCCGCGCTTTACGCGCACCGCGGCCCATGCCGACGAGTTTGTCCGGTTCCGTCCAGGTACCGACGTCGCGCTGATCTGGTGTATCCTTCACCACATCTTTGAAAACGGATGGGAAGACAAGGAATACATCCAGCAACGCGTCTGGGGTATGGATCAGATCCGTGCCGAAGTGAAAAAGTGGACGCCCGAAGAAACCGAGCGTGTAACCGGGGTTCCGGGTGAGCAGCTTCGTCGTGTGGCCCGAACCATGGCCAACAACCGCCCGGGTACCCTCGTCTGGTGCATGGGTGGCACACAGCACACCAACGGCAACAACAACACGCGTGCGTACTGCGTCTTGCAGCTTGCGCTGGGCAACATCGGGACTCAGGGCGGCGGTGCCAACATCTTCCGCGGCCACGATAACGTGCAGGGCGCTACCGACTTTGGTGTTCTGTCGCACACCCTGCCTGGCTATTACGGTCTGGCCAAGGGCTCGTGGATGCACTGGTCGCGTGTCTGGGATGTCGACTATGACTTCCTGAAAGGTCAGTTCGCCGAAGAGAAGTTCATGAATTCCAGCGGCATTCCGGTGTCACGCTGGATTGATGGCGTTCTTGAAGACAAGGCCAACATTGACCAGAACGACAACCTCCGGGCCATGGTGTACTGGGGTCACGCGGTCAACTCGCAAACCCGTCTGCCGGAAATGAAGAAGGCGATGGAGAAGCTGGATCTGATGGTCGTCATCGATCCGGTGCCGACATTTGCTGCCGTCATTCCGGACCGCCAGGACGGCATTTATGTGTTGCCGGCGGCAACGCAGTTCGAAACCCGCGGCTCGGTGACCGCGTCAAACCGCTCTCTGCAGTGGCGCGACAAGGTCTTCAACCCGGCGTTCGAATCGCGTACCGATCATGAAATCATGGCGATGTTCGCGAAGAAATTCGGCTGGGCCGACAAGTTCTTCAA
This sequence comes from Rhodospirillales bacterium, assembly GCA_040877275.1. Classification (GTDB taxonomy): domain Bacteria; phylum Pseudomonadota; class Alphaproteobacteria; order Rhodospirillales; family Casp-alpha2; genus UBA4479. The sequence continues at coordinate 4,660 of JBBDOA010000098.1, read as the reverse complement.
GAACATCAAAATGGATGATCTCGGCAATGGCCGCTCCGAGCCGAACATGGAAGACACGACCCGTGAATTCAACCGGGGTATGTGGACCATCGGCTATACCGGTCAGTCACCGGAACGCCTCAAGGCGCATATGGCCAACCAGGTGACCTTCGACCGCACGACGCTTCTGGCGAAGGGCGGACCGGTCAGTGGTGACTTCTATGGTCTGCCGTGGCCGTGCTGGGGAACGCCGGAGATGAAGCACCCGGGAACACCGGTGCTTTATGACACGTCGAAACCGGTTGCCGAAGGCGGCCTCAACTTCCGCGCCCGTTTCGGTGTGGAACGCGAAGGTCAGAACCTGCTTGCCGAAGGCTCGTATCCGGTTGGAAACGAGCTCAAGGACGGTCATCCCGAGTTTACGATGGCCATGCTGAAGAAGCTTGGCTGGGACAAGGACCTGACCGCTGACGAGGTGGCGGCAATCGAAAAGGTTGCCGGTGACAAGACCAACTGGAAGACCGACCTGTCGGGCGGTATCCAGCGGGTTGCGATCAAGCATGGCTGCGCCCCGTTCGGCAACGCCAAGGCGCGTACCGTGGTGTGGACGTTCCCGGATCCGGTGCCGTTGCACCGCGAGCCGTTGTACACGCCGCGTCGTGACCTTCTGCCCCAGTACGAGACCTACTCGGACAAGAAGATGTACCGTCTTCCGACCAAGTTCGCCTCGATCCAGAAAGAGGATTATTCCAAGGACTTCCCGATCATTCTGACGTCGGGCCGTCTGGTCGAATATGAAGGTGGCGGTGACGAGTCCCGTTCCAACCCATGGCTTGCCGAACTGCAGCAGGACATGTTTGCGGAGATCAACCCGATTGATGCCAACAACTCCGGCATCAAGGACGGCACCATGATGTGGGTTGAAGGACCCGAAGGTGGCCGTGCCAAGGTCAAGGCGCTTGTAACGGAGCGTGTTGCCCAGGGCGTTGTCTTCATGCCGTTCCACTTCGGTGGACACTGGATGGGCAAATCCCTTCGGGATAAATATCCGGAAGGTGCCGATCCATACGTGTTGGGTGAAGCAGCCAACATGTGCGGTACGTACGGGTATGACTCGGTGACCAACATGCAGGAAACCAAAGTCACGCTCTGCCGCGTGAAAACAGCGTGAAATAGGGAGACACAGAAATGGCTAGAATGAAGTTCCTGTGTGACGCAGAACGCTGCATCGAATGCAACGCCTGTGTCACCGCGTGCAAAAACGAGCACGAGGTTCCCTGGGGTATCAACCGTCGTCGTGTTGTGACGATCAACGACGGCAAACCCGGTGAGCGCTCGATCTCGGTTGCGTGTATGCATTGTTCGGATGCGCCGTGTATTGCGGTGTGCCCGGTCGACTGCATCTACGAGACCGAGGAAGGGGTTGTTCTCCACTCCAAGGACCTGTGCATCGGTTGCGGTTATTGCTTCTATGCGTGCCCGTTCGGCGCGCCGCAGTATCCGCAGGCCGGTAACTTCGGATCCCGTGGCAAGATGGACAAATGTACCTTCTGCGCGGGTGGTCCTGAAGAGGATAACTCGTCGGCCGAATTCCAGAAATACGGTCGCAACCGCCTCGCGGAAGGCAAATTGCCGATCTGCGCTGAAATGTGCTCGACCAAGGCACTGCTCGGCGGGGATGGCAATATGATCTCCGACATCTACCGCGAGCGTGTTGTGTCCCGTGGCTTTGGCTCGGGCGCATGGGGTTGGGGTACGGCTTACCAGCTTAAAGCCGGTTCCTGATCTTTCGATCTGATTAAAGGCAAGGCGGCGGCATCTTTGTGAAAGCAGGGTGCCGCCCCTCCTTTAGCTTCTGAGCGGTTCCAGGTTGGTGCGTCGAATTGCGGCGGGCCAGCGCTATCAAACAACAAGGAACGCCAATGTTAGATAAACGAATTTTCAAAACTTTCGGGGTTGTGTGCTTTGCGCTGCTCGCGTTGGCCGGTTGTCGTCCCGAAGAACAGGGCCGACCGCTGAACTACGAATCGGGGGTTTATCCGGGCACAATGCCGAGCTCTTCACTGAGCGAGGATGATCTCGCGCAATTGCGCCAGCGTTCCCTGCTGCAGGGCGGCAATGATGCCAGCGTCGGTGGCGATGTTGGTCCCGTCCAGAGCGGCGATGTGCGTCCGCCGGCAGTTCAATCGGATGCCAACAAGGCATTGCAGGAACGCGGAAAACTACAAAGTGGCAACTGACCTGAGCGATCGCTGCGGGCAGATATCGGAGTAAACAGATGTCCAGATTTTTACGCTTTATCCGTACCGGAAGCCTGGCCGCGATGATTGCGGTGCTTGTCGGTTTCGGGTCGATGACGATGAATGCCGGGGTCGCGCTGTTCGTCGATCATCCGGCCGCCGCACAGCAGGACGGTGCCGTGCCGGGCAATACCACGGTCGGCAATATGTCCGATTCCGACATGTGGCGTTTCATCAAGGGCGGCGCCAGTGGCAGGGTCTCCATCCCTGACGCGAAGGCCGGGCAACTGGTCCAGCCCGACGGCGATGCATGGCGGGCCTTCAAGAACGGTCCGCTCAGCACCTATGGGGCCTGGAGCCTTCTTGGCATTATCGTGCTGCTGGTGATCTTTTTCGCCCTGCGCGGTCGCATCAAAATTGGTCACGGACCCGATCCGATGGGGCGCACCATTGAGCGTTTCAACGCGCTTGAGCGTGGCGTGCACTGGCTGACCGCGACCAGCTTCATCGTGCTGGCGCTGACCGGCCTCAACATCCTGTACGGGCGTTATTTCCTGAAGCCGATCATCGGCGCGGATCTGTTCAGTTCGCTGACCTATTACGGCAAGCTGGCGCACAACTATGTTGCTTTCGCTTTCATGCTGGGCCTGATCCTGATGTTCATCCTGTGGGTGCGCTACAACATCCCGAACCTGCGGGATCTGAAATGGCTGGCGGTCGGTGGCGGCATGTTCTCGAAGAATGTGCATCCTGAAGCCGGGCGCTTCAATGCCGGTCAGAAGATCATCTTCTGGTCAGTCATCCTGGGCGGCTTCTCGCTGTCGTTTTCCGGCGTCGCCCTGATGTGGCCGTTCGAGGTGCAGCCGTGGGCCGGCACCTTCGCAATCCTCAACACGTTCGGCCTGGACCTGCCGACCAGCTTCACGGCGCTGCAGGAAACGCAGATTTCCGTAATCTGGCATTCGGCGGTGGCGCTGGTGATGACCGTCATCATCATTGCCCACATCTATATCGGCTCGGTCGGTATGGAAGGCGCGTTCGATGCGGTCGGCACCGGACAGGTCGATCTCAACTGGGCCAGAGAGCACCATTCGCTCTGGGTCGAGGAAGAAATGCAGAAGGGCGGGGTGCATCAGCCTGCGGAGTAATCCCTGCTGCCCGGGCCCATGCCTGGCGCAAGTCAAACGAAAGGGCGGTGCCGAGGCGCCGCCCTTTTTTTGCCGGCCGTTTCCGGCTGATCAGTCGAGACGGGTGTTGGACGTGGAAAACTTCTGACCTGCTGTCGGGTTAATGCTGTTCAAAACAGCGCCAGCGGCGATTGAGATGACAAGTGCGGCGAGGCCGCCGATAAGTACTGACTTCATGGAAATCACCATATCCTGTTTGCGGCAAGGCATTTGCCGCGTCCTCATAATGTAGCTGAAATAGTCGCAAATTCAAGAGGTTGGTCAACGAGTTGTGTGCGCTTCGTGCGCATTGTCGATTCTCTGAGTCGATGCTCTGGCATGACTGCGTCATGCGCGTTACCCTCAAGCCGGCGTCGAAATTGGCCTTGAGAGGACATCCGCATGAGCAATGACGACCAGAATAACAACAGGCCTGATCCTGACTCTGGTGCCCGTATGATCGAAGCGCTTGGCATGGAAGGCTTCGTCGAGCATATGGACACGCTGCAGACGAGCCTGCAGAAGGTCGCCGACGGCATGGAGTTGCTGTCCGGCAGCGCCGTCAGACAGGGTCAGGATACGGATAACCTGGCGGCGCATATTCTTGCCGTCGAATCCCTGCTGACGGTGATGCTGCGGCAGATGCCGGTTGATATCGCCGAGGTTCGCAGGGAAGCGCTCAGACGCAGCGAAAGTGCAGGGGAAGAGCGCAGCCGGGGCCATTCGATGGTCGCCGACATCTGCGAAGATATCCTCAGGCGTGCCGATGACTAGCCGTTTGCGGCCTTGGCCGGCGGCTATTCCATGCTATCGTTACAGCGAAAAGTGAACACACCATGCCAGGGTCGGGCGACCAGGAGAATGTGAATGAGTGATCAGCTTAGATTCAGCCAACTGGTCTGTTCGCGTCTGTGTCACGATCTTGCCGGTGCCGCCGGGGCGGTCAATGCCGGTCTGGAAATTCTTGCCGAACTGGGCGATCTTGACGACAGCGCCATGCAGCTGGCGACCAACAGCGGCCTTGAGCTGACCCGCCGTCTGGCGTTTTACCGGGTCGCCTTCGGTGCCGGCGGTGCCGGCAGCGGTGGTGCCGAAGTGGCCGTGCTGCGCAAGCTGGCAAACGATTTCCTTGATCAGTCGAACGTCAAGCTGAACTGGCCGGCGGCTGCGGACGAGCCAAAGGGTATTGATCCGGTCATGGGCAAGTTGCTGCTCAATCTCATCCTCATCGCGTCGGAGTGTCTGCCCCGCGGCGGCCGGCTCGATGTGCAGATC
>JBBDOA010000097.1:0-23960 GCA_040877275.1 Rhodospirillales bacterium | reverse complement strand
CCGGCATTTCCATAGGAACAGCCCTGGCCCGGAAGCCCGGCGTCGACCAGTACAACATCGTGGCCGTCCTGTAACAGGGCTGATGCGGTGCAGGTTCCAACGATACCAGCACCGACGACGACGATCTTCATGGCCGGCGACCGCTCAGTTTGCACGCCATCGCTGAACCCGCTTCAAAATCAGCCGGGAGACCAAAAGATGCAGCAGACGAACAACCACGCAGGCATACACAATCAACATCGCCATGGCGGCGGCGGATGCCTGTTCGCCCAGCTCGTCCATATGAATGGCAGCAATCGAGGCGACCTTGGTATCCGGCCCGTAAATGAAGATCACACCGGAGACCGTCGTCATCGTCGCAAGGAACAGATAGATGGCGATATCCAGGATCGCCGGCAGGCACAACGGCACGGTGACCCGAAAGAACATTTTAGGCGCTGGAATCTTCATCGAAGCCGATACGGATTCAAAGGCATTGTCGAGTTGTTTCAGGCTCGCCGTCGCCGTCAGGTGGGTAACGGTGTAAAAGTGCATGATCGTACTGATGACGATGATCGTCATGCCGCCATACAGAAAACCGAGCGGATTGTCCGGGTGATTGATGAACATCAGATGTGCAAGACCGAGCACCAGTCCCGGGATTGCCATCGGCATCAAAGCCATAAGCTGCAATACCTGTCGGGTGCCCTGATCGCGGCGAGATTTTTCGACGATATAGGCACCGACGAAAATGATCACGGTCCCGAAGATGGAGACCAGACTCGCTGCCTTGAGCGAATTGTAAAAGTTTTCCCAGCCAACCCCGGCGGCATCGAAAGTATAATGGCTCAGGGTCAGTTCAAGATTATAGGGCCAGAATTTCACCAATGCCGCAAACTGCGCCATGCCCAGTACGGCAATCGTGCATAACGTGATTGTCATGCAGAACGCAAACATCAACCAGTCGATGACGGGTGACTTTCTGGGGTTATACGGGACCGAACGGGCGGTCAGGCTGGAATGCTGTCTGCGCGTCACGAACCGGTCGATGGCAAAGGCGATGACGGCGGGAATCAGCAACAGAACCGAAACCACGGCCCCCATTTCGAAATTCTGCTGACCCACGACCTCCTTGTAGATATCCGTGGCCAGGACGTTGTAATTGCCGCCGATAATCTTGGGGACGCCGAAATCGGTCATGACCAGAATAAAGGCGACAATCGAGGCACTGATCAGGCCGTAACGGGCACCCGGCAACGTCACTGTCCAGAAGGTTTTCAGGCGCCCGGCTTTCAGCGATGCGGCCGCTTCGTAAAGCCGTCCATCCGTAAGCGCCAATGCCGTCATGATGATCAGCAGGACATGCGGAAACGTCCAGAAGACCGACCCGAAGATAATCCCGATCGGGCCATAGATCGTGTGGCCGAACATGAGCTCCTTGAGAACCCCCTGGTTTCCAAACCAGTACACCAGGGCAATCGCCTTGACCACCGAAGGGCTGAGCAGCGGGATGAATGCCATCACCTTGAAGAAGCCCTTCAACGGCATTTGCGTGCGGGTCAGGGCGAACGCGTAAACAAAGGCGATAACCGTCACGATAGCGGCGCTGACCCCGGAAACAAAGAAGCTGTTGCCGATGGACTGGAACAGTGCCGGTGTCGTGAAGTAATAAAGATAGTTCTCAAGCCCGATAAAATCGCCCGACGCATTACGGAAGCTGCGCGACATCAGCATATAAAGCGGCACGATCAGGATGATGAAAAATCCGGCAACAAAACCCCATAACAACCAGCGCAGCAGCCATTCGTCGCTGTCGAGCCGGCGCTTGCTGCCGACCGCATTCCAGATCAGGGCGATGGCGCGGCTCATGGCCGTATCCCGGCTTCGAACAGATGGATATTTTCCGGTGCCACGTGCAGATAGACGCTGGCTCCCGGTATCGCGGCGGCACTGGCATCGCTGCCCTTGCGTAAATCCACGGTCACGTCCTGGGTCCCTGGGCCATCAAGCCGCAACAATACGCGTTCGAAGGCCCCCAGATGTTCGACGGTATTGACGGTTGCGGCCATTGAGTTACTGCCGGCGTCTGAGGTGCTGAGGCTGACGTCTTCGGGACGGAAGCTGCAGTCCACCTGACTGCCGGTTGCCCAGTTCCGGGTTTCGCATGAAAGTGCTAACGCGCCGAGCGTGATACGGCCATCCCCATCAACCCGTGCCGGAATGAAATTCATGATGCCGATAAAATCGGCGATGAAGCGGGTTTGCGGCGCGTCGTAGATTTCTCGCGGCGTGCCCATCTGTTCAAGCTCCCCGTTCCGCATGACCAGGACCCGGTCGGCCATGGTCTGTGCCTCTTCCTGATCGTGAGTGACCATGATCGTCGTCACGCCGAGTGCTTTCTGCAGGCTCTTGATTTCGCGGCGCAGATGCGCGCGGACCTTCGCATCGAGGGCCGAGAGCGGCTCATCGAGAAGCAGCAGCCCCGGTGACGTTGCGAGCGCACGCACCAGGGCGATGCGTTGCTGTTCACCGCCCGAGAGTTGCGCCGGATACTTGATCTTGTGCACGCTCATGCCGACAAGCTCCAGCAGCTGTTCGGCACGCGCCATGCTTTCCGGCCGGTTCGTCTTCAGATTGGCAAGGCCGTAACAGACGTTCTGCCAGACCGTCAGATTGGGGAACAGGGCATAAGACTGGAACACGATCCCGAAATCGCGCATGGACACCGGTGCGTGGGAGATGTCGACGCCGTTCTGGATTATTGTTCCGCTGCTTTGTTCCTCCAGTCCGGAAATGCATCGGAGAAGTGTCGTCTTGCCGCACCCGGACGGTCCGAGAAAACAGATAAACTCACCTTCGTGGATATCAAAGGAAACATCCCGGAGCGCTTGAAAATCGCCGTAGTTCTTGGTTATACGGTCGACCCTGAGATATGGTGCGATGTCATTCATACCTATGTGTCCAGTCTTTCTGTATTGGACCGGGCTGTGTCGGACCGGAAAAAACTGCGAACGAGTGCCGGAACGTGTTCGAGCCCTCCACAAACCCATAGCCCCTGTAAAAGATTTCCATGGCCAACCTGTCCCTACGGCAGCCTGATTTCACTTTGTCAGACTTTTTATTACGCACTTGCACAAAATAACGTGGTGCTTTCTCCAAACTTGGCACGCAGCTTTACCTTGAAAAATCCAGATTTTCAGACCTTTGCGTTGATCCGGCACAAACATGTTATTGCAGCTGCGAATAACTGATGCCAAATTGATCATCGTCGGATATAGTTCTACCGGTTTATGACGGTCAATGGGGCTCCAGGCCAAAGGGGATTCCGGATTGCGTGAGAAGAAAGTGATCATCCCACAACTGGCTGACGTCGAAATCAGATTGCTGAAGGTGTTCAGGGCCGTCACCGAATGCAACGGCTTCACGAATGCCGAAGCGCATCTCAATATTGGCCGATCAACGATCAGCGCCCAGATGTCGACACTGGAAGGGCGGCTTGGCTTGCGTCTGTGTGAACGCGGACCGGGCGGCTTCAAACTGACCGAGGAAGGCCGCGAGATCTATGCGGCATCGACACGCCTGTTTGCTGCGATGAACGAATTCCGGGTTGATGTCAGCAAGGCACATGGAAACAGATATGTAAGCATGGGTCTGGTCGACAATATGATCTGCGACCCGCTGTCACCGATCATTGATGCCTTGGGCCGTTATTCCCGCCAATTGCCGAATGTGAACATCAGGATGCATAACCTTTCACCTGATGAAATCGAAGACAGGGTCGGACGGGGCCGCATCGATATCGGTATCATGCCGATGCATGAAGAACGCCCCGGCCTGGACTACGTGCATCTCTACAAGGAAAGAAACCTGCTTTATTGCGGCACCGGGCATCCCTATTTCAATCTGTCTGCGGGCGAGTCCCTGCAGGGCGATACCCTTTCGGACATGCGCCACGTTCTTCACGGCTACAAGCACACGCCGCTGGAAAAAGCATCGAATTTCGGCCTCACACGGGATGCGACATCGTTCAGTGTCGAAGGCACGGCAATGCTGATTCTGACCGGACAGTTTCTCGGCTTCCTGCCCGAACACTATGCCAGAAGGTGGGTCGAATACGGCGAGATGAAACCGGTCAACACCGACCGATACTACTTCGACGCTGACATCGTTGCCGCCTATCAGCGCGGGGGTGACAGTAATCCGGTCGTCAAAGGCCTGCTCGACGAAATCTCGGCACCCCGGACCCGCCCGGACCGGCCAGGCAAACACGGCCCCAACATGGGGCAGACACTCTGACACGCGGAATCGGTCGGTTGCCAACTGACTGTCTGCCTCTAACAAAAACTTCATCCGTGCATGAGTTCCTTAGACCTGTTGCAAAAGTAGCATCCTGACGTTGCGACGCGAAGCACCGTCCGTTTCCGGATCAGAAGTCAGCGGCGAGATTGAGGATGCCGGCGACGATGGAGATTTTGGCACCGTAGGATTTCCTCGGGTAGGGATGTGACTAAGACTGTGACTAGCCCCGCCCCGGCGGTGTCGGGCGCAATATAGCGTTTGCTCCCATAGATATTCCGGCCCGCATCGAACCCGCGCGGACCGCCGCTTACGGCTTTCACGGCCGAGGCAGTCCGGACATGATGCGATCTGTGTAGATTCCGACCCTGTGAATAATGACGCGTTCTGGTCAGGATGATGTCGTGTCCAATTTGTTTTGTTGGACAACAACACCAGAGGAGAAAGAACGATGAGCGAGTCAAACCAACCGCAGAAGCCGGATCAAAAGAAGGCCATTCAGCCGCAGAAGCCAGGTCAGCAACAGGCCAATCAGCCGCAGAAGCCAGGTCAGCAACAGGCCAACCAGCCGCAGAAGACTCAAAAATAAATCTCGCACTGCTGTATTTCGGGAAGCCTCGCTGTAACAGGCGGGGCTTTTCCGATCTTAACATGGGGAGCGGAGGGTGCTGCGCGTCAATTCTGCGTCATATGGCGAGTTTGCAGGAAAGTCACCAGGACTTGAGCGTAACTGTCGGGCCGGGGTCTTCCGAAAGCTGCCGTGCCGCAGAACGGCGGTCTCGGTGCCCGTCGATGTTGCACATCGGGTGGGTGACAAGCGATATCAGGCCGTCTGCATCGCGCGGAGACCGGGTTCGTCACTGGTCGGGCGCGAGGCAATCGTCCGCGCGGAAGCCGTAGGATTCCTTCAGCAGGTCGATATGGAAAGTCTTGTCGCTCTCGCGCACGAAAAGAGATTCAGATCGTCCTGCACCGGGCTCCCGGAGACTTTCTTCGTCGCCTGAAACGACGGGTTCACGTCGCCAATACATTTGCCGGGAGTCTTTTAAGCAGCCTTACGGATCCGATGATCACCGTACGAGCTGCCCGGGCCCATAACCGATGCCACGGCATTTGGCGCGCGAGGGGATTAAGCAGAGACCGGCCGGCGCCGACGGGCAAACCTGTTGCGACAAAAGGGAACGCGCGGCGCGGCGGGACGTTTCATTCCTAGTGGGTGAACAAACGGTCGATTGGCGATCCGTATCTCGCCCAAGGAGGATTTCTGAATGAAAACGCTACTTTCAACCACAGCTCTCGCGTTGGTACTGGGCTTTCCCACCATGGCGCTTTCGCAGGCCCCGGCGCCTGCAGCGGACCAGAACAGGGCGCAACAAGCCTCAACGATGTCCGGCTTTCTGGACAAGCGCAGCCAGTCGGACGTGTTCGCGTCCGAACTGATCGGCCATGATGTCTATGCGGGCCGCACCTCTGATGACATGACCCGGACCAACCGTAAGGCAAGCAACAACGCGGAGAAGAACGCGGACAGGAACACTCGCGGTACGCGCGGCATGGATACGATGAACCGTGCCGATCTGGATAACATGGATAAAATCGGTCAGATCAACGAGGTCGTGCTGTCCAATGATGGGCAGGTCCGTGCCCTCGTGATCGGCGTCGGCGGATTTCTCGGCATGGGCGAGCGGGACGTTGCGGTGACCATGGATCAGGTCACGTTCACGTCGGACGCCGACAACCGTTCGGAGATGTACATCACCCTGAAAACCAGCGCGGACAAGCTGAAGAACTCGCCTGCCTACGACCGTATGTCGATGAAGATGGACGGTTCGGCGGACAACGCCGAGATTCGTGCCGATAGGCGTACTGACAGGACTGCGTTTGCGGCTCCCAAAATTACGCGTGATGGCTATGACCGGGTCGAAGCGACACAAGTCTCAACCGATGTCCTGATGGGCAAATCTGTCTACGATGTGAACGACAAAGATGTTGGCACCGTGACAGACATGATCGTTGACGACGCGGGTACCATCAAAAATGTCGTCATCGACTTTGGCGGCTTCCTCGGAATGGGTGAAAGCCATGTATCGATGGACTTCGACGAACTGACGATCATGTCGAACAAAGACCATTCGGATGTGCGCGTTTATGTCGATGCAACCAAGGAACAGATCCAGGGCAGGCCGCAGTATCATGCCAAGAAGTGATTTCCTGGAAGCGTTCCGTTCAAATCCGCTGCGGTCCCCACTTCGATGACGTGACCGCTGGACACTGAACCCAACCAACGAAAGAGGCCGCACAAATCATAGTGCGGCCTCCTTCATTTCAGCACTTGGATTCATCAATCGTCGTGGTGCGGCATCGCCTTGAGCTTGTCTTTCGTCGTGTCCAGATGGACGCGCACGTCGGACCCGTTGGTTTCGCGCAGAACGGTCAGCTGGCTGAACGGCAACAGGACGGAATGCGCCCCCATGCCCAGAAAGCCGCCAACGTCGACCACGGCGTCAGTGATCTTGCCGTCAGTGCCTACCTTGAGCGAGCTGATCGATCCGATGGTTACGTCGTCGCGGCCATAGACGGTCGCGCTTTCGACGTCGGAGGTCGTCAACTCATGCGTTTCCGCGCGTGTGTAGCCGTCGCGATCGAACCCGAATACACCGTGAGTTGCCGCTGCGTGCGACAAGTGTGCTGGTTGTGTCATGGACTTCTCCTTTATCCCGAAAGCCGGGATCTCTGGTTGCAGGTGCCCCCTGCAGGGTCGTGACCGGAAGCGGATTTGTTGCGGGCCGGCACCTTGAGGTCGTACAGGGCAGGTTTCGCGTCAAAACCGTTCAGCCATATTGAAGGAACGCCTCCGGGACAGAGACGTTCCCGACCGATCCGGTCTTGGGCAAATTTCGCCATGCAGCACCGGATCATTCGAGCCCATGAATTGAACCCTTTTCCGTCGTGCGGGCGCGGGTCCTGGCAGCATGACTGGCGCCGCCGCTCAGGCTGGCGGCAGGTGTTTGCAACTTCTTGACCGTGCATCCTAATCGGTGGATGCCATCACGCTTCGTGGCTGAACGCCCAGGCCTGCATTCCTCCATCGAACGGGCATGCACTCATCGCAGCCGGAACAAATCTGCATCCTGATCGTCCTTGCCGGTCAACGCTGCGGCCACGATCTGCGCCGCGATGACGGAGAAGGTGATGCCATTGCCCCCGAAACCCATCACCGCAAAGACCCGGTCATGGCCTTTCGCGCGGTCGATGATCGGCAGGCCATCCTTGGTCACGCTAAAGGGCGCGGCCCAATTTTCCTCGGCGCGGCCGACCGTCAATCCCGTCGTCGCCTCGAGCTTTTTCAGGATACATTTCGTCTTCTGGTTCAGCACCGACTTGCTGGCGTTCTTCTTGGTCGCATCTTCATCCTCTCCTCCGGCAATGATCCGACCCGTCGGATCGGAGCGGAAATAGAGGTAAGGCTCCGCAGCTTCCCACACGACCGTGTCGCACAACCACTGCGGCAAGTCCTTGAGAGGCCTGGTCGCCAGCGCCCAGGTGGAGGTGACGTGGTGCGACGGTGCCTGCATCTGCTTGAGAAATTCGTATCCGGTGCAAAAGACGGCATGTTCGGCAACCAGCACACGTCCCTCCCTTGTGGACAGCGCCACGCCGCCCGGCAATTCGGCCATGTCCGTCACCTCCACCGGCGAGGCGATTACCGCGCCGCGTTTCTGGACGACGCGGAGCAATCCCGCAGCCAGTTGCGCCGGGTTGGCGGAGGCGGAATCCTGCGACAGGATCGCCGCCGCGCGGTCGATGCCGTAGTCGGCGCGCAGCCGGTCGCGGTCGAGGTACTCGGCAGCAATGCCGATCTTCCGGCGCGCCTTCGTCTCTTCCATCAGAGCGTCCGCGTCCATCTGGTCGCCTGACAGATACAGTGCAGCTTTGTGCGCCATGCCGCAGTGGAGGCCCAGATCTGCCACCAGAGCCAGCAGATCGTTCACCGCCAGGACCGACCGCCGCCATGCCGCATCGGCTGCGGCCCGGCCGCGATCAGCCTGCAGGTTGATCAGCGGCACATCTATCTCATGCTGGATCATCGCGGTCGAGGCGGGCGTCGAGCCGCGCACCGGCGCGCGTCGGTCGAGGATCAGCACCCGCTTGCCCGCCCGCGTCAGGGCCTCGGCCAGAAGAGCGCCGCTGATGCCGGCACCAACGATGATCACGTCGAATCGCCCATCGCCCGGTGTCGCCCGCACCCTTACCGAGATGCCTCGCGTGGTCAGCCAATAGGGATGCCCCGTATGCAGGTCATACTTGCGGGTCTTCTCAGGCTTAGTGGCCATCACGTCATCTTGTCTGGGGAAAAAAGGGGCATCCACACCGGCGGATGGTCCGATACGGTACCGCTCGCGTGCGCACTTCCGTTGAACAATGTCCGCGTGTTACCTGATTATCCATCACTCCATCCTCTCAAGATTTGGAGCCTCCGGCAATCCCGGAGCGATTCAATTCCCCCGAATGACACTCATATTTGAAACCTTGATCTTTGACGCCACGTTGATCTGAGAGTCCGTTTGAGAATGGAGTTTCCTCGAAAACGACGGCCGGCTCTTGATGGTCAACCTGACCACGGACGACATCTCCGGCAGTGCCGGCGCACAGATGATCCTGGATACGATCTGCAAGCGATGGCCGTGGCTCAAACTCCTGACAAGGCGCTGGGTCGTCGAGCGATCTTCGGCTGGCCCACACGCTGGCGAAGGCTGGTGCGCGACTACGAGCAGCGCATCAACGTCTCCGAGGCCGACGCGATGTTTCCAAATCACGGCCGTTCGGCGCGAGGCTCATAGGTGTTTTCCGCCCCTGTCGCGGTGGCACTGTCGGGCCTTAATCTCCTTCCATAGCGCTTGGCCGGTCGCCATCCAGTCGCGGACCGCAAGATCACGGAGAACCTCAATGAAGCCCATCGGAAACCAACAGGTGCCTGTAAAAGCCATTCGCCTGAGAATTGAATTCGGCGACGCGGCAGTCACGCACGACATTCCCGCAAATGCGACCTATGAAGATATCGCACGGTCCTTGAGCAAGCTCTCAAAGTGGCGATACGGGAGCCCGCTTGCCATTTATGCCACCTTTGAGTCTTCACCTCAGTGAAAAAAACTGACACGGCGCGCCATCATTTCGGGGCTTTTCTCCAGTCGAAGACCTATCCCTGTGTCGGCGCGAAATCGGCGTTGGCCTGCAACAATATGTCCTTTCTTGGGGTTGGCAGCATGGAAAGCGCCGCCGACGACCTTGAAATCCACCAGACGGTGAAAAATTTCGGTCGCTCCCTCGTCAACCAAAAAGGCGTGGTCCAGTCTCTCGTCGTTTTCTTTTCCGATCCGCTGGATCAATCGGAACGGGATTTCGAACAGACACTGTGGATGCGTCTGCAGTGCTTGCACAATCTCGATGTCGCCAGCGGAAGCGCATGGGACAACACCGTAGCGACGGATCCGGAGTTGGCGCATTTTTCGATGAGCGTCGGCGGAGAAGCCTATTTCGTGTTGGGAATGCATCCCCACGCTTCGCGCCCGGCAAGACGTTTCGAAGTGCCGGTGATGGTTTTCAATCCTCACGGCCAGTTCGAAAAGCTTCGGGAAGATGGTCTGTTCGAGAAGATGAAGACTACGATCCGGAAACGCGACGAGGACCTCACCGGAGGTTTGAACCCCATGCTCGACGATTTCGGCCAGAGTTCGGAAGCTTGCCAGTACAGCGGCCGCGAGGTGAACAAGGAGTGGAAATGCCCGTTCGAGTTCAAGGGCGACGAGTGATGCCTCAGCGTATCGCCCCGCGATCGGCGGCAGCGCTGGAACTCACCAGGGGAGAGCGTCTGACGGTCATCGACCCCGAAGGGGAACAGGTTTCCGATCTCGTCGCCTTCAACAGGCAAGGTACGGCAGAGTATCTTTCATCCGGTCGCTCGATCGACTACGCGAGTTCGCTGTTCCTGACCACCGGAAATTTTCTCTATTCGAATCGCTCGGTGCCGATGCTGGAAATAATGGACGACGACGTCGGTCGGCACGATTTCACGCTGACCCCATGTTCGGCTGACACGTTCCGAATCATCTACGGCGACCGGACACCGCATCACGGTTGCCAGGGCAATCTGGAACGCGTGCTCGCCCCATACGATATTCCGGCCGATGCGATACCAATCGCGTTCAACATCTTCATGCATGTGCACTTAGACAGTGAGTCCGGCCGGATCGAGGTCCGCCCGCCGCTGAGCAAACCCGGCGACCGCATCGTCTTCGAAGCGAAAATGGATCTGATCGTCGCGCTTACTGCATGTTCGGCAGGACAATCGAACAATTTCCGCTTCAAACCCATCGATTACGAGGTAAGCCGATCCACGTCTCCGAAGAGATCGCTGAATTCTTAGAGGCAGCCGAGGGTTTTGACGAAACCGTAGCGGTGCAACAGCAATTCGCTTTCGATCACCAGTTCATCCGCCGCATCATGGAACGAAAGCAGCGCGACGGAGTTATCAAAGGTGTCAATGCCCAGTGCGCATCCGCGCGGGGCGAAACGGCAAGGCTGAAATTAAGAAACCGCATGTCGTGCCCGGTTCACGGACGGATCATCAGACGATGTTCACCGAATGTCACGGGGAGGTCATACGTATACCGCGTTCAGTGATTGAGGCGCAGAGTTCGGATCCGGACATTCTTCGATCAAGTCTTTGCGTGGCAGCAGATCGCGGTGGAAAAGTGGAATGCAAGACAAGGGATGGGCGCGTGTAGCTCTCAAACGCTAACTCAGATCAGAAATGGTGGTCATGTTCATTCGCTTCGGCTTCGAAATCGCGCTCGAGAGCCCTCAACCGACGCCCTTGATCCTGGCGCTCTCGCCGCATCCGACATGTACCGGCCGCATCGTCGGCTCCGCGATCCGGGTCGAGCCGGACGTCACACTCACGGAGTTCTTCGACCCGTTCGGCAACCGCCGCACGCGCCTGATGGCCCCACCCGGTGCCTTGCGGCTCTGGTCCGACTGCATCATCGAGGATGACGGCACACCCGACGCCTTCAACGGGAACGCCCGCCAGCACGATATCATCGACCTTCCGTCAGAGGCGTTCCCGTTTCTGACGACCAGCCGTTACTGCGACTCGGATGCGTTGGTCGACAGCGCATGGGCACTCTTCGGCGGGACGCCGCCGGGCTGGGCGCGGGTGCAGGCGATCTGCAACTTCGTGCACAATCACCTCACCTTTGGGTACAAGTTCGGCCGTACGACCAAGACCGCCAGCGAGGCACTGCGCGAGGGAACCGGGGTTTGCCGCGACTTCGCCCATCTTGCCATCGCACTCTGCCGAGCCGTGAACATACCTGCCCGCTACGCCAGCGGGTATCTCGGCGACATCGGCGTGCCGCCCTCGGGTCCAGGTGACTTCTGTGCCTGGTTCGAGGCTTACCTCGAGGGCAATTGGTACACCTTCGATGCACGCTACAACACGCCTCGCATCGGCCGCGTCCTGATGGTCCGTGGCCGTGACGCAGCCGACAGCGCGATGATGACGTCCTTCGGAGGCTACGACATGAAGCGCTTCCGCGTGTGGACGGACGAGATTCCCGCGGGACTCTCCAGCGACGTCATGCTGGACATGTTGCAGGAATTGCCGGACGCTCTGACAATGACTCTCGCATCCGCCGAAACGACTTAGCTGGACTTTGTCCAAAATCGGGCACTGGCCGCCGAAACCGGCTCCGTACAGCAATCGACACGAAAGTCCTACAGAACTGTGCCGATGAGGTCGCTTCGTCGCCCGCGGTGAACGATCCCGGCCACCGCAATCGACATCCTGGGGCACCTGTTGCGAAGATGAAATATGACTGTGGCCGGAGGCGTCTCATGAAGAAGCGATTATCCTCAAAGGAAAGGCTGAAACCAAAATGAAGATATTCATGTGCCCTGTCTGCGGAGAGGATCTGTTCTTCAACAACCTTGCCTGCTCTTGCGGGGTCGATGTCGCCTACGATCTGCAATCGCAGAGCTTCGTCTACGTCGGCCGGCACTGCGCAAACAGAAATAATATCGAATGTAATTGGCTGGCGAGCACTGACGTCGACCTCTGCGACAGCTGCAGGATGACGACGGTCCACCCGGATCTTGCCGTGCCCGATAACACGCTGCTATGGGCGAAGGCGGAACGCTACAAACGCTGGGCTCTGGTCGGACTGCATCGCTGGGGGTGGTTCGACGCGCTCGATACGGGGGGTCGTCCCGAGTTCCACATGCTCTCCGAAGCGACATCCACCGGCCTGACCGACGTCACCATGGGCCACGCGTCGGGACTTGTAACCATCAATCTGGCTGAAGCCGATGACGTTGAGCGGGTACGTCGGCGTGAAGAACACGGGGAGCCTTATCGGACGATGATCGGCCACTTCCGGCACGAGATTGCTCATTTTCTGTTTGAACGCCTCGCCGTGTCGGATGACTTTCATAAAAGCTTTCGTGCCCTGTTCGGCGATGAGACCAAGGATTACGGCGCAGCCTTGGCACAGCATTACGAAGCCGGTCCGCCGGCCGCCTGGCAGAGCGCTTACATCTCGGCCTATGCGTCAGCCCATCCGCACGAGGACTGGGCAGAAATCGCAGCGCATGCCCTACACCTCGCCGACATGGTCGACAGCTTTACTGCAGCCCAACTCTCTTTGCCGGTTGCCTCCGAACCGGAATACGACGCTTACGCCGAAGACGATGCATCACGTCTTCTGGGCATTGGCCTGGGAGTCGGTATTGCACTCAATCATGTGAACCGCGCTATGGGGGTGCCGGATTTATACCCCTTCGTGACGCCCCCGATGGTGATCAACAAACTGGAGTTTGCGCATAGCTGGCTGAAAGCGGCACCAAGGTGTAAGCCAGTACAGTCTGCAAAATGAGATGATCTCTGCCGCCTGATCCATCCGCAATTGTGGGCAGGATTTATGGAGAATGTTCTCACGCCCGCTGTTTGGCGACATACTTTCGGTCCTGTCGATCTGCCCTGGTCGTGATCGGAAATCAGCGCGTCCAGATCTGTTCGACCCTACGAGCCGTTCCTGAGAAGGGCATTTTTTCGCGCACGGTTTGGAACGAGATGGATTCCAGGACGTTGCAATACAGGGCAATACAGGTAGCGACGCCGGGCCGCGCTGCAGAGGGACGCAGATACATGGGCGCGCAGTCGAGGATCAATGCCAACACGATATTTCTGACGGCGGGGCTGCTTCTGCTAGGCTACCTCCTCGGGGATGTGTTGCTTCTTGTGTTCGCGGGGGTGCTTCTTGCGGTCGTGCTCGATGGAATGGCGAGTGCAGCTTCTGGCAGGCTGTCTGTCTCGCGTGGCTGGATGCTGGCCGGCTTCACGATTGGACTCGTGTCGCTCCTGATCGCAACTTTCAGCTTGTCGGCGACGCGCCTTATCGAGCAGTTCCAAGCATTGATCGACACGATGATCGATTTCGTGGAGAAGCTTCATACCCAGCTTTCGGATCTTGGCGTGTTGGACTTTCTCGGCGTGATGGATGGCGAGGGAGAGGGCTTCGCCGGTGCCGCGGGCGACTTGGCAGGGCAGGCGATGAACTGGGGAATGACGGTGGTCGGCGCCATTACGAGCCTCGGCATTATAGTTGTGCTCACGCTTTTTCTTGCGGCCAGACCGAAACTCTACCGGCAGGGTGCGGTACGCCTCGTGCCGCCCGACCATCGGGAAATGGTGGATGAGACGCTGTCGGGGATCGCCCATGCGTTGCGCTGGTGGTTTTTCGGACAACTCGTCTCCATGGGGTTTCTCGGGATAACTGTCGGTCTTGGATTTCTGTTTCTCGGCGTCGATCTCTGGCTTGGGCTCGCGGTCTTGACGGCGCTACTGAGCGCTGTCCCGTTTATCGGTCCGCTCATCGCGACAGTTCCAATCGTTGCCGTAGGATTTTCCGAGGGGATGCAGACCGGGCTGATCGTGTTGGGGGGATATCTGGTGATTCAGGGCGTCGAGAGCAACTTGCTCATGCCGATAATCCAGCAGAAGGCGGTCAACCTTGCACCAGCCCTCTTGATCGCCGTGCAGGTTCTTCTCGGCGTGGTGTTCGGGGTGATGGGGCTGATCCTCGCCGCTCCGCTCACCATCGTGGCGATGGTCGCGGTACAGAAGCTCTGGGTAGAGCATATCCTGGGCGAGAAGGTGGCGTAGGGTGCCTACCCAACGACAGACATAACATAACCCACATGATCATGCGAAGGTATAACGGAATGAGCACGCTGAAATCCAAGAAGGAACAATGTGCCGAGGCCGTCTGTTGAAAACCGCGGTTCGTCGTTCTATTACATCCCGACAGGCGTGAGTCCCCTCATCAACCTGATTCTGATGCGGCTGATTGACGAAGCTTTCCTGGAATGCCCGTTCTATGGGGCACGGCAGATGCCCGCCACAGGCGCCACCAGAGCTATTACTGCGTACCCTTCGAAATGCGAGGCGAGGCCTCGTACCCCACCGACCGGGCCATTACCGCGCGCGATTGCCTGAGCGCAGCCCCTGTGAAGCGAGCTTTTGGTGTAATGGCCTTATGCGACTTGGTAGCCTTCGGATTGATTGCGGAAAGTGCTGACTTGACCTTGAAGTCCCTCATCACTTTCTGAAATGATCGGGTCGACCTAGACATCTTGCGCGGGCGCATCAGCCGGTTTGCCTGGCGCATAGTGGCCACGAGTGTGCGTGCCATGGGAAATTCCTTGCAAGTGATTAGCCGCCGGCGCGGGAGTGAATACATGCGCCGGAAGCTTGCACTTTTTACACACTGGGCCGCTTGACGAAGGTGTGGACCTGAACAAGGAACGCAAGATCAGGTGCCGTAAGGAAACCTGAATGTGTGCAATCGCAATCATTCAGACCGCAATAGGGTCATCATACACTTCATCCTATCTATGCCGGGCAGAAGGGCATCGACAGACAGACCAGTGTGGTAGATTCGAAGTTCGAAAAGAAGATGCCCAAAATGCGACGAACTTCGGATTCGGGACACTAGGCCATTGGGTCGTTGACGCCATGTAATTTTGGCATGAGCAGATTCCGACCCTACTCACCAAAAGATTTAAAAAGTAATTTCAAATTATGAACCGTTTCGTCCTTCTGAACGGACGGAGTATTTTGGCCAATTCAAGTATAAGGGAACAATAATGCACCAGATTATTTATATTGTTGGGGCCGTAGTCATCGTTATTGCAATCCTCAGCTTTGTTGGTCTGAGTTGATCGCGCATTATCACAAGGATCATTTCAATGATATCGGATAACTCGTCACTCCACCAACATCCCGCAGAGATGTCCACGCATTCCATTGCGGAAAGCTCTTACGTGGATTGGGCTGCCATTCTTGCCGGCAGCATCTTTGCGCTCGCATTCTCGTTTTTGTTGATCGAATTCGGTGTCAGTCTCGGTCTGTCGCTTACTTCACCATATCGGGGCGAGGGAGTGTCTGCTTCCTGGCTCGCCATTGCCGCAGGCATCTGGTTCGTCTGGGTAACGGTTACCGGGTTCGGTGCCGGCGGCTACCTTGTCGGGCGGATGCGTCGCCGCGCCGGAGATGCCACGTCGGCCGAGGTCGAGGTGCGCGATGGGATACATGGGCTGATGGTCTGGGCCACTGGCGCGTTGGTCGGCGCAGTTCTTGCTGCCATGGGCGTTGGCGGTTTGCTGAGCGCTGGCACGTCGGCGGTTGGGTCGGTTTCAGAGGTTGTCACCGAAGCTTTCCCTTCCGACTACTTTGCCAATGTCATGTTGCGCAGTACAGACAGCGCCCCCCCGACCGGGGAAGCCAACACTGGCGCCGATGATCCGGCCTCTGCCGCAACTGATGCCACCGCAAAATCGATGCGACAGTCGATGCAACGTGTCGCGAAAATCACAGACATCGATCCCGCAGTTCAGCAGCAGGTTGCAGTTGTTATCGGGCGCAGCGTTGTCAGCGGTGAAATGGCGGAGCGCGACCGCAGTTATCTGGCGCAGGTCGTAGCTGCAAATACAGACCTTGACCAGACAGCGGCCCGTGCCCGCATCGATGAGGTCAATGCAGAGCTTGCCAGTGCCCGCACGGAAGCAACTGCCGCCGTTGAAAAGGCACGGGTTGCCGGTGTGGTGTTCGGCTTTATTGCGGCAGCTACCCTGCTGGTCGGTGCCGTCGCCGCGTTCTTCGCCGCCACTGCCGGTGGGCGTCACCGTGACGACGATCTGGGCTTTGATGTCTTCGCGGCGCGGCGCTGATGCGCCGTCGCCTTCACCCTGACCCGAAAGGATAGACCTGTGTTTGCACTTATCGCCTGGCTTCTCGGAGCGCCGTTAATGGTCGTCCTCATCATCTTACTACTGCTCTGATCAGCCGTTTGTCCTGATCTGACCGCAGTTTTCCAATGAACGAGAAGGCCCTTAATGCCGCGGCATGCGAAAGCCGCAAGAGATTAGAGGCGTCTTCAGGGCGAAGCTCATGCCGGACGGTTCTACAGGCTTCCCCGACCGATCAACCGATATCGACGGCCCCGAACCGACGAATGCCACACGATGAGCACGGAACCACATGAAAGCTATAATTTGAAAGCGAGATGCATATGTTGACCGAACGACATCCATTTCACACCCTATTGCCACCGCAGAGGCAGGTCCTGCGCAACCGGGCGCTGAAGCTGACCATCAACGAACATCGCGCCGAGGATCTGGTTCAGGCCACGTTCCTCAAGGCTTGGGCGAATCGGGACAAGTACCAACCCGATACCCAGTTGCGCGCCTGGCTGTTCACGATCCTGCATAACACCTTCATCTCCGATTTGCGGAAGTCCAAGCGGGAAGTCGAGGACGTCGATGGTGTCTTGGCGAATACTCTGTTCGAGGAGGCGCGACAGGATCATGTGCTTGCCCTGAAAGAACTGAACTTGGCCATTTCCATGCTGCCCGATATCCAGCGCAGGCCGATCCTGCTGATAGGCGCCTACGGCTACTCGCAGTTGGAGGCCGCTAATGCCTGCGGCTGCACGGTCGGCACGATCAAGAGTCGGGTTAGCCGGGGCAGAGCCTCGCTCGCCCGCGCGCTCAATCACGAGGTGATGTTTCGTCGGGGGGGGCACGTCACCGCGCGCCATGGCTACCTGGCGCCCGGCCCTGCCGCCTGAAGATGCCTCGGACACGGCCATGACGGAGGTTTCGGATCGCAGGTCAATGGCCAAGCGGATCGCCGCAGAATGATGCAATCATAATCAACCCGAATAACCGGATGCCGCTTCGCAGGGGCGATCCACCTCCGACGGGCGTCGTCTCTTCATCGACGCCGGCAGGCGCCAGGCCGCGCCCTGGGCAGGAGCTCATGGCCCGAAGCTCAATCGAAATTCAAGACCGCAGGTTACAGTCCCGGGCCCCGTGGGATTACGGTGATGGATCCATCGCTTTCCAGCACTACCGTTTGGACTTCGGAGACGTCGGTCATGCCGCTTTCACGAAGAGCCGCGCCAATATCTCCGCGCGTCACGCGTTGCTGACGCAGGCTTGCATCAAGGTAGCGACTTTCGTGAACCAGAAGCGTCGGCTCGGACTTGATTAGATTTTGAAACCGGTCCGACCGGATCGCCAGCCAAGTGATTGCAAATTGCAGGAAAATCAGCAGCGCAAGCGCCATGATGCCCTCGAGCAACGGCACACTTGCGTCCAGAAGCACAGTGGAGAGCGTCGAGCCAAGCGCGACCGTCACCACAAGATCGAAAGCGTTCATTTTGCTTAACGTGCGCTTACCCGAGATGCGCAGCATGAGTATCAGAACCGCGTAGGCAGCAATGCCGACGACGACAATGCGCAACATACCAAGCCAGCTGTCAAAGAAGATGGGGTCGGACATGGCCTATCCTGTTCGAGAGTTCCAGAAAATCGGAAGCAATGTGATCATCGCTCTCAACATGTTAAACGCGATCATGACCGGTATCGTGCCATTGGACTCGCCGGCCAGCTTGTGAGCCTCATCCCCCTCCAGGCTTCGTACGGCATCGACGAACAGCACTGCGAAATCGCGGCACGCCCCCCCGGCCGCGCGGCGACGCCGTTTCTGATGTCCTTGAGCGGCGACAGCATGACTTTCCCCGGATCCGGCACGGTGCGCCTGTGGACTTTCTGTCGATCAACCCTTCCGGTCCTTCCGCATTGAAACGCAAAACTCAGTCCCGGATGCTCTGAACATAAACATTCGCATGACGGGCGGCTTCATGACGAGCGCTGCCGTCATAAATCAAGGCAAGAGCCAACAGCCGTCGGGTTTGATTGCTGTCCGGTGAGGAACGGGAAAGCCCGCGAAGGCCATCCGCAGTGTCGTCTGTTCGTAGGGGAATGCTGCGTGTCATGGAAAACGACTCTGTTTCCCATGTTGAATCACGCCCAGCCTAAAAGAGCATTAACAAGTCACACTTTTTGGGAATTGGTATAAGGGACGTCGTCGGCCACAATATCTCTTTCACGAATAATAAGTGCGATATGACGGGCAACAATGACAAGGATCACTAAAATGGGTACGGCCAGAATGGCGCCGGCTATACCCCACACCCAGGTCCACAGCAGCATCGACAGGAAAACGGCGATCGGGTTCAGCTTAAGTTTCCGCCCAAGAATCGACGGCGTGATGAGGTTACCTTCGACGATTGAAAGAACGCCGTAGGTTAGCGGTAGGGCCAGACACTGCCACCAAACATCAAAAGTCAGTAACGAGACAGTACCGATGCAAACAAAGACAATCATCGGGCCGACATAGGGCACGAATCCAAGAACTGCGGCCAGCACCCCCCAAAGAACCGGGTTGCGCATTTCCAGCAGATACATGGAAAATGCCGTGATGGCGCCAAGAATAAAATAGATACCAGCACTGATTTGCAGAAATCGCGTGATGGTTGCCTGCACAACCGCAAACATCTCAGCAATTAAATCACTGTGCTTTAACCACGGAAGTTTTGGAAATGGTCGTTTTGATTGCTCATTGTTTTGCGTCAAAAAAAAGAAGGTGAGCGCCAGGACGATTAGTAACTGCACGGATGTCAGCAACGTCGATTCAAATGCACGACTGAGGAAAGATGGTTTCTTGATCGTGACTTCGCTTTTCTTAACTTGAGTGGTCGCTTCCTGTGCGATTTTCTCAATGTTTGCGGTCGCTATTTTTGCCTGTTTGATGGACTCGGTAACGGGCCAGAGCTTCGCTTCGATGTCACGTTGAATTACCGGTATCCTGTGTATCCATTGCTCGGCAGGCCCAGAAAGATTGATGAGGCCGCTGATAATGGCACTGACAAGCCCGATCAACACGATCAACGCACCAATTGTCCGGGGGATGCAAAAATGATTCATGCCGCGAACCATCGGTCGCAGGATAATGCTCAGGAACTGTGCCAAAAAGACCGGCAAAATAAGATCGGCTGCGAAATACATTGTGTATAGTAAAGCAAGCACTGCAAGCCCGACTACGCATGCCGGCATCGAGGCGTGGACCACGCGCATCAGTTCATCTTGGGTAAGGTTTTGCGGCTCAGGTGCCGCTATCGTCACTAATTCCGGCTCATCACTACCGATCAGCTTAGCCATTATTATTTTTTGTACGCAGCAGACCGACGATAAGTCCGATCGCCGTCGCCGCAAAAATCGCCTTTATGGGGGTATCCATCGTTACCTCCAGCGCTTCGCGTACAATGTGTTCCGAAGCGGGGCCAGCCTCGGAAAAATTAGTCGGTGCGTTTAAGCTCGAAGGTGTCTTCTCTGAACCCTTACGCATAGAGGCTAGGACAATCATAATCGTGCTAAGCAGACACAAGACCCCGGCGACGACAAGGGCCGCCAAATAGCTGGGCATCTGCATCGATAGCCAGATGAAACCGCTGGCAATCGCAAATCCGATTGCTGCCGCCATGATAATGGCTCCGCCGATCAAAATCGCCATTGTTGCCATACGATAGCGTATCGAATCTCCCAGCCGGTGGGCCTTATTGATCAAAAACTGCATCGTCATGGCCTTAAATTCAGCGCTTCCGAAACAGTAGCGCAATCAACAGCCCGACACTGAAAGCAGCCAGCAGGCTCTGAAATGGCCTTTCACGAACCGTTTGTTCGATGGCCTCCTGAGAAGCTTTGCCTTTTTCGCTGATTTCACCGGCAGCAGATTTCACTCCGTCACGTATGTCATGCGCTGCGCGACCTGCGCGTTCTTTCAAGACATCCGCAAGAGAATGGCTGAGGGCGGAAACATCCGCGGTGAGTTTTTCGATGGTCGCCTTCAGTGTATCATAATCTTCCTGGGCGTGTTCATTTGTAGGTTTCATTTTTTTCCTCGATTAAGTTGCCGGGCTGATCGCGCCGGTATTTTGTGAATTTTTATCAGTCTCAGCTGTTGTATTTAGGCAATTTCTTGAGTTGAAATTTACTCAATGTCATAAGCAGTTTGATGTTCTTGCCGACACCGCTTGTCGTAAAGTGATTCCAGTCCAATGCAATGTGGCGAGCACCAGCACCGAAGTATTCTTCGACAGCAACGATAACTTGCTCGCCGTCAATCTTGGTGACAACGCCGATTGCATCGCCTGCAATATTTGTCACGTCCTTGCCGACGATATTATGCGGAGGCAGTTGGTGACGCTTCGCCATTGCGGCTTTGCCTATGAGCAAGGCTTTACTCGGTGGCGCTGTCGAGAATGAATCCATCGGCACCCTCGATGACAAGTCGGCCAAGGGTTCCATGGTTACCAACACGGCAGCAGGGCTGCTATAGCCGGTCACTTTCAGGTCTTCTGCATTTGCCGATTTAGAAAACCCCAGCAGAATCATAGCGAAGACAACCAAGCAGAGTATACAAAAGCCTGATATTGTAACCGTGCCCAAATGTAAACTAGAGCTCCGACCAGAAATAGTTACAGGCATCATATTGGTTGCTCCTGTAGTGCTGTTTGAAATAAAAAATGACTCACAATCGCGTGGAAATTAGTTTTGTCCGTCGCTGATTTGAATGCTCTCAACATAATCAGAACGATGACATATCGCCTACTAAGCGATTTACCATAGGCACTCCTGATTTCAGTTTCTGTCCAATAGTGCACATGCATAGCATCCCTTCGACGGCGAAAATACAGCAGGAATTCAAGCTTAACCGCGCAACAGCCATGGCTAAGTGGCGACAGCATGCCGCCTAATAATCCAGATGCGCTGGATCTCTAATTTTGGATGCTTTCCTCTGAAAATGAGGCAAGTCGATCCACTTGATAATAAACAAAATTCTGAGCCCGGACATTTACATCGTGCCCAAGAAATCAAGGCCACCAAACAGCCAAAGCAACACGAAAATCAGAATAACCGTGCCAAGAATGCCGCCGACCCCGGCTCCACCGTAGCGACCGTGCGCATAGTATCCGCCGCCACCGAATAGCAGAAGCAGTACGACGATAATTAAAATAGTATTCATTATCCACCTTGGTCATTGTAAAAATTTCATAAACGCCGCTATTTATTAAGCACTTCTCTGACCGCGTCCTTAAAGCTCCCCGCGGCGTTCTGGACTTTGCCCTCGGCCTTGTCCGATGCGCCTTCGACTTCTAGTTTGGCGTCATCTGTTGCCTTGCCGACTGTTTCCTTGATTGATCCCTTGAGTGCCTTTACAGAACCGGCGATGCGATCCTTATCCATGGCTAGAATCTCCTGAATTGAGTGAATTGTGCGAAAGCGATTATGTGAGTGACGCAACGTGATCATTCCTTTGCGTAAGCAGACGCTGGCAGCATCTTAAGCCCTTCCATAGAATCTCCGGGGAACACGATTTTATTGTCGGCGGCAAACCGAATGCTGTCGTAATGAACAACCACGAGGCGATCCCCTAAACCCAGGAATTCTCCGACCGACAGAACGACATATGGCTCTTTGCCTCCACGCGTCACAAGAAGATCGTTAATCGTGCCAATCTTTTCGCCTGTATCGTTGAGAACCTTGCTACCGATGCTTTTGGACGCCCGATAGCCAGCAGAAACCGTGTGAATATCAATCTTTGAAATCTCGACAGGCTGCACGGCACCCAGCGCATTGGCATCTGCAGTGAGCATGCCCGTGCCAATGATTGCGGCGGTGACAAGCAATATAGACTTTCTCATGGAACTCTCCTTGGTTAGCCAGGATTGGTCTTATTGCAAAAATATGCAAAACGGTATGCTGCGCCAAAACAGGCTGAAAGGATCGGAAACTACTCAGGTCCAATCTCAAACAATTTAGGGCAGAAAACATTCGTTGAAGATGGCACCACTAACTGCGAAGGCTCTATTTCGGTTATCATTTCTGGCAAACAATAAGTGATCGCAATCATGGCGACACGGCATGATTGGATGCTCGCCCGTCATGATCACGCAGGCGCTCATGGCTTCTCGCGAGTAACTTCTTAAGCTTACTGACTGCACCACTGATTGCCAGTACCAGCGTGGTGGCATCATGTGTAACTGCGGTTGGCTGGCAGCCCACGACATGAGCTTCCAATACGCAACGCTTGTCCTCCTGACCGTTCTTGCTGTCATTCTTGCCTGAAAGATGGATTTCGACGCGCGTGATCTGGTCGCTAAATATGTTCAACGCATTCTCCAACAACGAAGTGACCTGTGCAGTGTACCGGTCGCCGCCCGCAACATTTGCATCTGTGATAACTTTAACAATCATTTCTGTATTCCTTATCTGTGGTGATGAATTGCTCTAAACGGTTCAGGGGCTACCGCAAAAAAAAGTAGCCCCGACCAAGGAGGGGCTCGGTCGGGGCACAGAAGAATCAATGTCACATCAGAGCGATGCGCAATAATATCCTCTGTAGGGATGCACGAATTATCGGCCTAACCCGGCTTACACACTAGGTTCGGAATTTACCTAGATGTCTATTTCTTGACTTTTTCGCCCGTATTTTCGATTGCCTGGCCGGTTGATTCCATGTTCTCGCCAGTATCTTTTTTGACGCCTTTCCAAGTGTCGCTACAGGCGGCAAGGCCGGTGATGACGGACAGCCCAAGCATGCTCACAATCAGGAAACGAAACATAATAATTCTCCTTGTCGTTTAATCAGCGCCTTTTAATCAAATGGCAGCTGGTTCGGTTGATAGAATCTGTAGAATTGTTGCTCAGCAACGTTCAACTCGTTGCCTGGACACCAATATTTTCGCGATCTGCCGCATTTAATTCCGTATGCTGACCCAGGTGAGTGGGATTGGCGGCGTCGAGTTTGTCGGTTGTAACGTGCGCCATAACGAGAGAGGTGGCGGCCTTCAAGGCAGCTTTATATTGAACCACACTGTCCTGCGGTACATCTATGCTATACACCGCCGAGCCAAGCACACGCTGAGCCCATCAATAACAGGCCTCATATGACGTTATGCCGCAGGGTCGTAAAAAGGGAGGTTCGGAATCCACTTAGTTCAATCCGCCTGCATCATTGATCTAATGCAATCGTCACGAACTGATATTTACTTCATGAGCCTCTATTTAGACTGCGCCGACCTGCAGCACGTCGTCAAAATGCCAATAATCTGTTCTTCGGTGAAACGGGATATCTTCATCGTCTGTCCCCTTCGTCAGAGAACGGACTAGAGCGCGTTGCGACCAATCGGATTCATGATTCCCTAACAGCCGTATTTGTG
>JBBDOA010000096.1:0-24068 GCA_040877275.1 Rhodospirillales bacterium | reverse complement strand
CCGCCAAGGAACGCTCGGCCATCCTGCGCAAATGGTTTGATCTGATGATGGCCAATCAGGAAGACCTTGGCACGCTGATGACCGCCGAACAGGGCAAGCCACTGGCCGAAGCCAAGGGCGAGGTTGCCTATGCCGCTTCGTTCATCGAATGGTTCGCCGAGGAAGGCAAGCGCATCTATGGCGATACCATTCCGCAGCATGGCTCGGACAAGCGCATCGTCGTCATCAAGGAGCCGGTCGGCGTCGTCGCCGCCATCACACCGTGGAATTTTCCGGCTGCCATGATCACGCGCAAGGCCGGTCCCGCGCTGGCCGCCGGCTGCCCCATCGTCATCAAACCGGCGACGGAAACCCCCTATTCAGCCTTTGCCATGGCCGAGCTGGCTGATCGGGCCGGGGTGCCGAAAGGCATCATCAATGTCATCACCGGCAAATCCGGTGAAATCGGCGGCGAGATGACGTCGAACCCGACGGTCCGCAAGCTGACCTTCACCGGCTCTACCGAAGTCGGCAAGATTCTGCTGAAGCAGTGCGCCGACACCGTCAAGAAAGTGTCGATGGAGTTGGGCGGCAACGCGCCGTTCATCGTCTTCGACGATGCCGATCTGGACGCCGCCGTGATCGGTGCCATGGCGTCCAAATACCGCAACACCGGACAGACCTGCGTCTGCGCCAACCGCATCTACGTCCAGGACGGCGTCTACGATGAATTTATTGCGCGGTTCAGTCAGACGATTTCAGCAATGACGGTCGGCGACGGCCTCAAGGGCGCGACGCAGCAGGGCCCGCTGATTAATATGTCGGCTGTGGAAAAGGTCGAGGAGCATCTCAAGGATGCCGTCGACAAGGGCGCACGTGTCGTTATCGGCGGCCATCGCCACGCGCTCGGCGGCACCTTCTTCGAGCCGACCCTGATTGCCGATGTCACCCAGAACATGAAGGTCGCCCGCGAAGAGACCTTCGGCCCGCTGGCCCCGGTGTTCCGCTTCAAGACCGACGCCGAAGTCATTGAGTGGGCCAACGACACCGAGTTCGGTCTGGCTGCCTATTTCTATTCCCGCGACATCGGGCGTATCTGGAAAACGGCCGAACAGCTTGAATACGGCATCGTCGGCATCAACGAAGGCATTATCTCGACCGAAGTGGCACCGTTCGGCGGCATGAAGGAAAGCGGCATGGGCCGCGAAGGCTCAAAATACGGGATCGAGGATTATGTCGAGACCAAATATCTGTGCATGGGCGGGATCAACTAGGCTGACACCAGACAGCACCGCACAAGTGTTATGACGATTGGGGGTGGCCGGACGACCGGTCGCCCCCTATTTATGGGATCGGCACACGAAAAAGGATACGACATGGCTGAGTACGATTATGACCTGATCACCATCGGCGGCGGTTCCGGCGGCGTCCGGGCGTCGCGGTTTTCCGCACAACGCCATGGCAAGAAAGTCGCCATCATCGAAAATCTGCGCATCGGCGGCACCTGCGTGATGCGCGGCTGCGTGCCGAAAAAACTGCTCGTGTACGGTGCGCATTTTGCCGATGACTTCGAGGATGCGGCAGGATACGGCTGGTCCGTCGACGGCAGCAAGCATGACTGGCCGAAGCTGATGGCCGCCAAGCAAAAGGAGTTGAACCGGCTTGAAGACGTCTACCACCGCCTGTTGCGTGAAGCCGGTGTTGACGAGATCACCGGTACCGGCAAGCTGGTCGATGCACACACCGTCGACGTCAACGGCAAGACCTACACCGCTGAACATATCCTGATCGCCACCGGCGGCTGGCCGTCATTGCCGGATGTGCCGGGTATCGAACATGCCATCACATCCAACGAAGCGCTGGATCTCGACGATTTGCCGAAACGCATCGTCATCGTCGGCGGCGGCTACGTCGGCGTTGAGTTCGCCGGCATTTTCAACGCACTCGGGGCCGACGTGACGGTGATCATCCGCGGCGCAAACATTCTCCGCGGCTTTGACCAGGCGATGCGCGACGCACTCCGCGATGAAATGCAGAAGAAAGGCATTACCGTGCTGTCCGGCTGCCAGGTCAAATCCATTGAAAAGACGGCCGGCGGCTATTCGCTGCGGCTTGATCAGGTTGATATGCTGGAGACCGATCTGGTCATGTATGCAACCGGCCGCGCACCCAACTCCAAAGGCATCGGCCTCGAAGAAGCCGGCGTCAAGCTGGACAAAAGTGGTGCCGTTATCGTCGATGAATATTCGAAAACCAGCGTCGACAGCGTTTATGCCATCGGTGATGTCACCGACCGCGTACAACTGACCCCGATCGCCCTGGCCGAAGGCATGGCCTTTGCCCGCACCGTCTATGACGGCAAGCCGACCTCGGTCAGCTATGAGAACGTGCCCTCGGCGGTGTTTTCCCAGCCGCCGATCGGCACCGTCGGTCTGACAGAGGAGGATGCCCGCAAAAACCACAAGGTGGCGATCTATCAATCCCGCTTCCGGCCGATGAAGCACACCCTTTCCGGTCGTGACGAGCATGCGGTGATGAAGCTCATCGTTGACAAGGAAACCGACAAAATTCTGGGCGCGCACATGATCGGCGCGGAAGTGACCGAGATCATCCAGGGCATCGGCATCGCCGTCAAAGCCGGCGCGACCAAGGCCGACTTCGACGCCACCATCGGTATCCATCCGACAGCGGCAGAGGAGTTTGTCACCATGCGCGAGCCGCTCAGGGGTGAGGACGATTAGATACGGATCATCTCCTTCGAGACTTGGCTGCGCCGCGCCTCAGAATGAGGGAATGAAAACGAACCTCATCAAGAGGAGCCGCCAACGGCGGCGTCTCGAAGGATAGAGCAGCTGGGCGGAAAATTCTGGCAATACCCGGCTGATCGGCCTATATCGTGGGGCCTGATAACGGGCAGAGATGGTTGAGGAAGATTATGGCCAAGAAATGGATACCGACAAGCTGGCGCGACAAACCGATCCAGCAGGTCCCGGAATATTCGGACGCGAAAAAGCTGGCCGAGGTCGAAGCGGCACTGGCACGCGTGCCGCCGCTGGTGTTTGCCGGCGAGGCCCGCAGCCTCAGGAAATCGCTGGGTCAGGTCGCTGACGGCAAGGCGTTTGCCCTGATGGGCGGCGATTGCGCCGAAAGCTTTGCCGAGTTTCATCCCGATAATATCCGAGACACCTTCCGCGTCATCCTGCAGATGGCGTTCGTGCTGACCTTTGGTGCGGCCATGCCGGTGATCAAGGTCGGCCGCATGGCCGGGCAGTTCTCCAAGCCGCGCTCGGCGCCGACGGAAACCCAGGGCGACGTGACGCTCGACAGCTACCGGGGCGACATGGTGAACGCCATGCCGTTCACCAAGGAAGACCGGACACCGGATCCGGACCGTCTGATGCGGGCCTACAACCAGTCGGCCTCGACGCTCAACCTGCTGCGCGCCTTCGCCCAGGGTGGTTATGCCGATCTCAACAAGGTGCATCAGTGGACGCTGGGCTTCATCGCCGACAGCCCGGAAGCCGAGCGCTATCAGGACATGGCCGACCGGCTTGATGAAACACTGGGCTTCATGGCGGCCTGCGGCCTGACATCGGAAAATACGCCGCAACTGCGCGAGACCGATTTCTACACCGCGCACGAAGCACTGCTGTTGAATTATGAACAGGCCATGACCCGCGTCGATTCGACGACCGGCGACTGGTACGACACTTCGGCGCACTTTCTGTGGATTGGCGACCGCACCCGTCAGATCGATCATGCACACGTCGAATTCATGCGCGGCGTCGGCAACCCGATCGGCATGAAGTGCGGTCCAAGCACCGACGCTGACGAGTTGATCCGCCTGATTGATATCCTGAACCCGGACAACGTGCCGGGCCGGCTGACCCTGATCTCCCGGATGAGCTCCGACAAGGTGCTTGAGCTGCTGCCGCCGCTGGTACGCCGGGTTCGTGATGAAGGCCGCAGCGTGGCCTGGGTCTGCGATCCGATGCACGGCAACACGATCAAGGCGACCAGCGGCTACAAGACCCGCCCGTTCGAGCGGATTCTTGCCGAGGTCCGTGGCTTCTTCGATGTTCATCAGGCCGAAGGCACCCATGCCGGCGGCGTGCATTTCGAGATGACCGGACAGAACGTGACCGAGTGCACCGGTGGGGCCATGGCCATCAGCGATTCCGATCTTTCGGATCGTTATCACACGCACTGCGACCCGCGTCTGAATGCACAGCAATCCCTCGAGCTTGCGTTCCTGCTGGCCGAAGAGCTGAAATCGATTCGCACGGGCCTGCAGCCGGCACGCGCCGCATCCTAACCCGGGGAGGGGTCGATGGCCTCTGATCAGGACACGAAAGCGGAGAACAAGCAGACGCCTGCTCTCAGGATCGTGCATGCGACCCAGGCGCCATCAGCTGCCGATGTGCCGCGCTGGAGCGATCACTACTTCACCCGAACCAAGGAGATCATCGGTCGTTTCGGTGACAAGGCCGTCACCTATGCCGTCTTCATGCGCCGCCCGGTGGTCTTCGCGCCGAAGCTGATGCTGGACTGGCTGCAGCGCATTGCCGATGAGCGTGGAGTCCGCTTCGAGATCACGCTCAATTACGATGAAGGGCAATGGGTCGGCGCCGGGGAGCCGCTGCTCTATATCACAGGCTCGATGTATCATCTGGTTGATCTGGAAACGCTCTATCTGCAAAAGCTCGGGGCCGCCTGCGTCGCCGCCAACAATGCCTTCACCATGTGCGTCGAGTTGCCGGACGTCTCCTTTCTGGCGATGGATGCGCGCCATTCCACCGGGATTGAAATGGCCGAGATGATGGCCTATGCCGCTTCGGTCGGATCCCGGGCGGCACGTGATCAGGTCGGTGCCAGGGGCTTTATCGGCAATGCCACCGAAGCGACGGCGCATTATTTCGGCGAAACGCAGGGCAAGGGTACGATGCCGCACGCGCTGATCGGTTATGCCGGATCAACCCTGAAGGCGGCGGAAATGTTCGTCGACACCTTTCCCGACCAGCCGCTGACCGCGCTGGTCGACTATTACGGTCAGGAAATCACCGATGCCCTGACCGTCTGCCGCCGCTTTCCGGCGATGGCCACGGAAGGCGGCATCTCGATCCGTCTCGACACCCATGGCGGCCGCTTCGTCGAAGGCCTTGATCCACAGGAATCCTATCATGTGCTTGAACGTCATGCGCCACAGGCGATACGCCGCTATCGCAACGATGCGGAATTGCGCTATCTGACCGGAACCGGGGTTTCGGCAGCAGCCATTTTCCATCTCAGGGAACATCTCGACCGGAACGGGTTCGATGCCGTCAGGATTGTGGTATCAAGCGGCTTCGACGTCGAAAAATGCAAGGTCATGGCTGACGCCAAGGCACCGATCAACATGATCGGCACCGGCTCGTTCCTGCCCAGCAAGTGGACCGAAACCTACGCGACAGCCGATATCGTCGATTACGACGGCTCTCCTTCGGTCAAGGTCGGGCGCGAGTTCCTGATCCGCAAGTTTTGATTTGCTAACTAATGAGTTGCAGCATCCTGATCAATAGCACCCCGTCATCCCCGCGAAAGGGGATGACGGGCAAGAAGGGTAAATAAATTAATCCATTGATATTACAACATCACATTCGAATCGGACTCTCAGATTTTATCCACTAGCCCAGCAGCAAGCGTTTCAGCGCCTTGTTGGCATTATCGACGATATCCGCGCCATGCCGTTTGACCAGTCGTTCGCGACCTTTTTCCGAAGAAAGGACTTTCCGGAGGTCGGACAGCATCGCGTCCAGCATGCGCCGGAAGCCCGGCTCGGCAAGGGTCCAGCGTCTTTCCCCGTCCGTTGCACTGTCGCCCAGCGCCCCAAGATTTGAATTCACAAGATTGATGAACCATCCGGAGCGGCGGTCATAATCGCTGAACTGCGCGGCAATGATGATCTGGGCATCCAGACGGACCGTCAGCGCATCCCGTTCGGCGTAGAACTGATCCCAGTTGAACTGTTCTTCGCCAACTTCGCTTTTCAGACGCGCCACGATAGCACGGCATCGTTCGTGATAGCTGGTCACATTATCCGGGCCCAGGAGCATGCCGACAGCCATGAAATAACCGGGCAGCATGCGCCGCGTGATGCCCTTGCGGCTGGGCTTTTCAGCAAACATCGCGGCAAACGGCTTGACCATAAGCCGATAGAACGGATCAACCCGTTCCTTGTTCCATTTCAACTGTTCGCGGGCATCGGCATAGTTATCCAGCGTCGCCTCGATCTCGGCCTGCATTTCCCGGGCTTTCAGGGCGAAATTGTCCTGCATCGCATCCAGATCCTGAACCGACAGTATGCCGCCCCTGGCCTCTGCCGCCTGCTTCAGCTGATCCACGAACGAGCCGACCGCAGCCTCGGCCAGTACCTTGCTTTGTTCTTTCGCCGAAGCCGGGTTCCTGACCAATGATGCAGCCGGCTTCGGTGCCGGCGCAGCGGGGGCAGCCGCCGGCGGCTGCGGTCCGGGCACGGGCGCTGCGGCGGCAGGAGGTTTCGCTGCAGGGGTTTTGACAGGCTCGGGTACCGGCTTTGCCGGTTCACGCATCGGCGCTTTTGAATAGCCGCCCTTTTCGACAATCGGTTTGCCGTCCTTGCCGACGGAAATGATCTCGGCACGCTGCGGCCTCGGCTCAAGCCGACCGCCGTACATGATCACTTCGGAATCTTTCGGTGTTTTTACCATGGCAACGGCAGCATACTTTGCGGATATGATTTGTGACAACGATAGATTAGCATAAGGGTTGCAGTGACTTCCGGTCGATCTGCCCACATTTTACCCGCACGCGAGCCCGTGCAATTGACAGATACCATCCGGCGCGCCTAGTTTCCGCCTTCCCTAAGCAAGAAGACGCCCTAATGACCGATCTGCTCCACATCGCCGTAGCACAAACCAATCCCACCGTCGGTGATATCGACGGCAATATCAGGCTGGTGGAAGAATACGTGCGCGAGGCAGCCCGGCAGGGTGCCGATCTGGTCGTCATGACCGAGTTGCTGGTATCCGGTTATCCGCCCGAGGACCTGGTCCTCAAGGAAGCGTTCCAGAACCGGATCGAGAAGGCCGTCACCGCGCTTGCCTGCGCACTCCACGCGGCAGGACTGCCGGCCGTCCTGCTGGGGACGCCATGGCGGGTTGAAGGCGCGCTTTATAACGCCGCCCTGCTGCTTGATGGCGGCGAGGTTAAATCTGTCCGTCTCAAACACGAATTGCCGAACTATGGGGTGTTCGACGAGAAACGCGTTTTCGCATCCGGCCCGCTGCCCGGACCCGTTGCCTTTCGGGGCGTCCGGCTCGGTGTCATGGTCTGCGAGGATTTGTGGTTTGCCGATGTAGCGGAATGCCTGCAGGAAAGCGGCGCCGAGTTGCTGATTTCCCTGAATGCCTCGCCGTTCGACGTCAACAAGGTCGATGTCCGCCTCAACACCGCGCTTGAGCGGGTCACCGAAACCGGCCTGGCATCGCTCTACGTCAATCAGGTCGGCGGTCAGGACGAACTGGCTTTTGACGGCGGCTCCTTTGTCGTCAATCCCGATTACAAGATGGTGATGCGCGCACCGTTCTGGCAGGAAGCGCTGATCGTTACTGAATGGCGGCGCGGCGCTGAAGGCTGGTCCTGCCAGCCCGGCCCGGTCCAGTCGAGCCTGAGCGTCAACGAGAACGTCTATGCGGCGATGACTTTGGGATTGCGGGATTACGTGACCAAGAACGGTTTCCCGGGTGTCGTCATCGGCCTGTCGGGCGGGATCGACAGCGCCCTGTCGGCTGCGGTTGCGGTCGACGCGCTTGGTGCCGACAAGGTGCTGGCCGTGATGATGCCATCGCCCTACACCTCATCAGACAGTCTTGAGGATGCGGCAGCCTGCGCGGCGATGCTCGGCATCCGCCTTGAGAACATCAATATCGGACCGGCGATGCAGGCCTTCGATCAGATGCTGGAGCCGGTTTTCGCCGGCCGCGATGCGGATATCACCGAAGAGAATATTCAGGCCCGAGCCCGGGGTCTGGTACTGATGGCGCTCTCCAACAAGCTCGGCCACATGGTGCTGACGACCGGCAACAAATCCGAGATGTCGGTCGGCTATGCAACGCTCTATGGCGATATGTGCGGCGGCTATTCCGTACTCAAGGATGTCTACAAGACCGCCGTCTTTTCCCTGTCG
Source organism: Rhodospirillales bacterium (assembly GCA_040877275.1). Taxonomy (GTDB): domain Bacteria; phylum Pseudomonadota; class Alphaproteobacteria; order Rhodospirillales; family Casp-alpha2; genus UBA4479. Next base: position 15,886 of record JBBDOA010000096.1, on the reverse strand, counting down.
CACTGGCGCAATGCGAATATGCCCGAGGGCGCGCTTGGCCCCGATGGCCCGGTGATGCCCGAGCGCGTCATCACCAAACCGCCTTCGGCGGAACTGCGCCCCGACCAGAAAGACGAGGACTCGCTGCCGCCCTACAGCGAACTGGACGGCATTCTCACCGCCCTGATCGAAGACGAAATGTCGGTCGACGACATTGTCGCCAGAGGCTATGACAATGCCACCGTGCAACGCATCTGGCGGCTGCTGGATCGGGCCGAATACAAACGCCGCCAGGCCCCGCCAGGCGTCAAGATCACCGGGCGCGCCTTCGGCAAGGATCGCCGTTACCCGATCACCAACGGATTTACGAAGCTGATCTGATGGCAGAAAATCATACCCTGCAGATTTACGATACCCTGAGCCGCGAGAAGCGTATCTTCAGGCCGGTCGATGCCGGGAACGTGCGCATGTACGTGTGCGGGCCGACGGTCTATGACAAGGCGCATATCGGCAACGCCCGACCGGTTGTCGTGTTTGACGTCATGGCCCGTCTGCTGCGCCATATCTATGGCGATGCACACGTCACATATGTGCGCAACATCACCGATATCGACGACAAGATTAACGCCCGCGCCTTTGAGCGCAGCATCCCGATTCGTGAACTGACCGACCAGACCGTCGACGTGTTTCACGCCGACATGGCGCAACTGAACGCGCTCGCGCCCGATCATGAGCCGCGCGCCACCGATAACATTGCGATCATGATCGAGATGATCGAAGCGCTGATTGAAAAAGGCCATGCCTATCCGGCAGAGGGGCACGTGCTTTTCCGGGTCAAATCGATGTCCGATTATGGTCGACTGTCCAGACGCAATCAGGACGAACTGATCGCCGGTGCCCGGGTCGAGATTGCCCCTTACAAGGAAGATCCGCGCGATTTCGTCTTGTGGAAACCGTCCGAGCCGAGCAGAGGCGAGCCCGGCTGGGACAGTCCCTGGGGCTTTGGCCGACCCGGCTGGCACATCGAATGCTCGGCCATGAGCAAGGCCATATTGGGCGAGACATTCGATATCCACGGCGGCGGGCTGGATCTGATTTTCCCGCACCATGAAAACGAGATCGCCCAGTCACGCTGCGCACACGGCACCGACGTGATGGCCAACTACTGGATGCACAACGGCTATCTGATGGCCGAAGGCGAGAAGATGTCGAAGTCGCTCGGCAACTTCTACACCGTCAACGAACTGCTGGAAGAATTCCCGGGGGAAGCGATCCGCCTGTTGCTTTTGAAAACCCACTACCGTCAGCCGCTGGATTTCACCAAAGATGGCCTGGTCGAAGCGAAGCGGGAACTGGACGGCTGGTACAGGATCAAGGCAGAAGGCGGCGCATTGCCTGATCAACTGATTGCAGCGCTCAGTGACGATCTCAACACTGCCGGCGCCATCACCGTTCTCAGAAGTGCGCACAGCAACCCGCCTGTGTTGACGGCAGGCGCAAATTTTCTGGGTCTTTTGCAACAGGACCCCGAAGACTGGTTCAAATGGCAGCCGAAATCAGCGGCGGGCGGGATCACGGATGACGAGATCGAGGCAAAGATCCAGGCCCGTGTCGAAGCCCGCAAGAACAAGGATTTTGCCGCGTCCGATGCGATCCGCGACGCGTTGCAGGCAGCCGGGATCATTCTTGAGGACGGGGCCGGCGGCACCACCTGGCGGCGCGGCTGATACCTGTACAAGACCACTCACACAGATAAAGACCCCTCACCCTGACCCTCTCCCCGTGGGAGAGGGGATTCACATCGCACTCTCCCTCTCCCCGTGGGAGAGGGTGGCGAGCCACGCGAGCCGGGTGAGGGCATCGCCAGCTTACCCGAACGCCCGGTAGCGTCGGACGATTTCCGCTTCCGACAGATCGGCCTCAATCCCCTTCAGGCGTTCGGCTTCCTTGCGGGTACGGGCTCGCCCGGTCCAGGGCTCGACACCCGCGGGCAACGGGACATCACTGGTCGCCATATATTCGGCATAATCGGCAAACATCTGCAGGACGCATTTGAAAGCGTCCATTTCCAGATTCTGGAACTTGGCGTTTGCCGAAACCGGGAAGCGCCGCACCTCGACAATCGGACCGGCGTCTACGCGCGTCGTCATTTCGTGCAGCGTGACGCCGAAAGTTTCCGCACCGTCGTAAATCGCAAAACCCGCCGAATAACTGCCGGGGTAATCGGGCGAGCCTGGATGGAAATTATAGGCGGGACCGTCGAGGCGGGACAGCAACCGACCGGGCACGATAACGCCCGTCAGGAAGGCAATCAGCCGGCATCCGGCAGTATCCTTATGAAAGGCCGCTTCCAGCATATCGGCGTCGAGTGCTACATCAACAACGAGGTCAGGATTATGCCGGCACAGTAAACCGCTCAGGTGCGGCGCCTCGACTTCTCCACTCAATAATACAATACGATCAGGCATGGCGAGACGCTAGCATGTCGCGAAAAAAGCGGATAGGTTATTAGCGTGTGAACATCCCAAGCGGAATTAATCCGCAATGGATGCGGTAGAATGAACAGCCCAGTGAATAGGGTTTCGTGTTTGAGGGATACGGGATTAACACCCGGCGGCACCGCAGTGTTGCCAGGCGGGTGGAAGGGGTCTGTGCGTTCTGTCCTGGGATATGACCTGGAAGCAGAAGCCGCCTGTTATGCGAATTAACGACGACACAAACCCGCAAGCCCCCCCCAAAGCCTATCTGGATTTGGTGAGAACCCTGACCCATGAGGTGCGGACACCGCTCAGCACCATCATCGGCTTTGCCGACATGATCGAGCATGAAATGCTAGGGCCGCTTGGCAACCACAAATACCGGGATTATGCCGAGGATATTCACAAGGCGGCCCGGGTCATTCTGGATACGCTGAATGACGTGTCGCAACCGGCGCACTTCGCACACTACAAGGAATCAGAAAACGATTTCCGGCATCTGATTGAACTGGCACCGGACCTGATCTGTATTTGCCGCGACGGCAGGATCGAGCTGATCAATCCGGCGGGGGCCGGGATGCTCGGGGTCTGGCCACTGGAAACCCTCAAGAACCGTCTGTTCTTTGATTTCATACACCCTGATTTCCAATCCCTTGTTCGCCCGGACCTGAAGCAACTGGCTGCAGAGAAACTGCGCTTGCCGCTGATGCTGATCCGCTCGGACGAGTTGAACGTCGAAGTGGAAATTGCCGCCTTGCCGTTTGCCGGATCCGGTGTTGCCGAAGGTGACGCCGTCATGGTCATCGCGCGCGATGTGACCGAACGCAACCGTGCATTATCTGCGGCACAACAACGCGAGGAGAATCTGCGGCTGGTCATGGATGCGGTTGCAGACGGCATCGTAACCGTCGATGAGCACGGCACAATCGAAATGCTCAACGCTTCGATCGAGCGCATGTTCGGCACCGGTGCCGACGCACTGATTGATCGGCATATCGGCGTGCTGATCCCTGCCTTTGACGGCATGCTCCCCGAACAGTTCATCGAACAGCTTCGCCATGACAACAGGGATTTCGAGCTGGAGAAATACACCGAGATGTCCGGGCGCAGGCATGATGGCCTGGAGGTGCCGGTCGAGGTTGTCTTCACTGTTTCGACAAGCGCCGGCAAACGCCGCTATATCGGCGCCATTCGCGATATCACTGCACGGATAAACTATGAGAACCGTCTCCGGGCAATGGCAACCCGCGATGAGTTGACGGGCCTTGCCAACCGCAACCTGTTGACCGAACGACTTGGCGAGGCGATGCGTAAAATCGATCAGGACGGGGGCCAACTGGCACTGATTTACCTCGATCTGGACCAGTTTCAGAATATCAATGATGCCTTCGGCCATGAAGTCGGTGATCAGGTCCTCATCATGGCCGCACAAAGGCTGCAATCGTGTGCCCGCGAGGGCGATACCATTGCCCGCGCCGGCGGCGACGAGTTCCATATTCTGATGCCGGGCATTGACGAGGAACAGGAAGCCATCCGTCTGGCAGAAAATCTTCTGGTCGCCCTTTCCAGTCTGTACGTCATTGACGAGCGGGAAATCTTCTCATCCGCAAGCATCGGGGTCTGCACCTACCCGCAGCAAGCCCGAAACCTGTCCGAGATGATGCGGAACGTCGATACAGCAACCAACAACGCCAAACGCGATGGGCGGGCAAATTACAAAGTCTATACGCCGAACATGTCGGACGTGGTGCACCGTCGCGTCGAGGTTGGCCAACAGCTGCGCCGTGCCCTGGAAAATGACGAACTGACCCTGAACTATCAGGCAAAAGTCGATCTGTCCACGCAACGCATTACCGGCGCTGAAGCCCTGCTGCGCTGGTCAAACAAGAAGCTCGGGTTCATTCCCCCGGATGAATTCATCCCGATAGCAGAAGAAACAGGTCTGATTGTGCCGATCGGCGATTGGGTCTTGCGCACGGCATGCAGGGAAGCGGCTAAATGGCGATCTCTTGACGGGCAGCCGGTGCAGGTCGCCGTCAATTTGTCTGCGATGCAGTTCATGCATGGCGATCTGGTTGCCCGAATAACCGACTGCCTGGACGAATCCGGTCTGGATCCAAGGTATCTCGATCTTGAATTGACGGAAAGCCTGCTCGTCGAGCGGCCCGAAGAAACCATTCAGGTTCTGAACCGGCTGAAAGAAATGGGGATTTCCATTTCCATGGATGACTTTGGCACCGGTTATTCATCACTCAGCTATCTGACGCGTTTTCCATTGGACTCGTTGAAAGTCGATCGTGCCTTCGTGACGGATCTGCCAAACGACGGTGACGCCGTCGTCGTTGTCCGCGCCATCGTCGGCATGGCCAAGCAGCTTGATCTCAAGATTGTTGCAGAAGGTATCGAGACGACGGGGCAGATGGAATTTCTGCGCAGTCTTGGCTGCCAGACCGGACAGGGGTATTTGTTCTCAAAACCCGTCCCGAACACCCAGTTTATGGACATTCTGAACCCCCACGCGGCGGAATAGGCCACGCTGCCCGGCGACAGGCGTCCCGATATCGGCTGTCCGTTCCTGTGGTGGCCTATTGGGTTGTGCATCAGGGGGGAATTGGGCATTCTCGGCGCGTTTTACACACATTATGTCCAATGCAGTATGAAATGACTGACCATGTCCGATAAGCGCGTTTATCTGTTCGACACCACGCTCCGCGACGGGGCGCAGACCCAGGGTGTGGATTTCAATCCCGCCGACAAGGAACTGATTGCGCGTGAGTTGGACAAGATCGGCATTGATTACATCGAAGGCGGCTGGCCGGGTGCCAATCCGACCGACAACAGTTTTTTCGCCAATCCGCCGAAACTGAAACGCGCCCGCATGACCGCATTCGGCATGACCAGACGGCCCGGCCGCAGCGCCGAAAACGATCCCGGACTGATGGCTATTCTGGAACCGGATGTGCCGTGCGTCTGCATGGTCGGCAAAGCCTGGGATTTCCATGTCGATGTCGCGCTGGAAATCGAGCATGCGGAAAATGTGCGCATGATCGCCGACAGCGTGGCCCTGGCAAAAACCCGTAAAGACGAGGTCATGTTCGATGCCGAGCATTTCTTCGACGGCTATAAATCCAATCCGACATTTGCCCTTTCCTGCATCCAGGCCGCCTATGACAACGGGGCCAGGTGGGTCGTGCTGTGCGACACCAACGGCGGCACCCTGCCCAGAGAAGTCGAGGCTATCGTCACGGCCGTGACCCGGCACATTCCAGGCACCCACATCGGCATCCACGCCCACAACGATACCGGCAATGCCATCGCCAATTCCCTGGCCGCCGTCAATGCCGGTGCCAGACAGATTCAGGGCACCCTGAACGGTCTCGGCGAACGCTGCGGCAACGCCGATCTGATTGCCATTATACCGTCGCTGATCCTGAAGATGGGGTTTGAGACCAACGTCCGCGATGAAGACCTGAAGCAGTTGACGCATCTCTCGCGTTTGCTGGATGAACGCCTCAACCGGGCCCCTTCGAAGGGCGCACCCTATGTCGGCGAGTCCGCATTTGCCCACAAAGGCGGGCTGCATGTCTCTGCCGTGGAAAAAGACCCCCGCACCTATGAGCATGTCGATCCGGAGCGGATCGGCAATCGCCGCCATATCGTCGTTTCCGATCAATCCGGGCGATCCAATATTCTGGCCAGATTCCGCGAGGTCGGAATCGAGATCGACCCGAAGGACAAGCGCATCGGCAAGCTTGTCGAGGAGGTCAAGGAAAACGAGTTTAACGGCTATGCCTATGACGGTGCCGAGGCCAGCTTCGAGCTGCTGGCGCGCCGGGCACTGGGCAGTGTGCCGGAATATTTCAGATGCTCGAATTTCCGCGTCATCGATGAGCGCCGCTGGGATGCGCACGGAGAATTGGTCACCCTTTCCGAAGCCACCGTGAAGCTCAGCGTCGGCGACGTCGAGCACATGGCCGTGGCCGAAGGGAACGGCCCGGTGAACGCCCTTGATGCGGCGATCCGCAAGGTACTGACGCCGATCTATCCGTCGCTGGAAGGCCTGAAACTGGTTGATTACAAGGTCCGTATCCTGACGCCCGGTGACGGCACCCGCGCCATCACCCGTGTCATGATCGAGAGCGCCGACGGCAGGGGCGAGCACTGGTCAACGGTCGGCGTCTCGGCCAACATCATTGACGCATCCTATAACGCCCTTCGCGATTCGCTGATTTATCTGCTGTACCGCGACGGGGCCAAAGAACCGCAAGTTCCCTGAGCCGTGACGACAAACGCTCCTGAACGCTTTGCCGTCATCCTTGTCGAACCACAGCTCGGCGAGAACATCGGCATGTGCGCCCGCGCCATGTGGAATTGCGGCATCGACGATTTAAGGCTTGTGACGCCCCGCGACGGCTGGCCCTCGGACAGCGCGCGCGCTGCGGCGTCCGGGGCGGATATCGTGATCGACAAGGCCCGGGTTTATGAAAGCACCGAAGCGGCGATTGCCGATCTCAATTTCGTCATTGCGACCACGGCCAGAAGCCGCGACCTGACCAAGCCGGTGTTTACGCCGGAAGCGGCCATCCGGGAAATCAAACGCCGCCAGCACGACGGACAGCGTTCGGGCGTGCTGTTCGGCAAGGAAGCCTGGGGACTGAACAACGATGATGTGACGCTGGCTGATGCGGTCCTGACGGTGCCGCTCAACCCGGCGTTCACCTCGCTCAATCTGGCTCAGGCCGTTCTTTTGCTCAGTTACGAGTGGATCAAGGCGGATGATCAGACAACCCCGCATGAACTGCGTATGCCGGCCGATACCCGCCCTGCCAACAAGCACGAACTGACCATGCTGTATGACCATTTTGAGGATGCCCTGGAAAAAGCCGGCTTCTTCATGGTCCAGGAAAGACGCCCGACGACCGTGCGAAAGCTGCGCAATGCCTTGTCCCGCGCCGATCTAACGGAACAGGAAGTGCGCATGTTCCGCGGCATCATTGCCGCCCTGACCCGGACACCCCGAGGCTGAAGCGGGGCCCATCGATACAAGTCGACAGGGTGCCGGAATGTATCACGTTCAGGACGACGAATATTACCATACACCCCGTCACCCCGGTGCAAACCGGGGTCCAGGGTTACACGTCCGCATCCCGGCGTGTCAGGCCGTGTCCGGCGCTCTGGATTCCGGCCTGCGCCGGAATGACAACGGTTAAAGACAGGACCGTCACCCCGAGCCTGATCCGGGTTCAGATTTTTTTCGACAGCCAGATCGCCAGCCTTGATCCGGTTTTCACGGTCGCTTTCAACACCGCATAGCCGGGTGCCTGTTCGGCGCCATGTTCAAGCGCGGTATCGCGGTGCTCAAGCTCTTCAAGGCGGAACGCCTCGAAGGTATCGCGAAGCTCGCCCTGATCCGCTTCCAGATCCAGCGCCGCAACCTGTTCGGCATAATGCTCGTCGATGACCTCTTCGACCGCGACCGTGCAGGCGTGGGCTGCTTTTTCACCAAGCAATGCGGTTCCGGCACCCAGTGCGAACCCGGCCACATGCCAGAGCGGCAACAGGGCCGTCGGACGGACCCGGTTGGCCCGAATCAGATCGTTGAATTTCTGCAGGTGAACCCGCTCCTGCTCGGCCATGTGCTCGATATCCGCATGAGCGGCCGTCCTGCCGAGCACCGCAAGCTGGCCTTCATAAATCCGCACCGCGCCGTATTCTCCGGCATGATCGACCCGGATCATGCTGTCCAGCATTTGGGTCTTGCTGGCATCCCCCGGCATCCGGTGCGGTCGCTTTGCCGTTGTCATGCCGATTTTTCGCCCCCCAGCCTGCGCCAGGCCCAGAGTGATACCGCAGCAAAGCCCAGCGAGGCGGCAACGTTGTACGTCGCCATCGAGATGCCGAACAGGGTCCAGTCGATATCGCCGCAGGATTTGACCGGTTTTTTCTGCAAGGCCGCCAGCAGATCCTCGGTCGTCGTGATCGTCTCGCCGCTGGACCCGCAGGGTGCCGCCGATGTCCACCAGTGCTGCTCGACACCGACATGATAAAGCGCGATGCCGCCGCCAATAGTGAACACAGCGGCCGCGATCAGGACGATCCAGCGCTTTTTGTCAGCCGACGGCATCATGAGGGCACAGAACCCGAGCACCATGATCAGCCCGTAAGGCACACGCTGATACAGACACAGCACACAGGGCTCATAGCCGAACCCGAGCTCGGCCGTGTAAGCGGTGCCGAGCGGAACCGCAGCGGCGGCAAACAGGGCCCATGGCAGGAAGCGGAGAAGCGTGTTTTGATCCGGCATGATGTAGATATAGGCCTTCGCCGGGCAATCGTTAAGTCAAAAACTTGAGAGCAACGACCCCTGCAACAACGAGAACACAGAACAGCAGGGTCAGCAGGCCCAGCCGCTTTTCAATGAAGGCCTGTATCGGCGCGCCGAATTTCCAGAGCAGCACGGCGACCAGAAAAAACCGGGCGCCCCTGCCGACAAACGAAGCCAGCATAAAGGACACCGGCTCCATACCGGTAACGCCGCTGGCGATGGTAAACAGCTTGTAGGGTATCGGGCTGAATCCGGCGGTAAAGACGATCCACACGCCGTTTTCGTTATAAGCGGCGCTGATCGCCTCAAACTTTGCCGTCGCGTGATACATATCAAGGATCGGTCGGCCAAGCTCGTCAAACAGGAAGGCACCGATGAAATAGCCGAAGGCACCGCCGGCGACGGAGGCCAGCGTACAGACCAGTGCATAGCGGAACCATTTTGTCCTGGCCGCCAGCACCATCGGGATCAGCAGGACATCGGGCGGCACCAGGAAGAACGAGCTTTCGGTAAAGGCGACGAACGCCAGAATCCAGATTGCATGACGGTGAGCAGACCACTGCAGGGTCTTGTCATAAAGCGCACGCAACATGGCAGGGGGTCTCCGCTAAAGCCGTCCAGCGCCGTCTTTAGCAGGCCCGTCGCAAACTGGCAACGAATGCACATGATTTGCCGCAATCAGGGTGTTGCCGTTATGGACAGAGGCGGTTGGATACCCTATGTTCCCTCCGCTTCACGCCGTGCGGGTGTGGTGGAATTGGTAGACGCGCCGGACTCAAAATCCGGTTCCGTAAGGAGTGTCGGTTCGAGTCCGACCACCCGCACCACTCTGCAGCCGGGAGTATCCCTTGAGCAAACGCACCGATCATCCCGATCCCGAATATGCCATTGAAATCGAGAACCTCGGCAAGGTTTACGCCGGCTCCAACAAGCAGGCGCCCAAGCATGCCCTGAAGGACGTGTCCCTGAAAATCCGGCGCGGGTCGTTCTTTGGTCTGCTCGGTCCGAACGGTGCCGGAAAATCGACGCTGATCAATATTCTCGCCGGTCTGGTCAACAAGTCGGCCGGTTCAGCGAAAATATGGGGATACGATATCGAGACCGACATGCGGGCCGCCAGACGCGCCATCGGCGTGGTGCCGCAGGAACTCAATATTGATCCGTTCTTCACACCCCGCGAAATGCTTGATCTGCAGGCCGGCCTGTATGGCGTGCCCAGGGCGGAACGGCGCACCGACGATGTATTGGCCGCCGTCGGTCTCGCCGACAAGGCCGAAGCCTATACCCGGTCCCTGTCCGGCGGCATGCGTCGGCGCTTGCTGGTCGGCAAGGCAATGGTGCACCGCCCGCCGATCCTGGTTCTGGATGAGCCTTCCGCCGGCGTCGATGTTGATTTGAGGCGGCAGCTCTGGACCCATGTCCGTCACCTGAACGAGCAGGGCATCACCGTCCTGCTGACAACACATTATCTCGAAGAAGCCGAGGCCATGTGCGACGAGATCGCGATCATCAACCACGGTCGCATCATTGCCTGTGAAGCGACGGAAACCATGCTGCAGCGGCTTGATGCCAAGGAACTGACAGTTAACCTGGCCGGTCCTCTCAGCGAAATTCCGGCGGCCCTTGCCGGCTATAATCCCTCACGGGACGGGTCTGATTGTCTGACGCTGCGTTTCCAGCCGTCGAAAACACCGGCCCGCAAAGTGCTGGCCGATATTGAGGCGTGCGGACTGAACGTCCGCGACTTCTCGACCAGGGATTCCGATCTGGAAGACATCTTTATCCGTCTGACACACGGTGACGATGATGCCCGGGCATGATTTCCGCCTGCTGAGCTTTTTGGCGGTTACTGTCTTCTTTCTGCTGGCCTCCTGCACCCCGCAATTAATCGATCCAGGCCCGGCACGCTGGCAGCCGCAACTGCACGCATCCCATTTTGCAACCCGTGACGGCCTGACATTACCCTACCGCACCTGGCTGCCGGATGATCGGCCCCTGAAAGCCGTCATCGTCGCCCTGCACGGCTTCAACGATTATTCGGCCTTTTTCGACACCCCGGCGACTTACCTTATGACGAAAGGCATCGCCAGTTATGCCTATGATCAACGCGGCTTCGGCGGTGCCGGATTCCGTGGCCGCTGGTTTGCCACGGATCGCTACCGGATGGATGCCCGCGACTTTACCCGCGCCGTTTCGGCAAAGCATCCCGGCATCCCCCTTTATATCCTGGGCGAAAGCATGGGCGGCGCGGTCGCCATGACCCTGCTGGCCGAACACGACACGCCATGGATCGGCGGGGCCATCCTCGCGGCACCGGCAGTCTGGAGCCGCGAGGCCATGCCGTGGTATCAAACCTCGGCACTATGGCTGGCGACGCACACGATCCCTTCGCTGCCACTGTCCGGGCGTGGCCTGAACATCAAACCCAGCGACAACATCAAGATGCTGATCGCGCTGGGCCTGGACCCGCTGGTCATCAAGGGCACCCGTGTCGATGCCATCAGCGGCCTCGTCGATCTGATGAGCGAGGCGCTGACGGCGTCACAGGCCTTCGATACCCGCTCACTGATCCTGTATGGCAAGCTGGACGACATCATCAAGGCCGGGCCGACCCGCAAAATGCTGGATCGGTTGCCGACGACAGGCCTGGAGCGGCGCAGGTTCGCCGTCTATCCGGACGGCTATCACATGCTGCTGCGTGATCTTGAAGCGGAAACCGTATGGGCTGATATCGCCCATTGGCTGGACAACCCCGCCGCCGCCCTGCCATCCGGTGCCGACTTTGAGGCCAGACGTTTCAACCAGCGCTGAGCGCGGTCACGAAAAATTTACCGGCATCCCCCAACATTATTATTGTAGAGTATGCTGATATACTCGAATGATATGCCGTTCGGCATCCATGCCGGGTCCTTTCGGAGAAATCAAAATGTTATCGCGTCAGCTGAGTCTTAGCTTGGCAGGGGCAGTTCTGCTCGTCTCGACAGCAGCACAGGCCGTTGATGTTCGCAATGAAGATGAAAAACCACAGGAAATCCTGTTGAGCGTCTGGAAAGATGCCAGTGGGACCGAAACCAACGACACGTTGATCAAACTGGAACCGGGCGAAGTCCGCACTGGCGTATGTGAGGCGTGCATTATATCGCTCGGCAAGAGCGACGAAGCCGACTCTGTCTCCGTTGAACAGCGTGATGTTGTGACGATTGAAAAACCGGGCCGTCTGCGGATTAACTAACTCTGACCGTATGACAGGGGCGGTGTCATGGACGCCGCCCCCCTGCCCGTCGGTGCCGACTTCGAGGCCAGACGCTTCAACGAACTCACCGTAAAACCGCCAGGATAACCCGGGCATTCGTTGATTGTTTAGTTGATCACTGCCATCAGTTTGCGGATCTCATTCATCTGTCGCCACCTGCAGCTTACCCGCCACACCATGCCGCTCCAGAAGTTCGGCGACAAACCCGCTGGCTTTTGCCTCGGCGACAAACTCGTCCAGAAACGCCGCCATCGCCCTGTTTTCAGGTTTTGTGCCCAGCGCCTGACGCACAGCCGTATAGCGTCCCGGGATCAGGCGCGAGCCCGGCAGCGAAGCGGCGTTCTCCTTCAATGCCGGGACAAGACCGGCCAGGGCATCCAGCTTTTCGGCCTTGAACAGCTCGAACGCCCCCGGCAGGCCCTTGCCGCGATGCAGGGTTGCGTGCTTGAGGGTCCTGGATAAATACAGATCATAAGCGGCCCGTTCGGAAACCGCGATGCGCACACCCGGCTGGTCAACATCCTCGATGCTCTGCAACGGAGATCCGGCCGGAACCAGATAGGTCGCCTCGATCTCGACATAGGCATCGCTGAAATGGATTGTTTGCGCGCGTTCCGGCTCGAAAGCGATCAGGGCGATATCCCATGCATCGTCGCCGAGCGCATCGGCCACCTCGCCGGGTGTCGGGCGGGTAACGTACCGAACCTTGACACCAAGCCGCTCGGCTATGGCCGCTGACATGTCCGGCGAAACCCCTTCAGGGTCGCCGTTGGCGCTGGTCCCGGTGACCAGCAGAATGTTTCCGAGATTGACGCCGACCCGAAGGACACCGGGTTCTGAAAGTTCCTGAAGTATTTTCTGGTTCACGGGGCTTTGACCTTCTGGCTGAGTTCAACAATGAGCATGACGACAAACGGGCAAACCGTCCTTTATTCACGCTAAGCATGTCCTGTTTTTGAAGGAACGGCAACGGGCCGCTCACGGCAGCTTCTCAAAGGAAACGCGTTCACACCCTTTTGTTGCAGAAAGGACGATCTTTGACGGCAGTTCCCTGGCGTCAACAATCAATAACCTGTTGATCTTCAGTGCGTCCGAGCGCGCGTTGATATCCGCAAGCACGCGAGCCGAGACCTGATTGGTACGCCTGCGATCAACCACACCCCCTTGTTCTGCTTCCTCACGCATATGGAACAGAATACTTTCGTTCAGGCGCGGTGCCAGTGAACAGACCGGGGTGATCTTATCGCCTTGTTTTATACCGATCAGCGGCACCAGCGTCATTCTTTTTCTGGAACCATTGACGCCTATGTTGATCTGGAACGGCTGCAGCGCCACCATGTGTATCTGCCTGTTTGAATACGCCGTTTCAGCGGGCTTGTTCTGGCTTTCGGATGCTGTTTTCGTGGGTTCATCCTGGCTGTCGGGTTCGGTTTTCGCGACTTGCTTTTCGTCCGCAGGCTGCGCCGCCTTGTCCCCGGCTGACTGCAGGCTGAATTGATAGACACCCAGAACCGCAATCAGTATCAGAATAAATACGCCGCCGATGACAAGGGTAAGATAAACAGGATTGTTGAAAAGCCGAACCAGGAATCCTTCCTGTGCCGATCTGCGACGCCGCTCGACACTTTGACTGGTTTCCTTGTTTTTAACGTGCAGCGCCGCCTTTGTGATGCGCAGTTGTTTTTCAGCATCAAGGATACCGATAATCCTTGTTTTTGCCGCCTCGAACCGCTCGTCACCGGCGACATCCAGAACGCGATTGATCACGTTCATGAATTCGGCACGCGGAATGGCATCCCGTTTGCGCTTGAACAAAAGCAGCGCCACACTTGTCATGACCGAGCGCATCTGCTCTGAGGACTGCACGGAAGCAACCGCCGCCAGGATGCCTTGGCCGGGATCCTCAAAGACCACCTTCCAGTTGGTTGTGCCGTCAGGATTGACCAGTTGCGGCGGCACACCAGAGGGAATTTTTGTCGGCCCGTCGTTCATAAGCGATCCTTGATGCCGTGCAGGGTTTCGAGCGGGTTCCTGCCGATGCGCAGCCCATGACACCTGGAAACGCGCTTCCACATATCATGTATTGCGCAAGCAGAAATATTCAACAATGACGGCCCGTCAGTATAACGCGCAGGGCACGGGAATGACAGGCGGCAAGCATGCAGGTCCGGCAAGCATGCCTGCGCCCCCGGCCCCGCTGTCACGGCCTTTTTTGCCAATAGACGCCGAATGTATCGATGCTGATGATTTCCTCCGTGATGTCATGTTCGGCACGATAGTCCTCGACCGCCTGCCGGCACGGCCCAAGTCCGAAGTCATCAATGATGATATAGCCGCCGGCTGACAGACGGGGGTAGAGCGTGTTCAGCGCAACAATGGTCGAGCCGTACATATCCCCGTCCAGACGCAAAATCGCAAACCGTTCGGCCGGGATGCCGTCGAGGGTATCCTCAAAATAACCTTTGACGAAGCGGACCTGATCATCAAGCAGGCCATATTTTTCAAAATTGGCCTCAACCGCCTGCTGGCTGACGGCCAGGGTGGAGAACGTATGGTGGATATCGCCCTGATCGGCCGGGTGCTTTTCCGGATCCGGCGGCGGCAATCCTTCGAAGGAATCACAGGCCCAGATCAGGCGATCCGTGACGTCGTTAACCTTCAGAACGGCCCGCATCAGGATCGAGGCCCCGCCCCGCCACACGCCGGTCTCGATGAAATCACCCGGAATATCGTCCCGGATCACCGCTGTGCATAAATCCTGCAGATTATCCAGCCGCTTCAGCCCGATCATGGTTTCGGCCATCAGCGGCCAGTCGAGGCCGCCCTGACGCCGTCGCCGCCGCTCGGCCGGGGTCAGCCGGTCTTCCTTCAGCACCAGCACATGGCTCCGGCGCATCAGCCTGATCAGCCATGCGTTGCGCAGTTTCTTGAATAAGGAATTGGATTTCCAGTGCTCGGACGGCACGCCATTGGCGTAAGCATGGTCAATGTGCAGATAATCGGTCAGCGCCTTTTTCAGCAGATCCAGATAGAGCGCCTTTGAAACATCGGACATGGAAGAAGGTCTTTATCCTGAAAAATGCACAAGACTGCGGTTACACTGTGCACAGTCCGGAAACATCTAGCATACCCTTGAATGAAAGGCATTTTTTTCTGGCACAGTCGCGGCGGAAAGTGAATAACCTTTGTGCGGCAGATAAGTTCAATCAGGACTTCCCTGTACGGGTTATCGCCATGATCACGGCACGGCATTTCATCAGGACCGGGCATCCGGCCAAACGGGCGAACGAGGAACACTGAATGGGCATTGCCAGACGCATCAGAAAATATCGGGCGAAACGGGAACAACGCAAGCTCGTCGCCCAATACGCAGCCAATGCCCATCCCATGCAGTTTGACTGGGACTGGAAGCAGGTTAATTACAATCGCATCGCATTGGTCAACCTGCTGATCAGCCTGTCCGGCGACGATCCTGATTATCTTGAAATCGGTTGCGCCGATAATGAACTGTTTGATTCCGTCATCGCCGCCAGCAAAACCGGCGTTGATCCGGCGTCGGGGGGCACACACCGGGAAACCAGCGACAGCTTCTTTGCCCATAACACAAAGACCTTCGATGTTGTCTTCATCGACGGCCTGCACGAATACCAGCAGGTGCGCCGGGATGCCCTGAACAGCATCCAGTGTCTCAAACCCGGTGGCTGGATAGCCTTTCATGATTTTCTGCCGCGCACCTGGAAAGAGCATCATGTGCCGCGCCTGCAGGGGCTCTGGACCGGAGACTGCTGGAAACTGGCCATGGAACTGGCCGAAAGTGAAGACATCGATTTCAGAATTCTGAATATCGATCAC
>JBBDOA010000095.1:0-24638 GCA_040877275.1 Rhodospirillales bacterium | reverse complement strand
CTGTCGGTGCCAGATTTCCATTTCCGTGCTTTGCCAGTGATCAAAGCAGTCGCTATATATCATGGACCGCTGCAAGGAATGAATGGAGAAATCAGATGACGTGGCTCGAAGGACCTTCCAGAAACGACAAACCGGCCGGTGTCCGGCTGCGTGAATTACTGGCCCGTGACGAGATTCTCCGCGTGCCCGGCACGCACAATCCGTTTGCTGCCCGCATTGCCATGCGCGAAGGGTTCGAGACACTCTATATTTCCGGCGGTGCCGTCACGACCAGTCTGGGACTGCCCGATCTCGGTGTCATGATGCTGGACGAGCTTTGCTTCATCACCCGGATGGTTGCCCGCGCCACCGACCTGCCGTTGATCGTTGACGGTGATGTCGGTTACGGCGGCACGCTGAATGCCATGCGCACAGTACGTGAACTGGAACAGGCCGGCGCAGCTGCGGTTCATATTGAAGACCAGCTACTGCCCAAGAAATGCGGGCATCTGAACGACAAGCGCCTGATCCCTGTCGAGGAGGCGGCTGCGAAAATTGCCGCCGCCAAAAAAGCCGCCCGCGATCTGGTCATCATCGCCCGCACCGATGCCGCCGGCGTTGAAGGCCTTGAGGCCGCCATCAGTCGCGCCAATGCGTACAAAGCCGCCGGTGCCGATGTGGTGTTTCCGGACGGTTTGGCAACGGAAGAGGAATTCCGCCGCTTCGCTCAGGAAACATCCGGCTATAAAATGGCCAATATGACCGAATTCGGTCGCACGCCACATTATACTGGTCAGCAGTTTCAGGACTTCGGCTATCAGATTGTCATCTGGCCGGCGACGTCGATGCGTGTTTCAGGATACGCCATGCGCGATCTGTATCGCCATATCCGCCAGAACGACGGCACCGCAGGCTTTGAAGACCGGATGATGACCCGCGTCGAAAGCTACGAGATGATCGGTTATCACGATTTCGAAGCCCTGGATGAAAATGTCGCCAAATCCGTGGCCCCGGCATTTACCGGTCAGGACACGACCAGCACCCGAATGGCCGGCGAGTAATCGCCGGTTACCGGCCTTTCAGTCTGCCGACCAGGAAAACAATCAACCAGATCGGCACGACAATGATGGCGCCGATCAACACGTATTCAATGCTGCCGGCAACAAAATCACCGGCCCAGGCAAAAGCCGACCGAAAGGTTTCACCGAAATTCAGAAGCAGGTCCTTGGGATTGATTTCCAGATATTTCAGGATGAAGCCGAGCACAAGCGAGGCCAGTAATATCTTGAAGACGGTTCCGATAACATTCTGCGGCATGGATAACGGCCCCCGGTTTGATGTGGCATTCAGCGCGTGCAAAGAATACACCGTGAACTGACCGGGTTCAATTTCAACTAGCACACGACAGAACCGCGCATGATCGAGATTGAACGCAAGGAAAACATAGGCCCGCCGCATGCCATTCGCTGGCTCGCATTCATCGGCTGGCTGGCACTGCCGATCCTGGCGACATGGCTTGTTGTGATGGCCACGGCGCTGATTATCTTGTGGTGGGGGGTGATCTGGTTCTGCTTCGCGCTCGTCTACATGATCGTTTATTTTCGCTGGTCCAGGCGGCGTTATCCCAAGGCCTGATTTCAGAGTTTTTTCGGCAGATAGCGCGACAGCAAGGACATGCTCAGCATACATACCCCACCGGCGACGAAGACCGCCGGCAATGCAAATGCACTCAAAATCACCGAGAACAGCCCCGGGGTCACGATCTGTGCCGTATGGCGATAGGTAACAAACACGGACGTCATTTCGGCGCGCTCATACGAATGAACGGATCGCAGGAACGGAATGTTTCCGGCACCGTCAACAATCGCGGCTGAAAACGCAGACAGCACGATCAGCGCAACCACCATTGTCGGCCAGTCTCCGGCAAAGGTTATTGATATCGTGACCAATCCGGCAACGGCATAGCCGATGATCAGCAACAGGCGCATGCCATGCTTTCTGCCGAATGCACCCCAGAGTATTGTCAAAAACAACGAAACCGACCCAAGCGAAACAATCAGCCCGGCCGTTTCGGCAGAATACCCGGCACTTGTCAGATAGATCGGCGCATAGACGAAAAACATGACCCACCAGGCCGAACGGCCTATGGCCAGCATCCAGGCAAGCCTGAGACGTGGTTGAGCAAAGAATCTGGGTAGATACCTGAACGGATTTGGTGGCGTTTTCAAAGGCATCGTCACCGCGGGGTTTTCCGTTAATCGCAAAAACCAGAAAAAACTCAACAACAGGATAATATTCACAGCAACCATCAGGTATGTCGCATGCAATGATATATTCTCTGCCAGCCAAACCCCCAGAAACGGCCCGAACGTAAAGGGCGCTGCAACAGAGAGCAGACGTTTCGGCTCGAACCGAGCGATCTCGGTCCGGGGCACGTGATCAAGCACAAAAAGGTTCATGACAATTTCGAGGAAAGCCGTTGCCACAACCTGACAGCCCAGCGCAATCGGAAACAACATCGGGTCCCCTGACGCATAGCATGCAAGCGCCGTCAGCATTAATACGCCGCCCAGGGTAAATGCCCATCGTCTTCTGATTTTATGGACCACGACGGGGATCACCATCGTCGAAATCAGACCAAAAATAGACACGATGAAGTAAACAAGGCTGACGGACTGCGCATCGCCGAGCAGCTTGAGCGCCTGAAGCGGGATCAGTGTAATCAGAATTGTCCTGGACCACGCCTCTATCGAAAACAGTGCAATAAATGCACCGGCACTGGGTCTGGAAGCAGCATCAAGCCATAGCGGCACATAGGTTCGGCGCATGTTTCCCCCTCGTCAGGCCGAGCCTACCCTGCCCGCCCCTCCATCTGCCATGTTTAATGTGCATGGCTAACGACCGCTCAGATCAGGGCTGAATGCACAAGGACGGCACTTGTCGGCAGTCGATTGGTCGTTAGTATTCCTGTAGCGCAATCTCAATAAGGAACGTGGAATGGACCAGAATAGCGCGGGGCACGCCGACAGGCTGAAAATGCTCGCAACGTCTACCATCGCCAATGCGCTGGATCGCGTCGGCTGCATGAACTGCACAATGGTCAATCTGAAGCCTGTCCGGGCCGGCATGTGCTTTGCCGGACCTGCGGTAACAGTCCGCGAGGAAAGCGGACCGTTCGGCACTTTTGAATCCGAAGATTTCCGTGTCGGCGCGATGATTGACGCCGCCGAAGCCGGTGATGTCATCGTCGTCGCCGCAGACAGCGTGCCGTATTCAACATGGGGTGGTATGGCGTCGCTGGCAGCCAGCGTCAAGGGCATCGCCGGAATCGCCATTGATGGCGGTGCGCGCGATGCCGATGAAACAGTCGAAGCCGGGTTTTCTGTTTTTTCCCGACACCTGATCCCGACCACGGGTCGCTGCCGACTGAAAGTTGCCGACATCGGCACAACCATTGTCGTCGACGATGTCATCATCAATCCGGGCGACTGGATTGTCGCCGATGATACCGGGATTTTATCTGTTCCGGCCGCTTCGGTCGGAGAGGTTATCGAATTGGCCGAAGCCTTTACCCGCGAAGACAATAAAGCCGCCGATGCAATTCGGGGCGGCATGCGATTTTCCGAAGCGATGAAAAAGTTTGGTAACATCTGATGGCAACTCTGGCAGACGAAATTGCCGGCGTGCTGAGGGCGCATAAGGTTGAACGGATATTCGGCATTCCCGGCGGCGGCTCCAGCCTTGATCTGATTGATGCCGCAGCAAAACTGGATATTCCTTTTATCCTGACCCGCACGGAAGCGGCGGCGACGATCATGGCTGCCGTCACCGGAGAACTGACCGGTGCGCCCGGCGCAGCTCTGGTCGGCGTCGGTCCCGGCGCATCGAGTGCCACCAACGGTGTTGCGTATGCCAGTCTGGAACGCTCCCAGATGGTGCTGTTTATCGATGGCCCGGCATCCAGCCTGCATCAGCACTTCAATCAGCAGGCATTGTTCGCCCCCATCACCCGAGGCACCGCCCGTCTGCAGGGAGAAACGGGCGCGGCGACCCTGGACCGCCTGCTGACGACAGCCGTCACGGCGCCGGAAGGCCCTGTCATGGTGGAAATGACGGCCGGCGACGCGGCCGCCACGGTAAGCCGTCATTCACCACCCGGCAGTCGTCTTCCGCAATCGCCGATGCCCTCTGTTGCAGATATTGATTCCGCCCGCGCCATGATTGCCGGTAGCGAACGGCCAATCATCATTGTCGGACTTGAAGCACGCCGCCATGCGGGCAAAACCCGCGCCTTCGCCGAAAAGCTGGGGGCCGCCGTCATGACGACTTACAAGGCGGGCGGTGTGGTTTCCGCTGAGTGGTCGGGATTCGTCGGCACGATTACAGGTGCCACCGGTGAGATGCCGGTATTGAAACAGGCGGATCTGATTATCGGCATCGGCTTTGATCCCATCGAGTTTATTCCGGGCACCTGGCCTGAAGCCTGCCCACCATTTCTGTTGCTGAACGAGGGCGCGCCTGAAAATCCGCGCGTGCCGCTCGATTTCAGACTGACCGGATCGCTGGAGGCCATGCTCGAACAATTGACGGCGCAGTGCGATACCAAGGCATGGCCCGCACAGGATCTCGATCAACTCAAGGCCGTCATCCATGACATCTACAGACCGCAACCGGGCGGATTCAATACCGCCACCGCCGTCGACATCCTCAGCGCAGAGCTTGATCACGGCACGCGGATTGCCGTTGATGCGGGTGCGCATATGTTTGCGACCATCGGTCGCTGGCCGGCAACCCGACCGTTCGGCATTCTGAAATCGAATGGCTTGTCAACCATGGGGTATGCCCTGCCGGCAGCAATCGCCTCTGCGCTGACGGACAAGGAAACACCTGTCGTGGCCGTAACCGGTGACGGCGGCCTCGCCATGTGCATCGGTGAGTTGGCAACGGCCCGCGAGCACGATCTCGATCTGACCGTTTGCGTCATAAACGACAGCGCGCTTTCCCTGATCGATATCAAACAGCAACGCCAGCAAAGAAAATCTCTCGGCGTTCGCTATCCGGAACATGACTTCGCCGCCATCGCCAGAGCATACGGCTGGCATGGCGAGCGGGCCGACGATCCGGATCAGCTCCAGACCGCCCTCAAAAAGTCAGGACGTAAACTCATCGACGTCCGCGTCGACGCCGCAGGATACGGCGACGACCTGGAGCGTCTCAGAGGGTAATAACAGTCACTTCAACGGCGAAAAACTTGCCGGAGAAAGTAACTTGTTACGCTGATCGGTCAGCATACCGGCTGATTTCCGCTTGTATTCCGCCCAAGCCGGATCGGCGTCACGGGCTTTTCGGCGGCGTTCCATATCGGCCAGGTCCTGATATCCCCAGAGATGCACAACTTCGTTGACCGGGCCGACCGCTGTCGTGAAATAGCCGATCAGGTTGCCGAGATGCTTCATTTGCACAGGCAAACCCTCGGCTTCGAAGAGTGCCAGATATTCCTTATTTCGTCCGTGCGCTATGGTGTAGGTACGATGGTCGATGATCATTGAATGCCTCTCGTCGAGCTAAAGTTGAATTCACTTTATGGGGTTGCCACCCCGTCAGCAGACCGTTATAACCCGCCCGCTCCTGCTTGAGGGGCTTTCTTTTTTAGCAGGCCGATTTTTATCGGTGTTTTTGTTTGTACCTTTAACCGCAACAACATTAGGAGCGAGACATGGCCGTAGAGCGGACACTCTCGATCATTAAACCAGACGCCACCCGCCGCAATCTGACGGGCAAGATCAACGCCCGTTTTGAAGAGAACGGTTTACGCATTATCGCACAGAAGCGCATCCAGCTGACCCGTGCACAGGCCGAAGCATTCTACGGCGTGCATAAGGAACGCTCCTTCTTCAGTGATCTCTGCGATTTCATGACTTCCGGGCCGGTCGTCGCACAGGTTCTCGAAGGCGAAGGCGCCGTCGCCAAAAACCGTGAAATCATGGGTGCAACCAATCCCGCAAACGCGGACGAAGGCACGATCCGCAAGGATTTCGCCGAGAACGTCGAAGCCAACTCGGTTCACGGCTCCGATTCGGCAGAAAATGCCGCTATCGAAATTTCTTTTTTCTTCTCGGCAACAGAAATCGTCGGCTAAACAGCAGACACTCGGCCCTGACACGATTGAAAAACCCCGCTTATTGAGCGGGGTTTTTTGCCGTCACATCTGGAAATTGATCAACGCACCATCAGGTGCCGTGGCACCGGAAATCCGTGTCGTTTCACCGGTGATCCTGACCCGGTCTTCGGCAATCCATTTTACGGCGAGCGGATAGATGATGTGTTCCTGCTCAAGAATCCTGGCTGCCAGTTTTCCGGCGTCATCGTCCGGATGCACCGGCACCGCTGCTTGCACGATAATCGGACCGGTATCCATCTCAAAGCGGACGTAATGCACTGTGCATCCTCCGAAACGGACGCCTGACGCTATCATCCGCTCATGCACATCAAGGCCCTTGAACGACGGTAACAGGGACGGATGAATATTGATCAGCCGATCCCGCCACTCTGTGCAGAATTTCTCACTCAACAACCGCATGAACCCGGCCAGCACAACAAGCTCACAACCGGCGGCCCTGATTTCGGCGGTAACGCGACAATCGAAGCTTTCACGGTCGGCAAAGTCGCCATGCGGGATCGTCGCAATTTTAATGCCGGCTGCTTTAGCCCGTTCAAGCGCCGGTGCACCCTCAATATTTGAAATCACAACAGCAACTTCAGCCGGGTAGTCGTTTGCGGCGGCGGCGTCGAGGATCGCCTGCATGTTCGATCCGCGACCGGACACCAGAATGGCGATCTTCAACCGCGCCATAGCGCATTTCCGTTTTCAACAATAACCGGCTCTGTTGCATCTGAGGCCGTAATCTTGCCGATGACGTAAACCTCCTCGCCGGCAGCACGCAACGCCTCGGCCACAGCCTCAGCATCCTTTGGTGCGGCAACGACAACCATGCCGATTCCGGCATTAAAAGCACGAAACATCTCTTCATTTTCGATGTTCCCGGTTTTTTTCAACCAGGAGAAGACCGACAATCCCGGCCACGCGGCAGCATCAATTGTCGCCCCCATACCCATCGGCAGCACACGCGGCAGGTTTTCCACGATCCCGCCTCCGGTGATATGCGCCAGCGCCTTGACGCCACCGGCCTTGATCGCACTCAGACAAGGTTTCACATACATGCGGGTCGGCGTCAGGAACCCCTCAGCAACGGATTTCCCCTCAGCGAACGGTGACGGCGCATGCCAGTCCAGTCCGGCCCGGGCGACGACCTTGCGTACCAGCGAGAACCCGTTTGAATGCACGCCACTTGACATCAGACCCAGTATGACATCGCCGACGGCAACATCCGGTCTGGGCAGGATATCGGCACGCTCAACCGCACCGACGCAGAAACCCGCCAGATCATAATGACCATCGCCATACATCCCCGGCATTTCGGCGGTTTCGCCACCAATCAGGGCGGCACCGGCCTGCAGGCACCCTTCGGCGATACCACCGACAACTGCCGCAGCAACCCCGACGTCAAGTTTACCGGAAGCAAAATAATCCAGAAAAAACAACGGCTCAGCCCCCTGCACCACCAGATCGTTGGCGCACATGGCAACCAGATCAATGCCGACCGTGTCGTGATGGCCGCTTTCAATAGCTAAAATAAGCTTGGTACCGACACCGTCCGTCCCGGAAACCAGTATCGGATCCTTGTATCCGGCCTTTGCAACATCGAACAAGGCACCGAATCCACCGAGATCCGAGACCACCCCGGTCCGTGCCGTTTTGGCAGCTAACGGTCCGATACGCCGGACAAGCTCGTTGCCCGCATCAATATCGACGCCGGCATCCTTGTAGCTCAACCCCGGAGCTTCTTTTCCACTGATTGTGTCGGTCGGCTTGGTAATGGTCTTTCTCCTTGGCGCTGATATGCTAAATTACGCGCAGGCCCCTTAGACAACAAGTCACATCGGGGTCAAAGCAGCCCTGTCATTCAGAGAGATAAAGCCCCATGCGATCAGCATTTTTTCCGGCCCTGTTCTCCCCTCCACGCTCATTGGGTGCGCTGTTTATCGTCGTCGCCCTCGGCTTACCAGCGCAAAATGCCCTGGCCAATGCCTTTGAAGTCAAGAATATCGGCGTCGACGTCAAGGCACAGACCGCCTCCGATGCCCGCCAGCAGGCCCTGGCACAGGCAGAAAAGCGGGCATTCTATGCCTTGATCGCCAGATTGACCCTCAGCGAGGACAATGAACGGATTCCTGAGCTATCCAACAACGACATAGCCTCCTATGTGCGTGATTTTTCCGTCGCCCGCGAAAAAGCGTCAAGCGTCCGCTATATTGCCAGGCTGGATTATCGTTTTAAACCGGATGCCATCCGCAATCTGTTGCGCTCCTATAATGTTCCCTTCGCGGAAACCCCCTCCAAACCGATGGTGGTGCTGCCCGTCTACGAAGTTGGTGCTGATCTGGTCCTGTGGGACGAGCCTAACCCATGGCGCCAGTCCTGGAGCACCCGTGACATGCCAACCGGACTGGTGCCGCTGGTCGTGCCGATTGGTGATCTGACAGACATTTCCACCGTCGGCGTTGCCGAGGCCTTGGCCGGCGACGTCAATCGTCTGGGCGTCATTGCCGAGCGCTATTCGGCCGTCGGCGCCGTTGTTGCGCACAACAATCTGACCATTGACTCATCAACCGGTCGGCAGATGTCGACGGTGACCCTGTCACGCCCGGGCGACCCGATTCCGGTTGAAGCCAGATCCAGATCCTATGTTCAGAGTGAACAGGAATCCCTTGATGCCATGATGAAGCGGGTAACCGACGCAACCGTCCGTCGCATTGAAAACCTGTGGAAAATACGCAACCTTATCTCACAGTCCGGCACCGGTATAATGGCCGTTACCGTGCCGATTACGGGTTTGAAAGACTGGCTGGCGATCCGCGGCCAACTGGCCAGGGTCGGCATCATACGGCAAGCGGAAATCGTTCTGATGTCGCGCGATCAGGTTCGCGTCAACGTCCACTATGTCGGTGAAGCCGACCAGTTATCAACTGCCCTTGAGCAGGCAAATCTGTCTATGCTGCAGGAAAGCGGCGAATGGATTGTTATGCCCATCGGCGTATTTCAGCCACCGAAAACCTGATCCGCAGCCGCTTGCAAACCGATGAATATTGCCAACGCCATCACGCTGACCCGGCTGCTGTCGGTCCCGGTTTTTGTCTGGCTTGTGCTTATGGATATGATCGGGGCGGCCTTCTGGCTGTTTCTGGCCGCAGCGATCAGCGATGCCGTTGACGGCATTATTGCCAAGAAATTCGAGATGCAGACCAATCTCGGTGCCTATCTGGACCCGCTTGCCGACAAGGTTCTGCTGGTAACAGCCTACATCGTGCTTGGCAGCAAGGGACTGTTGCCTGTCTGGCTCGTCATTACCGTCGTGTCCCGTGACGCCCTGATTGTCGGCGGTGCCCTGTTGTTCGACAAGCTGACAGGGGATTTAAGCATGGAACCCCTGAAAATCAGCAAAGTAAACACGGTCGTTCAATTGTTGCTGATCCTCTGCGCCATGACGCCGACGGCATTTGCCTTGCATCAGGAGGGCGTCATAACCTTGCTCAGTTATGCGGCGTTGTTGACGACGCTGGCATCCGGCGCGGCATACGTATACATCTGGACTCATCGTGCGCATGAATTCGAACATGCATCGAAGCTTGATCAAGGTGAGGATAAGCCGTGAGCCGTGAACAACGTATTCTTGTCTGGCTGGCAGCCCTGATTACCGCAGGGTTACTTCTGCACCTGCTGAGCGATGTTCTGATGCCGTTTGTCGTCGGCATCACCATAGCCTATTTCTTCGATCCGGTTGTCGATCGCCTGGAGCGCATGGGCATGTCGCGCCCGACAGCAACAGCCTTAATCCTGCTCGGCTTTTTTATTACCGTCTGCGGCATCATCGTACTGATCTTTCCGCTGCTGCAAAACCAGATTGCCGCTGCAATCAAATTGATTCCGGCAATGATCGACCGTATGCAGGCGCTGCTGGCACCGCTGATGGAGCAAATCCGCGCCGACTTCACTGCCGAAGCCGTCAACAACCTGAAGGAAGCAGCAGGCGAATACGCCGGCACCGGTTTCAAATGGCTTTCATCGGTCATCGCCCGTATCTGGAGCGGCGGCCTTGCCGTTCTGAACCTGCTGTCCCTGATCCTGATCACGCCGCTTGTCGCGTTCTATCTTTTGCGGGACTGGGATGAGATCGTCGAAAAAGTCGATGGCTGGCTGCCGCGTCAGTCTGCCGACACGATCCGCGATCAGGTCCGTAAAATAGATCAAACGCTGGCTGGCTTTGTTCGCGGCCAGGCCAGCGTCTGCCTCGTCCTGGCCGTTATCTATGCCGTTGGGTTGAGCTTGGCCGGCCTGAAAGCGGGACTGCTGATCGGCATCGCCGCCGGCATGCTGGCCATCATTCCCTTTATCGGCGCTGCGGTCAGCTTCCTGATCGGTGTCGGTCTCGCCATCGCCCAGTTTCAAAGCGACTGGGTCTCAATTCTGATCGTCGCTGCGGTTTTTCTGATCGGGCAGACTCTGGAAAGCTATTTCCTCACCCCCAAACTTGTTGGCGGTCGTGTCGGTCTGTCGCCAATCTGGGTCATCTTCGCAATGTTGGCCGGTGGTTCGCTGTTCGGATTGACCGGCGTACTTATCGCACTTCCCGTTGCCGCCGTCAGCGGTGTGCTGGTTCGTTTCGCGCTTGAGCAATATCTCGAGAGCGACCTGTATCTAACCAAAAACGGCGAAAACCGGGAGGAGAAGTGAGCCCCAAACAGCTCGTTTTCGATCTGGAGCACAGGCCGGCACTCGGCGAAGAGGATTTCCTCATCGCCCCCTGCAACGCCGATGCGGTATCATGGATCGACCGGTTTCCAGATTGGCCGGCCCAGGTTCTGGTGATCTCGGGACAATCCGGTGCCGGCAAAACACACCTTGCGCGCGTCTTTATGGCGAAAGTAAACGCCGTTGAGTTGCCGTCCCGTATGTTACGCGACAATGCGGCACCGATCATACCGGATGCCGTGGCGGTAATCATTGAAAATGCCGATGAACTGGCTGGTGACGCAACCGCCGAAGAAGCACTGTTTCATCTGTATAATCAGGCCAGGGAACGCGGTATTGCCCTGCTGTTAACGGCCAGAACGCCGGCTTCGCGCTGGCCCATCAAGCTGGCGGACCTGTCGTCCAGACTCCGCACGGCTTCTTCCATTGAGATATCCGGGCCCGACGATGCGCTTCTGGCGGCTATTCTGGTCAAATTATTTGCTGATCGCCAGATCGTCATCGATCATGCCGTGCTGGATTACGTGGTACCCAGAATCGAAAGGTCCTTCGCAGCGCTGCAGGATTTTGTTGCATTGGCAGATAAAAAAGCGCTCGAGGACAAGCGGCGGGTCACTGTGCCGCTTGCACGCGCGGTTCTTCAACCCCAAGAAGTGCAGCAGCATCAGGCGTAAGCGGTTGCAGATAGTCGAGAAACTGATCTGTCACCTGATCCCAGGAAAATCCGAGCGCCCATTGGCGACAGAATTCAGGCGAGATGTCGAGTGCCTGTATCGCAGCACGGGCCAGATCCTCGTCAAGCACACCCGGCCCTTTAACGCCGATCACATCCAATGGTCCAGTGACCGGAAAAGCCGCAACCGGCACACCGCACGCCAGCGCTTCCAGCATCACCAGTCCGAATGTGTCGGTTCTGGACGGAAATACAAACGCGTCCGCTGCATTGTAATAGCGCACCAGTTCCGCATCATCCATGGCCATAAGGAACGGTGTTTCCGGGTAGCGTTTCATCAGTTGTTCCCGGGCCGGACCGCTACCGACCACGACCCTGGAACCGGGCAGGTCACATTCCAGAAAAGCCGGTAAATTCTTGTCGACCGTCACCCGACCGACAAACATGAAGATCGGCCGCGGCAAATTCAGATAATCTTTGGCCATCGGCTTGAAGACATCCGTATCAACGCCATGCGACCAAAGCCTGAGATTGCCGAATCCCCTGCCTTCCAGTTCACGGTAAACTGCCGGGGCCGGTATCATCACAGAACCGGACGCGGCATGAAATTTCCGTGCCCCGCCATACAGCCAGTCG
Source organism: Rhodospirillales bacterium (assembly GCA_040877275.1). Classification (GTDB taxonomy): domain Bacteria; phylum Pseudomonadota; class Alphaproteobacteria; order Rhodospirillales; family Casp-alpha2; genus UBA4479. Next base: position 12,480 of record JBBDOA010000095.1, on the reverse strand, counting down.
AGCGGCAAACCGGTCCTTGCCTTCACATATTCCGGAAATTTGGTATGGAATGCCGTCGAGAACGGCCAGCCGTGCTTGATGCAGAACCTTCTGGCGGCACTGCCTATCGGGCCTTCGGTGGCAATATGGACCGCGTCCGGTCTGGCCTCGCTGAGCCAACGGGCAACCTTGCGGGACGGCAGCAGGGCTAGCCTGATTTCTGAATAGGTCGGGCATGGAATGGTGCGAAACTGATCCGGCGACATGACCAGAACGTCGTGGCCTCGCGATACCAGTTTGTCCCTGACCGTGCCGACAACGCGTACCACCCCGTTCGGTTGCGGGTACCAGGCATCGGTGGCAATGGCTATACGCACACTGTTACTCTCACAGTTGATGTAAAACGACTTTCGCTTCACTACATGCAAACTCAAGTGACAATAAAATGACGCAGCAAAAGCCCCGCTTGACCGGGCGTTTTGTCGCCATAGAGTGGTCACAAATTTAAATCTGCAACGGGAGGATCGAATGGATTTGGGAATCGTCGGCAAGAAAGCCATCGTCTGCGCGGCTTCAAAAGGGCTCGGCAAAGCGTGCGCCACGTCACTGGTGCGGGAAGGCGTCGATGTCACCATCTGCGCACGAACGGAGGAAACCCTGAACACAACCGCTGACGAATTGCGCGCAATCGGCGGCGGCAAGGTTCAGGCCATTGCCTGCGACATCACATCCGAAGCCGGCCGGGCAGCGGTTCTCAAAGCGTGCCCCTCACCCGATATCCTGATCAATAACGCGGGCGGCCCGCCGCCGGGAGATTTCCGTGACTGGGACCGCGATGAATGGATCAAGGCCGTCGATGCCAACATGCTGACGCCGATTTTCCTGATCAAGGCAACTGTGGACGGCATGATCGAACGGAAATTCGGACGCGTCGTTAACATCACCTCGAGCTCGGTCAAGGCGCCGATCGACATCCTCGGCCTTTCCAATGGTGCCCGGGCTGGTCTGACCGGCTTCATCGCCGGACTGGCGCGCAAGACCGTCGCCAGCAACGTCACCATCAACGGCCTGTTGCCAGGCGCATTTTATACGGATCGGCTGACCTCCAATTTCAAGGTTCACGCTGAAAAGGAAGGCGTCTCGATTGAGGAAATGGCCAAGCGGCGCGCTGCCAGCATTCCCGCAGGGCGGCTCGGCGATCCGGCTGAATTTGGTGAATATTGCGCGTTTCTGTGTTCCCGGCAGGCTGGTTATATCACCGGTCAGAACTGCCTGATCGATGGCGGCAACTACCCAGGCACACTGTAAGGCCGCCTATTCGCAGGGGAACGCAACTTTAAGCTCAACCGCGACAAGTACCGCCATCGGCTGCCCGACTCGCTTGTTTAGCTGGCCTTTCGCGCTCAGACGGCCGATGGCCTCCTGCAGGAATTCATCAAGGAATTTCGGCGAGACCGGCAGCGTATCGGGCATGCAGAAATGCAGCTTGCTGCCGGCCGACGCTGCTGGTGCCTGCACCGCCTGAATACCGTCCATCAGTCCGATGATGTAATAGCGCCAGCGGGCCTCGGCACCCTTGTTCCCTGTATGCGCTTCGGCCCGAAGCGCCATGTATTCCGCCAGAGTGATGTTTGCCTGCGCCGGTGCGCCAAAAAGGATCATTGCTGAAATCAGTGCCGGAGCAAAGATCGGTGTTCGGGACTTCAATCGGCGCATCAGGCGTATTATCCGATGCCGTTGTCGCATTTTCAGTTCCTCTTCTGCCAGTTTGCGCCCTGGAACATGGCTATAGCCTCGGCCAACCGCAGATAATGGTATAAAAACGTTACAAAACTGTCACATTTCCGCTCAGTGACAGGGCCTGATCAAGGCTGGTATCATCACCGATCTTAGGCATTTTAACGGTTTTGACCATGGACGAGATTACCGTATCCGAACAAGCTGCCGATATCGACGCCACGAAGGTGCCTGATTCGTCGAGCGTGGTTAAAACTGTGATGGCACCTGATGATCAAACGCACCTTTTGAACCGGGAACTCTCGTGGCTGACATTCAACACGCGCGTGCTGGAAGAAGCCGAGAACAAGGCACATCCTCTCCTTGAGCGGCTAAGGTTCCTATCGATTTCCGCCGCCAACCTGGATGAATTTTTCATGGTCCGCGTTGCCGGTATCCGCGGCCAGATCAGGGCCGGCGTGACGCAGGGCAGCGATGACGGGTTGTCACCGACGCAGCAGATCGAGGCAATTCAGCAACAGGCCCAGGCCGTGATGCATGAACAGCACGCCATCTGGGGGCGATTGCGGAAGGAATTGCGGACCAGGGACATTTTTGTCCTGAACCGTGATGAAGTCTCCAAAAGTGATCTCGTCTGGCTCGAGCAGCAATTCATGGAGCATGTCTTTCCGGTTCTGACACCGCTTGCCGTCGATCCGGCACACCCCTTCCCGTTCATTCCGAATTTTGGCTTTTCACTGGTGATCCTGCTGGAGCATCGGGATTTTGATGAGAATCTCCGCGCCCTGCTGCCTATTCCTTCGCAGCTCGAACGGTATGTTCGTCTGCCTGGACCGGCGATACGATTTTTGGCACTGGAAGACTGGGTCCTGCTGTTCATCGATAAATTTTTTCCGGATTTCTCGGTTGTCGAAAACGGTGCATTCCGGGTCATTCGCGACAGCGAAATGGAAATTGACGAAGAAGCGGAAGATCTGGTCAGAACCTTCGAAAGCGCCCTCAAGCGCCGTCGTCGCGGGTCTGTGATCCGCCTCACATTCAACGCCGATATGCCGAAACAGTTGCAGGATATGATCATCGGTGAAATGGGCGCTGAATCCGGTGTCGCCATGCCGATGGAAGGGCCGCTCGGCCTCGCCGATACGAAACAACTGATCCTGAGCGAGCGGCCGGATCTGCTGTTCACGCCGTTCAACGCCCGCTTTCCGGAACGTATCCGGGATTTCGGCGGCGATGTATTTGCGGCGATCTCAAAAAAGGACATCATTGTCCATCATCCATATGAAAGCTTTGACGTTGTCGTTCAGTTCGTCCGTCAGGCCGCCCGCGACCCGGATGTCGTCGCGATCAAGCAGACACTGTACCGGACTTCGAACGATTCTCCGATTGTTGCCGCCCTGATTGAAGCGGCCGAGGCCGGCAAATCGGTAACGGCGATGGTCGAATTAAAAGCACGCTTTGATGAAGAGGCAAATATCCGCTGGGCCCGCGATCTGGAACGTGCCGGCGCCCAGGTTGTCTATGGGTTTGTTGACAAGAAAATTCATGCCAAGGTCAACCTGATCGTCCGACGTGAAGGCAAGACCCTTAAATCATATGTGCATTTCGGGACCGGTAACTACCATCCGATCACCGCCAAGATTTATACAGACCTTTCATTCTTTACCTGCGATCCGGCCTTGTGTCGGGATGCGGCCCGATTATTGAATTACATGACCGGGTACGCGCAACCGGCTGAGATGGAGAAGCTGGCCTTCTCGCCTCTGACGCTTCGCGGCACCCTGAACAAACTGATCGACGTCGAAATCAACAACGCCAGGGCCGGTAAACCGGCGGCAATCTGGATGAAAATGAATTCCCTTGTCGATCCTGAATTGATCGAAAAATTCTATGACGCATCCCGTGCCGGCGTGAAGATTGACTTCATCATTCGAGGGATTTGCTGTCTGCGCCCGGGCGTCAAGGGCCTCAGCGAAAATATCCGCGTCAAAAGCATTATCGGCCGATTTCTTGAGCATTCGCGTATATACTGCTTTGCTAACGGTATGGAGATGCCGTCCCCCGCTGCCAAGGTCTATATCGCATCGGCGGATCTGATGCCAAGAAACCTAAACCGCCGTGTCGAAACCCTGGTGCCGATCGAGAACCCCACCGTACACAAGCAGGTTGTCGAAGAGATCCTGATTGCCAATCTGCGCGATCAGGCACAAAGCTGGATCATGCAGCCCGATGGTTCATTTCGTCGCGTAGCTACCGGTGAGGGATTATCGGCGCAGGAATATTTTATGACCAACCCGAGCTTGTCCGGCCGCGGTTCAGCGCTTAACGTCGGGCAGGAATTTGCAACCCGGGACGGTAATGCCAAAACACCACCAGCCGGTTAATTTTCCAGAGCATTGTCGTCCAGATACAGCATTTAGGATCACTGCGTGATCGAAAAAGCATTACGCCTGCCCACGGATTTAATCACTGTTTCCGGTCGAATCGGGATTGTTGATATCGGATCGAATACCGTCAGGCTCGTGGTTTATGATGTGCCTGAGCGCATGCCGGTACCGATGTTCAATGAAAAGGCCGAATGCCGCCTGGTCGAAGGCATGTCCAGAACAGGCAGGCTCTCACCAGCGGGTGTGAAGAAAGCCCTCAATTCACTTCGCCGCTTTGTGCGCCTGTCCGTTGCAATGGGCGTTGAGAAACTGGATCTGGTCGCGACCGCTGCAGTACGCGATGCCAGTGACGGACCGGCCTTCGCAAAAATGATCGAAACCGAATTCGGTATTGATGTCTGCATCCTGTCCGGCTCTGAGGAAGCAGAACTTTCCGCGCTTGGTCTGGTTGTCGGGGTTCCGAAAGCAGATGGCATACTGGGCGATCTGGGTGGCGGCTCACTGGATCTGGTGGGTCTTGAGCGAGGGCAGTGCATGTCTTACTGCACCCTGCCTCTCGGCCATTTGCGGCTGCAGGAAATGGCCGATGGCAATATCGACAAGGCCCATACGATAATTGCTGATCATTTCGCCAAATCCGACTGGCTGCGCCAATCCGAGGGCAAGAATCTCTATCTGACAGGCGGTATCATGCGGGCCATTGCCCGGATATTTATCGAGCAGACCAATTATCCCCTGCACGTCGTCGATAATTTCACCATTCGCGCTGACGACGCGCTGGGCCTGGCACGACTGATGGCCGGCCTGAGCCGCAGTTCGCTGACCAGGATATCCCCTCTTTCGCCGTCCAGGGTAAAAAGTATTCCCTATGCGACCGAAGTGCTGGGCAGTCTGATTGAAATAGCCAAACCGTCGGAAGTCGTTTTTTCCGGTTTCGGCATGCGTGAAGGCCAGATGCTGCAGCATCTGCCGGAGGAAATGCGCCATCAGGACCCGCTGATTGCCGGCGCTGAAACGCTGGCAGAACGGACCGGTCGTTTTTCACTGAACGGCGCCGAAGTGGCCAACTGGGTCAGCCCACTGTTCCCGTCTTCCGGGGACGAAGATCGCCGGCGCATTCTGGCGGCTTGTCTGTTGTCGGATATCGGCTGGAATGAACACCCCGATTACCGCGCTGAACATTCATTCTACCGGGCGCTGAGATTGCCTTTTGCCGGTCTTTCACACGCCGACCGTGTGTTCATCGCAGCAACGGTGTTTGTCCGTTACAATGGCGATTCCAATGCCAAGGTTGTGAATGACGTGCGTGCCTTGCTGGACCCGGACCTGCTTGCAAAAGTGGACGGCATCGGGCGCGCCATCAGATTGGCACATACCCTTTCCGGTTCAGCGCCGGGACTATTGTCCCTGACCAGCCTTGAGCGAGCCGACAATAAACTGATTTTACATTTACCTGGCTATAGTCGCGTGTTTCAGTCAGAAACCGTCAACCGGCGATTTCGCGGTCTCTGTAAAAGCCTCGGCTTACGCGGTTCTATATCCAGGAGTTAATCTGCGGCGGCTTCTGATTGAGATTGCTCAACGATGGCGACACGTTCACCATCCAGTTGCAGTGCGATTTCACCGCGTCTGAGACGTAAAGCATCCTCGCCAAAAACGCTGTATCGCCAGCCTTTAATCGCCGGAACATCGGCTTTCTCGCCGAACGCTGCAATCAACTCAATATCGGCAGCACTCGCCACCAGCTTTGTCGCAACATCCGCATCCGCACATTTCATTTTCAATAAAACCTTGAGCAAGTCCGCCGCCGCCGCCGTCCATGGCGGCAGGTCCAGTTTGGCCGGCGGGCTTGGCCACGACGATTTTGGCGCGTCCGCACCTTCATGAATGGCTTTCAGCAACGAACTGCCCGATGATCCTTCGGCAAGCCGCCGGCCCAGGCCCCGGGTTTTAGCCAGATCATCGACGGTTTTCGGTATCCGGTGTGAAATCTCCAGCAAGGCTTCATCGCGAAGCACCCGATTTCGCGGGATGTTGCGGTTTTGCGCCTCCCGCTCACGCCACGCAGCCACAGCACGCAATACGGAAAGCTGGCGACCCTTGGCACCGCGGGTTTTGATCCGCTCATAGGCTTCGTCGGGGTCAACCAGATAGGTCTTCGGGTCTTCAAGAATGGTCATCTCGGCCGTCACCCATGACTGCCGTCCAGACATGGCAAGTTTGCCGGCCAGAATCTCGTAGGCGGGTCTGAGGTGTGTCACATCGGCGAGCGCGTACTTGATTTGTTTGTCGCTTAAGGGGCGCAACTTCCAATCGGTAAATCGCGAGCCCTTGTCGATTGATGCATTGGTCAGTTTACTGATGAGGTTTTCATAACCCACGGAATCGCCAAACCCGCAGACCATGGCCGCTACCTGCGTATCAAAAATCGGGCGCGGCAAAGTACCGGAAAGATGCAGGAAAATCTCGAGATCCTGCCTGGCGGCATGGAAAACCTTGAGGACCGATGTATTTGCCATCAAATCGAACAGCGGTTTTAAATCGATCCCGGGGGCCAGTGCGTCAATCCCCATGGCCTGTTCGGTACCGGCGATCTGGACCAGGCATAATTCCGGCCAGAACGTGCTTTCACGAATGAATTCCGTATCGACGGTCACATAGGACTCATCAACAAGGGACAAGCAGAACGCGCGCAGGGTTTCTGTATCTGTAATGACTTCGCTCATGGGGGCAGACATTACACGTTCGAGGGCGGTCTCGAAACCCGCTTTATTAGCCTTCCATAAATGGATTGCTCCTGAACGCGTGCAGTGCTTCTCCTCCTTCTCTCAACGCGGCGAGTTTCGGCCACGCCTGCAAATCCGAGAACGTATCAATCTTGCCCGACAGGTGCGTCAGGGCGGCCGTTGCGGAAAAGTCTGCCTGACTGAGTTTGGCTCCCGTGATCCAGGGTTCCTGTGCCTCCCGCTCAAGGAAATCCAGGCTGTCACGGATCGACCGTCGATATCCTTCTATGAACTCCTTACTCTGCAAATGTGCCGGTCGGCGCACGGTTTCTATGCGAAGTTGCACCGCGCGTTCGGCAATCCCCATGGCAACCGTTGCCAGCCTGAGCACATGTCTTCGCGCAGCCCCGCTGGCCGGCGTCAACCGACGATCATCACCGGCACATTCATCAAGATAATCAAGGATCATCGCGCTATCGATCAGGGTTTCACCGTCATCAATGATCAACGCAGGCACCTTCCCAAGCGGATTGAGGTGCGCGACCTCGTCACGGTCACTGAAAACAGACAAAACGTGCCTGTCGAACGGCATTTCATAATAACTCATCGTAGCGGCGACACGCCTTACAAACGGCGAATCGAGTTGCCCAACCAGGATCATCATGTTGCCGCATCCCCTAAAATCATATTCAACCCCAGCTTAGCGCCTGATTGCTAAAATCCTCAATCCCTTACGGAGCAAGGTGTTGCAGCGTGGTTATCGTGACCCCCTCCTGATATGTCACACATCATCTGTAACCAGGCACCAGGCATGATATATTTTCCCTCACCATGCACCATGATCGCCAATTGCGTCCGCTGACAACCATTCGCCCGCGACAACTGCCGGCAATTGCCGTCTCCGCCCTTTTTGGACTGTCATCAATCGTGCTGATTGCCCTGCGTCGTGACTTGCTTGTTTTCCTCGGCGAACCGGGGTGGATGGCACTGGCTGCCCTGTCCTCTGGCGCAATGGCATTGAGCATCGTAAAACTGGTTTTTTCGGAACCACTGATCCGCATAACACCGGATGGTGTCGAACTGCCGCATATTCTTGCCGAGCCCTTGCGGTGGGCCGAAATCAAAAACATTCAGGCAACGACACGCCGCAGCAGGATCGGCGACATTCATGACAGATTGCTGTTTCATCTGAAACGGGCGCAAATCGTCGCCTGGAAATCTTCACGGTTTCAGCGCCTGTTCGGCGACACACCGCAGGCGGCCATCGCCGTCGATATCGGGTTTAACTGGCCGGCACGCGCCGATGATGTCAAACGGATCGTTCATGATGCGGCCCGGACTTATGCCAAAGGGCCTTCACTGCGTACAGATACACCCCCTGCACGGTCCCACCGGAAGCTGATCAGCTACGCATTCGTTATTGCCGGGCTTGCTGTCCCCGGCATCGCCCATTTGTCCGATCTAGGCCTGGCCCGTCAGTTTTCGGCGGGGCTGGATTATTACCGAAACGGGGAAATCGATCAGGCGATACCCTTGCTTGAAAGTGATGCCCGGGCAGGCGATACGGACGCCGCCTTTGCGCTCGGCAGTCTTTATCTCAATGGTGATGGCGTGACGCGCAATACGGCGATGGCGGCCGGATGGTTTCGCCGCGCTGCCGAATCAGGGCATGGTGAAGCGGCTTATAATCTTGGTAACGCGTACAGGCTTGGGCTTGGCACGCCCGAGGATATCGCATCAGCCCTGACATGGTATCAATATGCCGCCGACCACGGCTCTGCCATGGCGGCATACACACTCGGCAACATCTATCGGCTTGGCGACGGCATCCGGCGCGATTATCCGTTGGCCATTACCTGGCTGCAGAAAGCCGCAAGCCGGAATTTTGCACCGGCCGAGCACGACCTTGGGCAACTCTATCAGCAAGGGATTGCCGTGCCACGTGACATGGACAAGGCCCTGGACTGGTATCAACGGGCCGCATCGCGTGGCCATGCGCCGGCAAGATACGACCTGGCCCGCCTGATGCTGGACGGCAACATCGCACAACGCGGCATCGGGCTAACCTACCTGATGCAGGCCGCCGAAACAGGGTATGCACCGGCACAACGCCGCCTGTCTGCCGCGTATATGAATACCCAGGACCTGAGCCCAGACCCGGTGATCGCCTACAAGTGGATCGCCCTGGCAGAACGGTCATGGCCGGCATCGACACGGGCTGATCTTGTGCGCGAAAAGGCCCGCATTACCGCTCAGCTCAATTCAGAGCAACTCGACGAGGCAAAAAAGCTCATCCGCTCATGGCGTCCGGTCAAAGATTAATCCGCTACGGCTGAAATCCGGATAATGGCATTTTTTGGGAACGATACTGCAATCTTCCTTTTGCAGAAACCGGACGCATGCTAAGACCCGCGCCATGTTAAGCATTCAGGACATCACGTACCGCATCGCCGGAAGGGTACTGCTTGAGGGAGCATCCCTGAGCGTTGAGCGTGGGCAAAAATTAGGCCTTATCGGTCGCAACGGCACCGGAAAAACAACCCTGTTTCGCCTGATAACCGGCGATGTTCATGCGGATGGCGGCACGATCCAGATGCAGAAGGGTGTGCGCGTCGGTGAAGTTGCCCAGGAAGCCCCGGCAGGCAAGGGCAGCCTGATTGACACGGTACTGGCCGCTGACACGGAACGGGCATCCCTGCTGGCGGAAGCTGAAAGCACGGTCGAGCCTATGCGGATTGCAGAAATCCATAACAGGCTTGTCGACATTGATGCTGACCGGGCTCCGGCACGGGCAGCGCGAATACTTGCCGGTCTCGGTTTCAATGAAGCAGCACAGCAACGACCGTGTTCGGATTTCTCGGGCGGTTGGCGCATGCGGGTTGCCCTCGCAGCAGTTTTGTTTGCCCGCCCCGATTTCCTTCTTCTCGACGAGCCGACCAACCACCTCGATCTTGAGGCCGCGCTGTGGCTTGAATCCTACCTGAAGGCCTGGCCAGGTACGCTGCTGGTGATATCACACGACCGCCGTTTCCTGAATGAAGTCGTTGAAGGCATCGTGCATCTGGCGGAACTTAAGCTGACCCGTTATGCCGGCAATTACGACCGTTTCGAGCGCACACGCAGCGAGCGGTTAATGCATGAATCGAAACAGCGCGAAAAACAGGAAGACGAGCGGGCTCGAATTCAAAGCTTTGTAGATCGTTTCCGTGCCAAGGCAACGAAAGCCAAACAGGCGCAAAGCCGCATGAAGATGCTGGAACGTATGCAGCCCATCGCGGCGGCGATAGAAGACAAATCGATTACCTTTTCGTTCCCGGAGGCTATTGAGCTGCCGCCGCCGCTAATCGCCATTCAGGATGTTAACGTCGGCTACACGCCCGGTGAACCGGTGCTACGGAACCTTGATCTGCGCATTGACCCCGATGATCGTATCGCCCTGATCGGCGCCAACGGGAACGGCAAGTCGACACTGGTAAAACTGCTCAGCAATCGCCTGAAGCAGCAATCCGGGCAAATCGTCAAGGCACCGAAACTGGAAGTCGGCTATTTTGCCCAGCACCAGACGGATGAACTGCATCTGGACGAAACCCCATACCTGCATATCGCCCGGGCACTTGGCGACAAGAAAGAAAGTCAGGTACGGGGACATCTGGGACGATTTGGATTTTCCGCCGACAAGGCAGATACAAAAGTATCAAACCTTTCGGGTGGGGAAAAAGCGCGCCTATTATTCTCGCTGATGAGTTGCGGCAGGCCGAACATCCTTTTGCTCGACGAGCCGACCAACCACCTGGATATCGATGCCCGTGAAGCCCTTGTGCAGGCGCTGAATGCGTTTGAAGGCGCGGTTATTCTGGTCAGCCACGATGCGCATCTGATCGAACTGGTGGCTGAACGCCTGTGGCTGGTAGCCGACGGCACTTGCAGTCCGTACGCGGGCACACTTGATGAGTATGCAACGGAACTGCAGGCATCAAGACGAAATCAGCGACAAGCCAACAAACAGGTCACTGACGGCGAGCATAGCCGCGACAATCGCAAGCAGGCGCGCAAGGAACGCGCCGAGCAACGGCAGGCGACCGCAGAACTTCGCAAGACCGTCAAAAATGCAGAAGTGCGCATGAGCAAGCTCGAAGCCGATAAAAAAGCCATCGAAGACAAGCTCGCCGATCCGAAAGCCTATAACGGATCAACTCGCGAGGTCATGGACCTGCAACTCAAACATGCCCAGATCAAGGAAGCGCTGAACGCCGCCGAGGCTGAGTGGCTAAAAGCACAGGAAGTCCTTGAAGGTACGACCTGAGAGCCATGGCAGGCCCTTTCACGGATTATCTGAAACAGCAGCATCACCGGGTTGCTGATGCCCGAATTCTGTCGCTGGTGCCGAGCCTGACAGAACTGCTGTATGATCTGGGCCTTGCCCATCTCCTGGTCGGTCGCACCCAGTTCTGCATTCACCCGGCAGACAAAATTGCCGCCGTCCCTTCCGTCGGCGGCACCAAGAAAATAAAGATGGACCGGGTCGGCAAGCTGGCCCCGACCCATGCCCTGCTGAATGTCGATGAAAATCCCAAAGAAATGGCGGATGCACTGCAGGCCATGGGCATCAGGATTATCGTCACGCACCCTTCGCACCCTGATGACAACATTGCGCTTTATCAACTCATCGGCGGCATCTTCGGCGCATCCCCCGAAGCGTCCGGATTGATCGACGCTTTCAGAACTGCCCGCGCACGACTGCTTGAACCATCGATGCGCCCCCGCCGCCGTGTCCTCTATCTGATCTGGAAAGATCCGTGGATGGCTATTTCGTCGGATACCTATATTGCCAACATGCTGTCTCTGGTGAACTGGCAGACCACGACACCGGGCGCTGATCCGGACATCGTTGGTGATGCCGGCCGCTACCCGAAAGTGGTGATCGACGACAGCACGCTCGAAGACATCGATCTGGTGCTGTTCTCGACTGAGCCATATGCTTTCAAAAGCGCGGACATTACAAAGTTTCAGAAAACCTTTCCAATGCACGCCAACAAAGCCCATCTGATCGACGGTGAAATGACGTCATGGTATGGGTCTCGCACTATCCAAGGCCTTGGTTATCTCGGTGAATTTGCCGACAGGGTATGCCCCGGCAAGGCACGCAAATGACAGGCGCTGTTCGTCTTTCCCTGCACTTCGGCGGCATGTTCCTTGTGATCGGGATCATGATGCCATTCTGGCCTGTATGGCTGTCCCACAAGGGGTTGAGCGCATCCGAGATCGGCCTCGTTCTCGCAGCGGGCAGCATTATCCGGGTTTTCGTCAGTCCGGCCGTTGCCCGCATCAGTGACCGGCTGGGCGAAAAGAAAAGACCAATCATTATACTGACGATCTCTGCATTTCTGATGTTTCTGCCGTTTGCCCTGCTGGATAATTTTATCCCGATCCTGATGCTGCAGGCCTGTTTTGCCAGCCTGCTCGGGCCCTTGATGCCGCTCAGCGACAGCCTGTCGATGATCGGCGTAAAGAAGCACGGTATAGATTACGGCCGGGTCCGGCTATGGGGATCCCTGACGTTTATTCTTGGCGCATCCGGTGTCGGGTTTTTTCTCAAGGGTGCTGAACCTGAGTTGATCTGGACGTGTATAGCCGTAGCGTTATTGATTTCT
>JBBDOA010000094.1:0-24928 GCA_040877275.1 Rhodospirillales bacterium | reverse complement strand
CCCTGCGAGATACGACTGTGCATCACTGGACCCCGGTCTGCACCGGGGTGACGGTAAATTCCACACCCGTCATCCCAAAGCAAAACCGCCTCGAATAGCGAAGCGTCATGCGGCAATCTTCGCCATCACATCGAGCAGAACCTGCGCACCCGCGGCGAGATCGTCGGCGGTGGCATTCTCCATCTCGTTGTGACTGATGCCGCCTTCGCACGGCACAAAGATCATGCCGGTAGGCGCGACAGCAGCGATCTTGCAGGCGTCGTGTCCGGCACCGGAATAGATATCCATGAAACGAATTTGCCGGTATCGGCAGGCATCCCTGACGGCTTCTACACAGGTCTCGTCAAATTGAACCGGATCGGCCCGGGTAACTGGTTCGATATCCAGCGCGAGGCCGTCCTGGGCGGCGATATCAGTGCAGATACGCATCATATCGGCTTCCATTTGTACCAGGACATCGGCATCAGGATGTCGGCTGTCGATGCTGAACACGGTCTTGCCCGGTACGGTATTGCGTGAGTTCGGGATGACGCGAACATGGCCGATGGTGATCACCGCCGCCGGCTCGTAGGTGGTTGCGAGCGCATTCAGGGCGACGGCCATTCTGGCGCTGCCGATAAAGGCGTCGCGGCGCTTCGCCATCGGCAGGGTGCCGGCATGACCGTCCTCGCCGTTAACCGTGACCAGAAAGCAGCGTTGCCCCTGCGCACCGATGACGGCACCGACCCTGAGTTTTTCAGCCTCAAGGATCGGCCCCTGTTCGATATGAGATTCGAAATACGCCTTGATGGGAAAGCCGCCGACGGCATGCGGCCCGGCATAGCCGATGCCATTGAGCGCGTCTTTCACACTGGTTCCTGAGGAATCACAAAGGGCCAGCGCCGCATCCAGATCGCGGATGCCTGAAAATACTCCAGAGCCGATACACCCGGCGGCGAAGCGTGCGCCTTCCTCGTCGGTCCAGTCGACAACTTCAATCGGAGCCGTGGTCTGCACGCCGGCGTCATTCAGGGCGCGGATCGCTTCCAGTCCCGCCAGAACGCCAAAGGCCCCGTCGAATTTGCCACCGAGCGGCTGACTGTCAAGGTGGCTGCCGGTCATCACCGGGGCAGCGTCCGGGTCCGTTCCCGGGCGTCGGGCAAAGATGTTGCCGATGGCGTCGATGCGGATCTCGCAGCCGGCTTCCCGGGCCCATTTCTGGAACAGATCACGCGCGTTGCGGTCTTCTTCGGACAGGGCAACCCGGCACACGCCGCCCTTCGGCGTGGCACCGATTTCGGCAAGCTGCATCAGCGATTGCCACAGGCGTTCGGAATTGACGACGGCGTTCACAGCGCGTCCTCGATCCATGCGGCGTGGCGCAGCAGATCGCTGTCATGGGCAAACCTGCCGATCACCTGCAGACCGATCGGCAGGCCGTTCGGGCCTTGCAGCTTCGGCAGCGTCAGCGTCGGCATACCGGTCAATGTCCAGACTTTCTGAAACACCGCATTGCCTGTATTGCCGAGATCTTTCGGGGCTTCACCCGGTGCGCCGGCGGTGATCAGCACGTCGTAATGATCGAATATCCTGTCGGCGGCAACACGGAGCGTATCGCGGAATTCAATCGCCTTGACGTAGTCTTCGGCCAGAATGTCATAACCCTGTCTGGCACGGCGTATCGTCTCGGGCTGGACCTTGTCTGCATTGTTGCGGCAGTAATCACCGATATTGGCGACGACATTGGCCATCATGACGGTTGCCTGGCAATCTAGTGCGTCCTCAAAAACGCCGGCCAGTTCCAGGTGTCGGGCATGACTGCCGAGTTTATCCATCACGTCATCGAACAGGGCGTCCATGTACGGCTCGGCAAATTCCCACATCGGTCCCTTGACGAAGGCAATCCTCGGCGGCGCACCGGCGGGCTTTGACAATGCTTCAACAAGCACCGGCTTCATGTGTCCACGCATGTCGAGGTCGGCCGGGTCTTTTGCCATCAGAACGTCACCGGCGCGGGCGATATCCTCGATTGAGCGAGCGTAGATTCCGGGTTGATCCAGCGGGCGGGCCAACGGAAACATGCCGGCCCGGGAAATCGATCCGAAGGTCGGCTTGAAGCCGATGATGCCGCAGAAAGACGCCGGGCGGATCATTGATCCGCCGGTCTGTGTGCCGACGGAAAGCGGCACCTGAAAATCGGCAACGGCGGCAGCGGAACCGGATGAAGAACCACCGGGCGTGTGTTCCGGGTTGTGCGGGTTGCGCGTTTTGCCGGCGGCGGACAGGGCGAATTCGGTGGTAACGGTTTTGCCCATGATGATCGCCCCCGCATCGCGCAACAGCCGGGCGATGGCGCTGTCGGCGACCGGGCGGCGTCCGGCGAACAACTCCGAGCCGTTGGCGGTCGGCATGTCGGCGGTATCGATGATATCCTTGAGACCGACCGGGATGCCGTGCAGCGGTCCCAGTGTTTTTCCGTCCGCCCGCGCCTGATCCGAGGCATCGGCCTGGGCCAGTGCGAGTTCGGGATTGAGATAAATCCATGCGCCGACATCGTTGTCACGTTCGGCGCATCGGGCCAGGCTGGCCTCGACCAGTTGACGCGAAGTCAGGTTGCCGGCTTGCATTGCCGCCAGCGCGGCGCTTGTCGTCAGGGTATTGGATGAAGTCATTTAAAGCGGCCGATTTCCTTGTAGTAACGCTGCGTGCCGATGCACAGTGGAATGGGAACGCCATCGAACGATGTCGCCATGGTGATAGACTCGCCCTTGGGGTGGCCGCCGTCAAGGATCGTTCGGGCATGTTTGTTTTCCCAGAACGTCTTCGTCAATGTGTAGAGGAAGTCCTGATCAAGATCGGTTCGGGCGATCCACAGTGCCGTGACGGCAACGGTATCGATATCGCCGGATTGTCCCGGATAGGCACCGGTCGGAATTCTGGACGCAGTATAGAATGGCGATCCGTCTGTCAGGCGTTTGGTCCCAGCGCCGGTGATGGCAACCAGTTGCGCGCCTTCGCCGGCGATCATTTCGGCGATGGCCTTATTGGGGTGTCCGGATACGGTGATGAAGGCATCGATTTCTCCGGCTTTCATGGCATTGCGTGCCCCTTCGAAATTGACGAACGAAGGGGTGAAGTTTTTCCCTTCTTCAAGACCATAGGCCCGGACCAGCAACTGCGCACCGAGCAGGGCACCTGAGTTGCGCTCACCCATGGCGACACGTTTGCCGGCAATCTCCGGCAGGCTGCGGATTCCGGACTGTTTTGATGCGACCAGATGAATGTCTTCGGGATACAGCGCGGTGATGACGCACAGGCCCGGGTTGGGTTTGCGAGTACGGAACGGGCCGGTGCCGGTATAGGCCCAATAGGTCACATCAGACTGGACGATGGCCGAAGGATATTTCTTTGCCAGCAGGGAATCGACGTTGGCGACCGAGCCGCCCGAGCTTTGCGCCGTCGCCGTCAGATCCGGAATGCCGCAATTGCCACCGGCTTCGCACGATTTGGAACCGGGCGGATTGGAGATGACCTTGGCCAGTGAAGAGGCTATCGGATAATAGGTGCCGCCCAGCGATCCGGAAGCGATCTTGAAAAACCTGAGATCATCTGCATGAGCGGGTTTGTCATGGAAGTATGAACCAGCAAGCAGACACAGTGTCATGATCGTGGTAAGGAAAACACGCATTAACGCCTCCCTTTTCAGTTTTCTGAATGATAGCCGTAGTTCGTGGTTGGCGGTACAGAAAAGTCTGTTTCCCGGGTTGACGTCTGCCCTATGATAAGGTTTACACAGCCGAATAATCATTCCAGGGGATCATTCACGTGTCATCAACAAGCTATGTGCCGCCCTCATCTGGCAGCGGCGATTGGGCGACCAGACCCGCCGCCCAGGCCGGGTTCGATGCAGACAAACTTAAAGAAGCTATTGCGTTTGCCGAAGCGAGTGAGAGTTCCTGGCCGCGTGATCTTGAGGATTCCGGCAGTGTCCCCGGTCTGACACAGATCGAACCGGCCCCGTGGAACGCATTTCTGGGCCCGCTGAAGCCGCGTGGCGGACCATCCGGCCTGATCCTGCGTCATGGCGAGATTGTCGCATCATGGGGCGATCCGGGCCGTGTCGACATGACCTTCTCAATCGCCAAGAGTTATCTCAGCGTCTTGTGCGGGATCGCCGTCGACGACGGCCTGATCGGTAGCATTGATGACCCGGTCCGGGCGACCGTCGATCTTGCGGAATTTTCCGGCGACCATAACGGCGCGATCACCTGGCGGCATCTGCTGACGCAGACCAGCGAATGGTCGGGCACCCTGTTCGACAAGCCCGATCAGGTCGATCATTACCGCGAGGTCGGTGCCGGATCGACCAACGCCGACAAGGGTAAAAAGCGACCGCTGCAAAGCCCGGGCACGTTCTGGGAATACAATGATGTCCGGGTCAATGTGTTTTCCCTGGCCCTGCTGCATGTCTTCAGGCGCCCGCTGCCCGATGTGCTCAGGGAAAGGATCATGGACCCGATCGGAGCGTCCGATAAATGGTCCTGGCATGGCTATTACAATTCCGAAGTGATGGTGGACGGCACATCCATGATTTCGGTGCCGGGCGGAACACACTGGGGCGGTGGCATGTGGATCGACAGTTTCGATCACGCCCGTTTTGGCCTGCTGATTGCCCAGGGCGGGACATGGGACGGCAAACGCCTGCTCAGCGAAGACTGGGTTCGTCAGTTGCAGACGCCGATTGATATCTACACGGTGTATGGATTCCTTTGGTGGCTGAACACCGGACGGGCCTATTATCCGAGCGCACCGGCAACGAGCTTTTTTGCACTGGGTGCCGGCTCAAACCTGATCTGGATCGACCCGGCGCTTGATATCGTCGGTGTTTTCCGCTGGATCGAGCAGAGCGAGATCGATCCGCTGCTGGGTCATGTGATGGACGCATTCAAGGGCTGAGCCGCCATAAATTAGCCGCACTTTTCACATACGGTAACAATCTCTTACAGCCCCGACATACGGGGCTAACAGAGAGACGGTAAAACTTCTGCCAACGGTGGGATGTTCCCGTCGACCAGAAGCCGAGGAAAGTGTTGTGATAAGAAATATTCTCTATGTTTTAAGTGCTGTTGTCCTGCTCAGTGCTGTTGCCGTTACGGCTGACGCACAGCAGAAGGGCCTGCCGATCCCGCTGGAAGAGCGTCAGGGCGCACAGGTCCGGATTTTGGATCTGGCGCAAGCTGATGGTGTTCCGGTCAATCTGGAAATTGTCAGCGCCTGTGTCGGTGATGTCGCGACCTTCAAAATCGTCAATGTCGGTGAACGCTGGCCGGAAATGGGAACGCTGAAAATTTTCCACGTCAGCAATGGCCAGACGAAATCGATCTCTGAACGGGAAATGCGTTTTGCCCAGGGTCAGAAAGCATCTTTCCGCTTGAAAAGTGAAGGCAATGGCGACATCGCACTGTTCGTCGATCCGTCCTGGTACAAGCGGCCGTTTGCCTTCGATGCCGAAGTGAAGTGCGGGTGAGCGGTGTCGGGCAGCCTCTGATAAAGCCCTTCGCTGGCTTTTCAGGCAGCAGCAATCGATTTCCCCCAGGGCGTCGGAAGTAATCCGGCGTTCCCGAGGCGAGGGCCGGCTCAGGCCGGGTCTTTCTGCAAGCGGGTTTCAGCCGGCAGCGAGCGCGTTCAGTTTATCCATGCTGGCCCGGGTCAGATTGCCGCCGGTCAGGGCGGCAACGGTCTTCAGCGAGGTGTCGACCTTGTCGGCCAGAAAAGCAGCACTGGCGACCACGCCGGCGGCTTCGCCCAGCATTTTGGCGCGTGTGAGCAGTGTTCCGAAGGCGCGTCCGATGTCGCTTTCAGACACCAGCACAATATCGTCCATGTACGCCTGAAGATGCGCGAACGGTCGTTCACCGGGGCGTCGGGCAGACAGGCCGTCGGCAATGCTGTCCCAGTAATCAATGGCTGTGGGCGTGCCGTTCTGCTTCGAGACGTAAGCGGCATTGGCGCGTTCGGGCTGAACACCGATCACCTTGACGTCGGGGCGCATGTGCTTGACGGCGCACGCCGTGCCGCCGGCGACGCCGCCTGACGAGACCGGGACCAGTACCTGCTGCAGGTCCGGGAAATCCTCGCAGATTTCCATGCCGAGCGAGGCATGGCCGGCGGTAATCCAGTATTCTTCCCAGGTATCGATTGCGGTCATGCCGCGTTCGCGGGCAACGGCTTCGACCATCGGCTGGCGGCCAAGGGCGTCATCGCAAAACAGCACTTCTGCGCCGTGATCCAGGGTCGCATCGACTTTATAGGAACTTGTTTCCCTGAGCATGACCACGGCAATCGGCACGTTGAGCAAGCGGCCGGCATAGGCGAAGGCCTGGGCGAAATTACCGCTCGACGTCAGGATCACGCCCTTCGATTTCTGTGCGCTGTCCAGGCGATCCAGCATGGTGAACGCGGCCCGGACCTTGTAGGCACCGGTGACCTGCAAATTCTCGCATTTGAGATAAAGCATTTCTGCGCCGATCTCGCGGCCATTGCGGGCCAGGGGAACGATTGGAGTCCTGCGAACAGCCGGATGCAGACGGGATCGGGCATCCCTGATGTCGTCGAAACTGACGAGCAATGACACGATTGCGCCCTAGAAACCGAGGGAGAGATTTTTGCTGTCGAGCCTGCCCATGGCCAGCAGCAATTGATAGACGGCCAGACGTTCGTCATAGAAAGCCGACGTGTAGTTGATCTGCGCGTTGTTGACCTCGTTCTCGGCATCAAGAACGTTGATCACGGTTTCTTTCCCGGCCTCACGCAGTTTCTTGCGGCTTTCGAACACTTCCGACGCGATGTTGACGGCGTTTTCCAGCAACTCGAGGCGTTCGCGGGAGGTCAGTAGCGACTGCCACGCCAGCTTGCTCTGCTCGACGACCTTGCGGACGGTATATTCGTGCTGGTCCTTGCTGGCGTGATAATCATACGCCGCCTGGGCCATCGACGCGCGGGTCGAGAAGCCGGAGAAAAGTTCCCAGGTGCTGGAAACGACCAGCGAATAATCCCGCCGTGTGCCCAGCGCGCCGTTGAGGTGTTTTTCGTAGTTGTATGTGCCTTCAAGATCAACCGTCGGGAACAGCTCGGCCCGGACCGTGCGGCGGCGTTCGCGGGCAACCTCGACGGTTGTGCCGGAATTGCCGACAGCCGGGTTTTCGACGACGGCGATGTCCATGGATTTCGACAACTCGCTGGGTATCTGTTCAATCGGTGGTTCGGGGTCGAGCATGGATTCTATATCCGGCGGATGCCCGAAAACCTGTGTATAGCGGCTGATGGCATCTTCGAGTGCGCCTTCGAAATTGACGCGGCGTTCCTTGGCGATCTGCAGCCGGGACTTGGCTTGCAGCACGTCGACGGCAACGCCCGAGCCGCGCTGCACCCGCTCGTCTTCAAGATTGAGCTGGCGCTGGATGGTCGCTTCGTTCTCGCGCGCCAGTTCAATCAGGCGGCGCTGGCGCAGCACGTCGATATAGACCTGTATGCCTTCGAAGATTGTGTTCTGCCGGGTCCCTTCGTAGGAGATTTGCGCCAGTTCACGGTTGAGTCGTGCCGTGCGTACCGCCGACGCGGTGGCATAGCCACTGAACAGGTTTTGTGTCACCGACAGTGTCGCGGTGTTGCGGCTCCGCCCATAGTCTTCGGCACCCGGCGCATTTTCGGTTCGTGTCGCAGGACTGTCGATGCTTTCGTAACCGGCATCCCCGGTCACGGATACCGTCGGGTATAAACCCGACAGTGCCGAATTTACGCCCTGTCTGGATGATTGCAGGCTTTTTTCCGAGGCCCTGATCTGCGGGTGGTCCCCCAACAGACCGGTCAGTTCGATTTCGATCGGATTGGCAAAAGTCGGTGTCGGCATAACGGTGGTGGCCGCTACAACCATGGTCGCGACAAGGGTCACCGGCGTCAACGAAAGACAGAATGTCAGCCGTTTAAGTGGCAATGCCATGCTCCTGATCGCCTCGTGTTCACGCAGTCGGGATCGTACCCGGTCGCGTGGCTCCGTCAACATCCGATCCGATAACGAACCGATTCGCATAAAAATACCGTTTTGAGGCCCTGCATACAAGATTTTGCGTTTAGAACCGACAAAATGGCAGCGGTCGCGCCCCGCCAGGGACCGTCAGTCCGGCCGCCCGTAGCCGCCACCGCCGGGTGTCTTGAGCACGAACACATCGCCGGGCTGCATCTCGGTCTCGGCGTTGCCGCGCAACGTGTCGGTCGTGCCATCGACGCGATCCACGGAATTCTCACCGCGCTGGCCGGGTTTGCCGCCCTTCATGCCGAACGGGTCCGTATGCCGGTGGCTTGAAAGAACCGTTACCGTCATGTTTTCCAGGAAGCGCACGCGGCGGATCACGCCGTTGCCACCGTGGTTCTTGCCGTCTCCGCCGGAACCGCGGCGGATCGAGAATTCCTCGACCCGGACCGGAAAACGGTTTTCCAGCACTTCCGAATCCGTCATGCGGGTGTTGGTCATGTGTGAATGAACAGCGTCCGTGCCGTCAAATCCGTTGCCGGCACCGGTGCCGCCGCAAATGGTCTCGTAATTCTGATGCACGTCGTTGCCGTATACGAAGTTGTTCATTGTGCCCTGCGCCGACGCCAGCACGCCGAGCGCACCGTAAAGCGTATCGGTGATGCATTGCGACACCTCGGTGTTACCGGCGATCACGGCAGCCGGGTATTCCGGACTGATGATCGACTTGTCCGGCACGATGATCCTGAGCGGCTTCAGGCACCCTTCGTTTAGCGGGATCTCGTCGTCGACCATGGTTCTGAACACATACAGCACCGCCGCCTTGCAGACCGCCAGCGGCGCATTGTAGTTGTGATTGCCCTGCGGCGAGGTGCCGGTGAAATCGATTGTCGCTTCACGGGCCTTGCGATCAACCGTGATTTTGACCTTGATCTGATCACCGTTGTCCATCGGGTAGGTAAATTCACAATCGGCCAGCACGTCGAGAACGCGGCGCACCGATTCTTCGGCATTGTCCTGAACGTGGCCCATGTAGGCATGCACAACATCAAGACCGAAGTTGTCGATCATTTTCCGAAGCTCGCGTACGCCGGTCTCGTTGGCGGCAATCTGCGCCGTCAGATCGGCCATGTTCTGCATCGGGTTGCGGCACGGATACTTGCCGGATTTCAGCAGATCATAGGTTTCCTTTTCGCGCAGCCGGCCCTGCTCGACGAGCAGGAAGTTGTCGATCAGCACGCCTTCTTCATCGATATGCGTCGAATCCGGCGGGGCCGAGCCGGGGGTCCGTCCGCCGATGTCGGCCTGGTGTCCGCGCGATCCGACATAGAACAGGATATCCTTGCCGGCGTCATCAAAGACCGGCGTGATCACGGTGACGTCGGGCAGGTGCGTGCCGCCGTTATAGGGTGCGTTCAGCGCATAGACGTTGCCGGGTTTGATCTTGCCGGCGTTTTCACGGATCACGGTCTTGATGCTTTCGCCCATGGATCCGAGATGAATCGGCATGTGCGGCGCGTTGGCGACGAGGTTGCCGACGATGTCGAAAATCGCACAACTGAAGTCGAGACGTTCCTTGATGTTGACCGAATAGGCGGTATTGGCCAGCGTCGCCCCCATCTGTTCGGCAATCGACATGAACAGGTTGTTGAAGATTTCCAGCATCACCGGATCGGCCTCGGTGCCGACGGCATAGGTCTGCGGACGCGCCTTGACCCGCTTCAGGATCAGATGGCCGTGCGTGTTCATATAGGCTTTCCAGCCGGGCTCGACGATGGTCGTGCCGGTTTCCTCGGCAATGATCGCCGGGCCTTCGATGGTGTCGCCGGGCAGGAAGGCTTCGCGGGCATAGATCGGGGTTTCATGCTGTGTGCCGCCGGAATACATGCGGACCACGTCACGCGGCCGCATCGGCGAGGCGTCCGGCATGGAATCCAGTTCCGGATCGACCATGCTCTCGGTGGCGCCGACAACCTCGACGGCGAGTGCCTCAATCACCAGCTTGCGACCTTCCGGGACGAAGCCGAAGCGCTGCCGGTGCAGATCCTCGAATTCCCGGGCCATGTCGGCGGCGTTGCTGACGGTGACGACAATGGCGCTGTCGGTTCCATCATAGCGCAAATGCGCCCGATTGTGGACGGTGATGCGGTTATCGGCGATGCCTTGCGAGGTTACTTCGGTGCGGGCATCGGCCGCCATCTCGTCGCTCAAGGGCTGAAGCCGTGCCAGGGCTTCGTCGTCGACCGGCTCCTGCACCGAGCGTTCGCGCAAGGCGCGGACATCGGCAAGGCCCATGCCATAGGCCGACAGCACACCGGCGAACGGATGGATGAAGACCATCTTCATGCCAAGCGCATCGGCCACCAGACAGGCATGCTGGCCGCCGGCACCGCCAAAACAGTTGAGCACATACTGGGTGATGTCATAGCCGCGCTGTACGGAAATCTGCTTGATCGCATTGGCCATGTTTTCGACCGCAATCGAGAGGAACCCTTCGGCGATATCCTCAGGCGTGCGTTCGGCTTCGCCGGTCGCTTCGGCGATCCTTTTGGCCAGGTCCCTGAAGCCTGTTTTGACGACGGCATCGTCGAGCGGCTGATCGGCGCCCGGGCCGAATACGCTCGGGAAGAACTTCGGCTGGATCTTGCCGAGCATGACGTTGCAGTCGGTCACGGCTAGCGGCCCGCCGCGGCGATAGCACGCAGGGCCGGGATTGGCACCGGCGCTTTCCGGTCCGACGCGGAAGCGGGAGCCGTCGAAGACCAGGATCGAGCCGCCACCGGCGGCGACGGTATGGATATGCATCATCGGCGCACGCATGCGTACCCCGGCGACAACGCTTTCGAGCGAGCGTTCGAACTCGCCGTCGAAATGGGCAACGTCGGTCGACGTGCCGCCCATATCAAAGCCGATGATTTTATCGAAACCGGCGATTTGCGCTGTGCGGACCATGCCGACAACACCGCCGGCCGGGCCGGACAGAATGGAATCCTTGCCCTGAAAAAGTCTGGCGTCGGTCAGGCCGCCGTTTGATTGCATGAACATCAGACGCGGGCCATCACCGCCGCCAGCTTCAAGATCGGCGGCGACGCGGTCGACATAACGGCGCAGGATCGGCGACAGGTAGGCATCGACGACCGTGGTGTCACCCCTCGACACCAGCTTGATCAGCGGGCTGACCTGATGCGAGATGGAAACCTGCGTGAAGCCGACCTGCCTGGCGATGGCACCGGCCCTGATTTCGTGATCGGTGTATTTGTAGCCATGCATGAAGGCAATCGCGACCGAGCGGATGCCGCTGGCATAAACGTCTTCAAGGGCTGTTTTCAGCGCCGCTTCATCAAGCGGTATCAGCACGGAGCCGTCGACGGCGATCCGCTCGCTGGCTTCGATGACCGTTTCGTAAACCAGTTCCGGCAGCTTGATATGCATGTCAAACAATCTGGGCCGGTTCTGGTAGCCGATGCGAAGCGCATCACCGAACCCTTTGGTGATGACCAGCGCGGTGCGGTCGCCCTTGCGTTCAAGCAGCGCATTGGTGGCGACGGTGGTGCCCATCTTGACCGCCTCGACGGTGCCGGCCGGGATCGGCGCGCCGGCCTCGATGCCGAGCAGGTCGCGGATACCCTGCAGCGCCGCATCCTCATACTGCTCGGGGTTTTCCGAGAGCAGCTTGTGCGTGACCAGATCGCCATTGGGCTTGCGCGCCACCAGATCGGTAAATGTGCCGCCACGATCAATCCATACTTGCCACATGGCAAAAACCTCCATTGTTCAGAATACGGTCTCGCTCAAGCCGTAAAATCAGTAGAAAAGTCCAGGCAGCCACAGCGCCAGATCAGGAAATGCCAAAAGCAGCCCGATCATCGCGAACATGGCGAGGACGAACGGCAGGGTGCCGATCATGACGTCGTTCAGCCCGCCCTTTTTGCGAATGCCCTGCACCACATAAAGATTGATGCCGATCGGGGGTGTAATCAGTGCGGTTTCCAGCAGGACCATCAGCAGCACACCGAACCATACCGGGTCAAAGCCGAGCGAGATGACGACCGGGGCAATCAGCGGGGCCGTCGTCAGCAGCATCGACAGGGTCTCCATGAAGCAGCCCAGCACGATGTAAAATCCGATGATCATCAGCATCGTCTGCATCGGCGTCAGACCCAGCCCGGTGACGAAATCGGTCAGTTGCGAGGTCAGGCCGACAGCGGCCAGAATGAAATTCAGAAAGATCGCAGCCAGGATGATCAGCATGATCATTGCGGTGGTCCGCATGGTGCCTTCGATGGCGCGCTTGAGCATGGCAATGGTCAGCGTGCGGTTGGCAGCAGCGAGGCCGAGCGAGGCGATCACGCCGAGCGAAGCGCCTTCGGTCGGGGTCGCGACACCGGCATAGATCGAACCGACGACGACCAGGAAAATGCCGAGTGGCGGCAGCAGGCCGCTGAGCGAGCGGATTTTCCGGTTCCAGTCCTGAGGTTCGGGGTCACCGTCCCATTCGGGCCTGAAAAAACACGCTATGGCGACGGTCAGCATGAACAGGCCGGCCAGCATGAACCCCGGGATAAACCCTGCGAGATACAGTTCGGGTACGGATGTGTCGGTCAGCAGGCCGTAAATGATCAGATTGATTGATGGCGGAATCAGAATGCCCAGCGTGCCGCCGGCGGCGATGGTGCCGAGAAACAGGCGCTCGTTGTAATGGCGTTTCTCAACCTCGGGCAGGGCAACGGTGCCGATGGTCGCGGCTGTTGCGACGCTGGAGCCGGAGGTGGCGGCGAACAGGGCGCAGGCACCGATGTTGGAATGCATCAGGCCGCCGGGCAGCCAGCCCAGCCATTGCACCATGCCTTCATACATGCGCTCGGTAATACCCGAACGCAGCAGGATTTCCCCCATCAGGATGAACATCGGAATGGCAACAAGCAGAAATTCGACGCTGTTCTGCCAGAAGATATCGCCAATCGCCAGATGCAGCGGCATGAACGAATGGAAGTTCGACATGAACAGACCGAGCCAGCCGAGGACGGCGGCAATCGGCACGCTGAGAATAACCAGCGCCATAAGGAACAGGATTGCTTGGATCATCATGGCGGCAGCTCAGCTTTCTTCTTCGATTTGTTCGTCGAGGGACTTGATGCCGAACATCTGCTGGATGGCGGACCAGTCACGCCTGAAGAACGCGATCAGCGATGCAAGGGTCATGACGATGCCGGTGATGACAAACAGGACCAGGCCGGCGAACCATGCCGTTTGCGGAATGGCGAGCAGGGTTTGCAGCGGTGAAATCGACCGTGACTGATTGGCATAGGAATCGGCGAGCAACAAGGAGGCGCGCCAGCTCACATAAGCAATGAACGAGATCAACAACACGTTGCCGACGATATCGAGCGTACAGCGAAGCCATTCCGGCAGATGCTGATACAGCGCATCAACGCGAATATTCGAGCGATGCAGCAATGCGTAGGTCAGCGACAGACTGGTGGCGATGGCAAAGGCGTAGCCCGAAAGCTCGTCAGAACCGGCCATAGAAATATTGAACAGTTTGCGCAGTATGACATCAACGGTAACGATCAGTGCGGCAAGTATAAGGAGCGCACCACCCAGCCAGACGAGGCGCAAGGCGATCCCGTCCAGGCCCTTCAAGGTTTTATCGAGAATATTCACGTGCAGGCTCCAAAAAACGGTGGCCGGGGAGATGGTGTTCTCCCCGGCCGGAAGTCAGTTTTATTTACTTCTTGGCAGTGATGCCGACGATCGGGCCGACGACCTTGTTCCATGTTGCGACGCACTCGTCATCGCAACGCTTGGCCCAGTTGGCGACGACAGCATCCTGAGCGATTTTCTTCTGCTTCGTGATGTCCTCTGCGGACGGCTCAACCAGTTTCATACCGCCGACAGGGCCGAGCGGGCATTCCTTGCCGGTCAGGCATTGCACGGCGAGGGCATCTTCATTGCCGGTCTCGGTCCACATGCGCTCGGTCAGCTTGTCGATTTCGGATTTCAGCGTCTTTTGCTGTGCCGGTGTCAGGCCGTTCCAGGTCTTCAGGCTGATCGCGCCGAACGCCATGCCCCAGCCAACGCGCATGGTGTAGGCGTGCGTTGCAGCCTGATACCATTTGGCGTTATAGGCCGGCATGGTGCCGGTGATGCCGCAATCGACGACGCCTTTCTGCAGCGCCGGGATCACTTCGGCGAAGGCCACGGTGACGGACGTGCCGCCGACGCCCTGAACGAAGTCAGCAAGCGATGCGGTGTAGGTGCGAATTTTTTTGCCCTTCAGATCGTCAATGCTGTTGATCTCGGCATTGCACCACAGGTTCTGGCTCGGGAACGGATACAGCTGCATCAGTTTCGAGTCATAGATTTCCTCGAACTTCTTCTGCATGATCGGCATATAGGCGTCGACGACTTTACGTGCCGTGCCGATATCCTGTGCCAGCGATGCCAGATCGACACCGTCGAACATGGCGTTTTCCGACGACACATATCCGAGCACGCCATGCGCATAGTTGAACACGCCCTGTTTCAGAAGGCGCATGATCTCGAAACCCTTCAGACCGAGATCCGTCTGCGGCTTGATTTCACCCTTGATGTTGCCGTTGGTCGCCTTGCCGATGGTGTCATTCCAGAACGGGCCTTCATGCTTCTGGTAGTTGGTCAGGTTGCCCCAGGTGCCGACAGCCTTGATGGTCACATCTTTGGCCGAAGCGGGGGTTGCGGTCATCGCGGCAATGCCCAGTGCACAGGCGATACCGATTGATTGAATGCGTCTCATACTTAAAGTCTCCCTTGGTTTCACGGTTTAGGTTTTTTTGAATCCGTCGCCCAGGCCGGAATATCGCTGACAAGCATGCTGCCCGGCGCGTGGGTGATACAGATCGACGGTTTGGCCGATCTGACGGCGTTTTGCGGCGTTACGCCGCAGGCCCAGAAAACAGGAATTTCCCCGTCTCTGAATTCTGCTTTGTCACCCCAGTCGGGGGTGTCGATGTCCCTGATGCCGATGGCCGTCGGGTCGCCCATATGCACGGGTTGTCCGTGCGCGTGTGGGAAGCGCGCACAGACGGCACTGGCGCGGATCGCATCGGCGATCTTCAAGGGACGCATTGAAACCACGGTGCCGCCGGCAAACGGGCCGGCCGGCTCGGTCATCAGATTGGTGACATACATGCCGACGGTTTTGTTCTGCTCGATATGACGAAGCGGAATGCCGTCGGCGATCAGGGCGTCTTCGAAACTGAACGAGCAACCGATCGCGAAGGTGACGAAATCGTCGCGCCACATATTATTGATATCGGATACCTCGTCCATCAGCACGCCGTTCTCATAAATCCGGTAGGCCGGCACGTCGGAGCGGATATCGATGTCATCGCCAAGCGTGTGCATCATCGGGCTGCCGGTGTCCGAGATGCCGATCAACGGGCAGGGCTGTGGGTTGCGCTGGCAGTAGCGGGCGAAATCAAGTGCATATTCGGACGGCAGGATGACGATATTCCCCTGCAGCATGCCGGGCGCGATGCCGGCGGTATGCCCGGTGTAGGATCCGGCGCGGAAATGCAGGCGTGCTTCGGCGGCGGTCAGGCCAATGAAATCAGCATAATTCATGAAAGAAGTCGCCCTTTGGGCTTCTGCAATCTGTCCCACATACCCCCCTTGATATCTTTTCGATATCTTTTTGGTATCAATTGGCCGCTATCGCAACCGATCTGAAGCCATCTGTCGACTGGAATCTAAGCAGCACCCGAAGAGAAAAGTCTAATTTATAATTTTTTAATTATGCTATAAAATAAATTTATATGCAGTCAAACTGGGGCTGGGCATGAATCTTAAGCAACTGGAAGCGTTTCTGTGGGTTGCCAGGCTCGGCAGTTTCTCGAAGACCGCCGAACGCCTGTTCACGACGCAGCCGGCGATCTCAAGCCGGATCGCCAATCTGGAAGATGAACTCAGAACGGTGCTGTTTGACCGGGATGGTGGCACGATCCGCGTGACGGCGGCCGGGCATGGCTTGTTACCGTTGGCCGAGGATGCGCTGGGTGCGGTGCAGGCGATGCGTGAACGCGCCGGCTTGCCGGCCGAGGTCAGCGGCCTGCTCAGGCTCGGTGTTTCCGAGACCATTGTGCAGACGTGGTTGTCCGATCTGCTGGCCGAACTCAGGATCACCTATCCGGCACTGGATGTGGAAATTTCCGTCGACGTCACGGCAAATCTTCGCAACGAACTGGTCGATCATGCGCTGGATCTGGCGCTGCTGATGGGGCCGGTATCCGAATATACGGTGACGAACGTACCGCTCAGCGAATACCCGTTGATCTGGGCCATGTGCCCGCCGGGCGGCATCACCGGCCCGATACGGATGTCTCTGCGCGATATGCTGGCGTATCCGATTCTGACGTTCCCCCGCAACACGCGGCCTCACGTCGAAATTCTGGAAGCCTTTCGCGCCCGCACCGGGGAGCCGCCCCGGCTGTTTCCCTCGACCTCGTTGTCGGCTATCCAGCGCATGGCCGAGCGCGGCGTCGGCATCGGCTCGCTGCCGCTTGAGTTTGCCCGCAACGCCCTCAACGACGGGCGGCTGATTGAAATCGAAAGCGACTGGCAGCCGACGCCGCTCAACTACACGGCATCCTATATCGCCGATCCGTCCAGACCGATCCTGGCCCGCGTTGCCGAAATGGCGCAGGCGATTGCCAGTGTGACATCCTGAGTGACATCCTGTTCACCGGCGTACTTGACGCTTGCGTCTGATCGCCGCACTTTACGGCCTTCAAAATGGAGAATTTCTGAATGAACACCAATAGCCGACGCCTTGTGTATTTCGATAGCTGGATTGACCCCGTTGCCCTTGAGATTCTCGAGAAGGCACCCGGGATCGAGTTGATCCGACTGGAACAGAGCGATGACGAGGCAAAGGTCTTCGACGTGATGCAGGGTGCGCACGGCTATCAGATGCTGGCCAAGACGGAAATGCAGCGCCGCTGGTGGCCGGACCGGGCGTTTATGGAAAAATGCCCGAACCTGCTCGCCGTTGCTTCGCTCGGTGCCGGCTATGACGCCTGTGACGACGAGGCCGCCACCGAGATGGGCATCATGGTGATGAATAATTCCGGTGCCAATTCCGACAGCGTCGCGCAGCACGCCATCGGCATGTTGCTGGCGCTCGGCAAGAACATGATCCGTCACGACCGCATGATGCGGAAAGCGCCCGGCCTCGACCGCATGGCCTATCCGGGGCTTGAGGCGACCGGCAAGACACTCGGCATCGTCGGTCTCGGCAATATCGGTCGGCGCACGGCAAAGATCGCCCGACACGCGCTCGGCATGAACGTGATCGCCTATGACCCGCACATCGCCGCCACCGACTTTGCCGAACGCGACGCGACGTCAGTCGATTTCGATACCCTGTTTGCGACCGCCGATTTCATTTCCGTGCATTGCCCGCTGACCAAGGAGACGCGCGGCATGATCGGTGCCGAGGCTTTTGCCCGGATGAAACCGGGCGCGTATTTTATCACCACGGCGCGTGGCTTTATCCACGACGAAGCGGCGCTCACCGCAGCGCTGGCCAACGGGCAGATGAACGGTGCCGGCGTCGATGTGTTTGATGCCGAGCCGCCGGGACCCGGCCATCCGCTGATGCAGTTCGAAAATGTCCTGATGACGCCGCACGCTGCCGGCATCACTGATGTCTGCAACTACCGCATGGCCAAATGGGGCGCCGAACAATGGATCGAGGTGCTGAACGGCAAGCGCGCACCAAGGCTGGTCAACCCGTCCTGCTGGGATGCCTATGTCGAGCGGCATCAGCGGGTTATCGGGCATGCGCCCGTGGGATAATACGGGCATGCGCCCGTGGGATAATACGGGCATGCGCCCGTGGGATAATGCAGGCATGCGCCCGTGGGATAATGCGGGCATGCACCTGAGCCCTGATTGAAGGAAAATCGTGGTGGCAGAACAACAGACCGATCATCGGGCCGCCGAGCGCTATTTCGTCAATGCGCCGGTCGCGGGCAGCATCGGCGCGATGCCGTTTTCGGGACAACTCAAGGATATTTCGGCAACCGGCGCGGCGGTCATCGTTGCTGGCGATGTCGGTTTCGAGAATGACCAGTTCGTCAACCTGCACATGCAGGGGATGGGTGATCGAAGCGGGTACATCCGTCGCCGCATTCCGGACGGTTTCGCGTTTCAGTTCGAAACCGATGAAAACGAGGAAGTCCGCAAGCGCGAGGTTCAGGAGATGCTGCGTGCCCTGGGCCCGGGTGCATTACGCGGATAACCGCTTGTGTCAGAACAGCACTTCGAGGCTGTTCGTCACAAGGCTCAGCGCGGCATAGGCAATCACGCAGACGGCAACACTGGTCCCCAACGCGGCGCTGACAGTTTCGCTCATGATTTCTTTCATTCGTAACTTCATGTCGGCCTCCTCTTTTTCTTGAGCCGGACCCGTTCTGGGTGCGGTCTCGGTGTTGACGTTAACCATTAAACGCCAGGGATTGCGCCGTGTCTGTGATGTGTCGCACACCGGAAATTAACCAGTCCTTCGAGACGGCCTTGAAAATCCGTTTATTTGCACATGGATTTGAGGGTTTTCCACTCGTGGCTGTTGATGGCACGGCCAACACCCTGCGACAGGGCCATGATATCGCGGCGACGGTTTTCACCGGACGGGTGCGAATTCAGAAATGACGGCACCAGGTCGGACAGCGGATTTTCCCGGTCGATCCCGGCGACGAAATCGGCCAGCGGCAGCGCCGTCCAGCCGAGCTGGTTGAGCGCCGTCACAGCAATGAAGTCCGCCGCCGCTTCGGCATCGCGGCTGTAGCCGCTTTCAATCAGGCCTGACGTCAGGCCGCTCATCACGGCACCGCCGAAGACATCGCCGATCATCAGGCTGAGCAAGAGTGCCGCCCCGGTCTGTTTGATCGAGACCTGCAGCGGGTCACGGCGCACGGCATGGGCGATTTCATGGGCCAGCACGCCGATCACGGCATCGCCACTTTCCGCTTTGTCGAGCAGCCCGGACAGGATCACGATTTCGCCGCCGGGCAGCGTCAGGGCGTTGACCACGGGCATGCGGATGACGGTCACGCGCACCGGAAACGGGCTTTCCATCAGCGTGGCAAGCTCGTTGGCGCGCTGGTCGAGGATCGCCTGTGCGGCCGGTTCCAGGCAGACAAGCTCATCCCCTTTGCCGGCAAATTTGCTGAACATCGACAGAAGCTGCTGGCGGGACTGCTCGCCGATCGATTGTTCCACTGACGGCGGGACCAGTTTGACGACGGTGCCGGCGATGCCCGGCAGCAGATAGACGAAAATCCCGGCCAGCGAGGCGGTCGCCAGTATGCCGGCGGCAACCCAGGTCGGCCAGCGCAGGTGGCCGGCCTCGCGCTGTGTCAAATTCGGGCAGTGTTGTATCAGCCATTGCCCCTTGTCGTCTGTGGCCAGACCGAGGCGGGCGTCATGACCGGAGCGGCGTAGCCTGAGCGGCGGTGTGCGCCGGGCCGGATCGGTATAGCGGATGTCGCTCAGCGGCCAGCGGGCCAGCTCTTTACCCAAAGCATCTGTAATGACGAGGGTATCACCATCGATTGCTGCGACCGCCTTGTGTCGCAGGGCGGTTTTCCCGTCGTTGAATGAAACGGCATACTTCAATGGCTTCACCTTCGTCATTCCCGCGAAAGCGGGAACCTAGAAATATTCAAGCCGGGCCCCTGCTTTCGGGGGATGACCGTATAAAGAGTTCGCAATGAACAGGTGCAAAAGGGCAAGATCAAAATCCACCGATATCCAGCGCATCGGCCAGGCCCTCGCCAGTGCGCGGGGCATCGGCGCGTGACTGCGCGGCCTGTTCTATGGCCTGCGGATTGTCGATATGTGTCGTGATAACCATCTGTTTGATCACTTCAAAACCGAACAGGATCGCCCAGACGACCGGGATCGCAACGACGAACACAACAACCGAAAGGGCGATGGAACCGAACAGGGTGCCCAGCAGATGCGGGTTGATTGCTCCTGCCGTGCCGTCCGCCCCTGAATGCGTCAACAGGCCGTAATTCAGCGCAAACGGACCGGCTAGTGCCAACACGATAAGCAGAACGCTGATGATCCCGAACACGAACAGCCGCCAGAAGGGCAAGCGTGAGCTAAACGACGCGGCACCGATTCTGAGGCCGGATATCTGCAGCCGGGCTTGCCGGACACGGTAATAAAAAAAAGCCAACGCCCCCAGGATGTCGGTGATGAGAACGGTGACGAGCATGTAAAAAAAGGAACTCTGCTGGTCTTTCGGCAGGGCGCTGACAGAGGCCCCGGGATTGATGCCGAACAGGGTAATGCTGGTGATGATAGCCGCGACAGTACAAACGATGGCAATGAACACCGGCAACCAGGGCAGCCACAATGCTCTGGCATCGCCTTCAAAGCGGCAGCTTTCGGTGCCGAGCCGGGTATGGCGAACCTGATAGCGCCACAGATCGATCTTCATCCATGGATAAGCCGCACCGAGGGTGATGACGCTCAACAATATCCAGCCGCTGGCCAGTTTCAGATAAGCCCAGGTCGAGCCGTCCAGCCCGAAGCGGACCCCGCGCCACCGGGTGCGGCTCATCCGATAACGCCACATCCGGTAAAAACCGATCTGCAACAGCGCGAACAGGACGATGTAATAGGCGATTTCCAGGCCGACCCGCAGGCCCTGGTTATCCGGCGGCACGACAGAACCGATGGCGCTATAGATCAGACCCAGCGGGAACAGGATGGCGAGGACGATCAGAAAGCCGACGAACAATTCACCGCCGGTACCGGTATATTCCAGCGGATCATCAAGAAACGAGACGTTGCGCCAGAAATAGCGGCGCACCGCCGTTTTCGCCCAGAACCGATAGATGCCAATCGTAACAAGTGTCAGCAAAGAATTGATGAAAAGCAGCCTTGCGAAGGACATGCGTGTGGCATGGAATGTCAGCACCCGGTTTTCTGCAATCGGTTCTGCTTGATCCATAAGCTGAGACAGTCTCCACTATCGCGCGTTTGTCCGTGTTTCCATCGATGCCTGAAACCGGAGCAAATGACAAGCCGGTGGCGGCATGCGGGAGATGCAGAGTGGGCGTGCTCAACAGATTACTGGCGTTGCTCGGGCGCTATGCAACGCAGGCGATGGCCGGTGGGGTTTTTGTCGGTCTGCTGTTGCCGGAACTGGCCGCGACACTCAGGCCGGGATTGGCGCTGGCGGTCTGGGGGCTGCTGTATCTGGCGATGATGCGCATCGAATGGGCGGCGCTGGTCGAACGCATCCGCAAACCGGCCCTGATTTTGATCCTGATGGCATGGATGATGGTCGTGGCACCATCGCTGATGGCGTTACTCATGCTTGGCGTTGAACTGCGCCCGGGTCTGGAGGCGGCGTTAATCCTGACGGCGGCCTCGTCGTCGCTTTTTTCGACACCGGCGCTCGCAGTCATGTTCGGTCTCGACAGCGTGCTGTTGCTGATTGTTCTGGTTGCGACGACGCTGCTGGTGCCGATCACCTTGCCGCTGGCGGCTTTGACATTGCTGGGCTTCGATATGGGGGCAGACCCTGTCGCCATGATGGGCCGGATGGCGTTTATTGTTTTGAGTGCCGCTGCGTCAGCCGGCCTGACCCGCAAGTTGCTCGGCAATGCCCGGCTTGTTACGGCGGCACCGTTGCTTGACGGGGTCGTGGTGATCCTGCTGATTGCTTTTGCCGTCGGTATCATGGATGGCGTGACGGCGAAGCTGCTCACCGATCCCGCCGACATCGTCTATGTCACGGCGCTTTCGTTCGCCGCCTATATCGGCATGATGCTGATTAGCTTTCTGGTTTTTCTGGTCGCCATTCCCGATGCCGGCCGTCGCGGTGCGCTCAGTGCCGGATTTATCTCGGGGACACGCAATCTTGCCATCATTCTGGCGGTTTTGCCGCCCAGTGTGGATCCTGATATTCCGCTCTTTTTTGCGATCGGGCAGTTTCCTATCTACATTATGCCGCTTATCTTAAAGCCGGTATTCAGGAAGCTGCTGCGTTAGCGGACAGATGTTCGAGTGTAGCTGAAACGGACTAAAGGCCTTATACGGAGAAATGGATAGTGCGAAAGTGGACATTCTGTCAACGAGCGGTCCTGACCCTCGCTCTGGTGATTACGGCCTCTGCCATCACATCTGTGGGGCAGCATAACGTGAAGGCCGACTGGCGCACCGCGAGCCGTGAATCGACGGGCATTGCGCCGGACCCGGCCACGGTGAAGGAGGCGATTATCCAGGTTTACGGTGCCCGTGCCTATAACTGGCGCGGCTACTTCGGTGTGCATACCTGGATTGCCGTCAAGCCGACAAACGCGCCCGGGTTCAAAATCTATGAAGTGATCGGCTGGCGGGCGCGACGCGGCGGTGATGCGGTCGCGGTCTCAAACCGTGTACCGGACGGGCGCTGGTTCGGCTCGGCCCCTGAAATTCTCGCGGATATCAGAGGTCCGGAGGTTGATGCCCTGATCGAAAAAGTCGATGCGGCGGCTAAAAGTTACCCGTATAACGACACCTATACCATCTGGCCGGGACCGAATTCCAACACCTTTACCGCTCACATTGCGCGCGCTGTGCCGGAACTCAGGCTTGATCTGCCGCCGACGGCGATCGGCAAGGATTATATTCCGGGCGGCAGACTGTTTGCCGAAGCGCCGAGCGGGACCGGCTATCAGGTTTCGCTGTTCGGTCTGCTCGGTCTGTTGGTCGCGGCCGATGAAGGGCTCGAGATCAATCTCCTCGGCCTGACTTTCGGGCTTGATTTTATGCGTCCGGCGCTCAAATTGCCGCTCGCCGGACGGATCGGAACGGATAATATTTCGGGTCATATCAGCGGCGGGTGAGGCACAGCACATGAGCATATGGGGTAAGGTTATCGGCGGGGTTGCCGGGTTCGCCGTCGGTGGACCGCTGGGGGCGATTATCGGCGCCGTCGCCGGCCATCACGTCGTCGACAAGAAAGCGGCAGGTGTGGGCAAGCTCGGCCATGAGGACAAGCAGGTCGCCTTCACCACAGCGGTAATCGTGCTTTCGGCGAAAATGGCCAAGGCCGACGGCGTCGTCACCCGTGAAGAGGTCAATGCCTTCAAGCAGCTTTTCCATATCGAGCCCGATGACGTCGTCACGGTCGGCAGTATTTTTGACGAGGCCAAGCAAAATTCGGAGGGCTTTGAGCCCTATGCCGAACAGATCGCCCAGATGTTCCGGGGTGACTGGCACGTTCTGGAAGAACTGATCGGCGCGCTGTTCCATATCGCCAAGGCCGACGGAAAAATCCATCCCGAAGAAGTCCAGTACCTGCGCCGTGTTGCGTTGCTGTTCGGGTTTTCGGATCGCGACTTCGACCGCCTGCAGACGATTTATCTGGGTGGCTGGAAGGGCGAGGGCGGTCGTTCGGTTCGGGCCGACGATGCCTATGAGATTCTCGGACTGACCAAGACCGCCAAGGATGGGGAAATCAAGAAAGCCTATCGGGATCTGGTCCGCGACAATCATCCGGACATGCTGATGGCCAAGGGGATGCCGGAAGAATTCATCGAGCTGGCCAATGAGAAACTGGCGAAGATCAACGATGCCTATGACCGCATCAAAAAAGAGCGCGGGTTAAACTGACAACGCGCCCGTTTCATCCTTATGAGGATGCCGGGCTTTCGTTTTGAAGGGCCAGGCGATGAACGACAAGGAACTGTTATGCCGCTGATCGGCGTGCTTGCCGCACTCGCGACGGTGCTGCTGTGGGGCTGTAATTTCGTCGCCGTCAAATATGCCGTCAGCCATGTGCCGCCGTTTTTCGTGACAGCGATCCGCTTTGCCCTGCTGGCGATCCTGCTGGCACCGTTCCTGCGTGTGCCGAAAGTGCGTTTCAGGGAGATCACCGAGTATGCCCTGATTATGGGCGTCGGGCATTTTTCCATCATGTTCTATGCGATCCAGTTTCTTGATATTTCGACGACGGGTATCGTGCTGCAGCTCGGCACGCCGTTCGTGGTGTTGCTGGCGTGGCTGATGCTTAAGGAAACCTTCGGCATCTGGCGGATGGCCGGCATGGCGATGGCCTTCAGCGGGATCGTCATCCTGATCGGTGTGCCGACGGTCGGTGTCGATGTGCCGTCTTTGCTGGTCCTTGTTGTCGCCGCGTTCATGTGGGCGCTTGGCAGTATCCGCGCCAAACAGATCCAGAACGTCTCGCCGTTCAGTCTGATTGCCTGGATGGCGCTGATCGTGGCACCGGTTTCGCTGGGTTTGTCGTTTCTGACGGAAGCGGATCAGATCACCGCATTGCAGGCCGCAGACCAGCGTTTCTGGGTGGCACTGGTCTATATGACAGTGGCCAGTTCCATCGCCGGTTACGGGCTCTGGTACTGGTTGCTGAACCGCTATGATGTGACCGCCGTGGCCCCGTATAATCTGCTGGTGCCGCTGATTGCGGTAACCAGTGGGGTGACGATCATGGGTGACGAGCTGACCCTGACCAAGCTGATCGGCGGCGGCATGATTCTGGGGGGTGTTTCGCTGATCACGGTACGCCAGATCATTGTTTTAAGGCGCGCCAGGGTGATGGCCTCGACGCAGGGGACCGCGACGTGAGGACGGATTTTCGCTCCGACAATTTCAACAGCCGCGACGGACAGGCGGTCGATATGCTGGTGTTGCACTACACCGGCATGAAGGATTGCGCTCAGGCGCTGGACCGTCTGTGTGACGCAAAAGCCGAAGTCAGCGCCCACTATCTGATCGATGAGAGCGGCGAGGTCTTTGCCCTGGTCGACGAGAGCGAACGCGCCTGGCACGCCGGTGTCGCTTCGTGGCGCGGCTGGAGCAACATCAACAGCCGCTCGATCGGTATTGAACTGGTCAATCCGGGCCACGAATACG
>JBBDOA010000093.1:0-25256 GCA_040877275.1 Rhodospirillales bacterium | reverse complement strand
GATCCGGAAGGAGCAAGGCTTCGTGGTTGAGCATACCCTGATCGCCCGTTCGCCGCTGGACGGCTACAGTGAAATCTTTATGGACACCCGACTGGAAGAAGTGCCGGGTCTGGCCATCGTCTCGATTGCCGTCCCGCAAGGGGGCAAGACTGCATTGGATAAAGCGATGCAGGATGCTTTCGGGGCCATGCTGCCGGATACGGGCCGGATCACCACATCGGATGACAACAAAATCCGCTTCCTCGGCATGTCGCCCGATCAGGTTTTTGCCCTGTACGATGAGCCGGAAGCCGGCGCAGAGACAGAGATTGAAACGACCCTTGCCGGATGCGGATATTTTACCCGGCAATCAGACAACTGGGTGAAGCTCAGGATATCCGGCCCCGCCACCCTGGCTGCGCTGGAACGTATCTGCCCCGTTGATCTTGACCCTGCCGCGTTCCCGGAAAATCGCGTTGCACGAACGGTTTTCGAGCATATGGGAAGCATCGTTCTCGGCGACGGCGAGGAGGGATTTTTGCTGCTTTCCGCCGCATCATCGGCACGGGCATTTCTTGATGCGGTAAGGGAGAGCATCATCAGGCTTTAACAATCAAGGGGGGTTGCCAATGAAGAAATAGCTGTGTCACGGTTGACAGGACCGGAGATTTTACACCTCCTGTCCTGACTCGAATCATTGGAAAAATACGCTGCTGCTGTTTCGTTCAATGCATAGCGCAGCGACAACAGAGAGGATTACCCACCATGAAATCACTTATAAAGGGCTTGCTTGGCGGCCTGGCGCTGCTGGCGTTCAGCGCCGCCGGTCAGACCGTGCATGCTGACGCAATCGCCGACATCAAGAAAGCCGGCGTCATCAAGGTCGGCGTCAAAGCGGACTATAAACCCTATGGCTTTATTGACCCGTCTGGTGCCATTGTCGGCATTGAGCCGGATCTCGCCAAAGAAGTCGCTGCCAAACTTGGCGTCAAGGTTGAGCTTATACCGGTTCTCAGCTCAAACCGGATGCAGTTCCTTGAGCAGGGCAAGATCGATCTGATGATCGCAACGATGACCGACACCGCCGAGCGTCGCAAGGTCGTCCACATTGTTGATCCGAATTACTATTCGTCGGGCACCAATATCCTGGCGCTGAAGAAATTCGGCTTCAAGAAATGGGAAGACCTGAGAGACAAGCCGGTGTGCGGTATTCAGGGCGCTTTCTACAACAAGTCTACGTCTGAAAAATACGGCGCAAAGATCGTTGCCTTCAAAGGCACCGCCGAGGTTTATGCGGCATTGAAACAGGGCAGCTGCGTTGCCTTCGTCTATGACGATTCAGCCATCGTCGCCAAAACGACGGAGCCTGATTTCGCCGATTACGAAATGCCGTTGCCGACCATCGACGATGCCCCCTGGGGTCTCGCCGTCAAACTTGGTGAAGACAAATTCGCCAAGTTCATTTCCGACATGATTGTCGGCTGGCACAAGTCCGGTCGCATTCTTGCGCTGGAAACCCAGTACGGCGTGACCAACACGCCTTTTGCCAAAGCGATGCACGACAAGTACAAATAACGACACGGTCAGCCGGCCGGTGGGACAGACCCGTTCCACCGGCCGGCGCGTCGTGACGCAATAAGTACAAGGCAGCGCAATGGACAGCTTCTATCAGTGGTTTCAGGTGTTATATGAGACGACGGGGATAAATCTTCCCTTTATCTATGACAGTTATGACCGTAGCCGACTGATCAACGGCTTTTTCATGACGATCCAGCTTTCCGTCACGTGCCTGTTTTTTTCCACTATCATCGGCATGATCGGCGCATGGCTGCAGGGCTCTCCGCTTAAGTGGACCCGCCGCATCGTCAATGGCTATATCCAGCTTTTCAGGAACACCCCGCCGCTCGTACAGCTTTATTTTTTCTATTTTGCCATCGGCTCCATGTTGCCCAAAGTGACCACCGATTACGGCGGGGAAGCGCCGCTTCTCGGCAATTTCGCCTGGGCCGTGATCTCGCTCTCGTTTTTTGCCGGGGCCTTCAATGTCGAAATTTTCCGTTCGGGCATCGAGGCGGTCCCCAAATCAACGGTTGAAGCGGCTGAATCGCTCGGCTTTTCCCGTCTACAGATTTACAAGGACATCACCCTGCCGCTGGCGCTGCGCGTCGTGCTGCCATCGCTCAACAACAATCTCGTCAATCTGGTCAAGACGACGACGCTCGCCTATGCCATCGCCGTGCCGGAAATGCTTTATGAAACGAACCAGATCTGGTCCGACAACGTCAATGTGACGGAAATGATGATCTTCCTGCTGCTCGCCTATTTCTTCCTGGTCGGCGTGCTGGTCTGGGGCATGAACCGGTGGGAACAGGCGATGAAGATTCCGGGGTACGGCGAATGAGACCGGCACCCGGTAAAACCGGCTATAAAACCGACCTGCCCGTCATGCATGCGGTCCGCATGCCTGCCGCCGAGCGTTCAGCGTTTCGCCTGAAATTATGGCATATCCTGCCGATTTTGCTGTTCTGCATTTTCTCTTCATCGCTCGGCTTTGCTGCGACCACCCCCGGGCAGTTGTCGGCGTTCGACACCTTGCTGCGCTGGATGCCGCTGTTGCTCAAGGGTTTCGGTTTCAACCTGCTGATATCCGTGATGGCGATGTCCTTTGGAACGGTGGTTGGCGTCGCCCTCGGCCTTGGTCAGTTATCCCTGAGCAAATCGCTGAGCCGGTTTTCCTGGTTCATAACCCAGTTCTTTCGCAACTCGCCCTGGCTGGTCCTGCTGTTCTTCTCGATGTTCCTGTTGCCGTTCGAATTTAATGTCGCCGGTGTCATCATCCCGTTGCCTGACTGGCTGAAGGCGACGTTCGGCCTGTCGCTGCCGGTCATGGCAAACGTCTCGGAAATCGTTCGCGGCGCCGTCAAATCCCTGCCCAGCGGGCAATGGGAAGCGGCTGAAAGCCTGGCCTATACCCGCCGCCAGACACTGTGGCTGATTATTCTGCCGCAATGCGTCAAGCGCATGCTGCCGCCGTGGATGAACCTGTATTCGATCCTGACCATGGCCACCGTGCTGGCGTCGATCGTCGGCGTGTCCGAGGTCATGACGCTGACCGGGCGGGTCCTGTCATCGGAAGGCGGGCGCACTGAACTGCTGGCGCCGTTTTACGGGTTCGTGCTGCTGTTGTTTTTCATCTACTGCTATCCAATTGCGCGCTGGACCGTACGTCTGGAAAAGAAATTCGCTGTCATTAACTAAAGGGTCGCATCATGAACTGGAACAGCACACAGCCGATGATCTCGATCAGGGATGTCCACAAGTCATTCGGCGAGTTGCAGGTGCTCAAAGGGATTTCGCTGGACGTCATGAAAGGCGAGGTTATCTGTATCATCGGGCCGTCGGGATCGGGAAAGTCCACCCTGATCCGCTGCATCAATGCGCTCAACGATATTCAGCAGGGCTCGATCCTGGTCGAAGGCATGGAGGTCAACGACCCCAGGCTGAACAAGCTCGAATTGCGCAAAAAAGTCGGCATGGTGTTTCAGCAATACAACCTTTTCCCGCACAAAACGGCGCTGCAGAACGTGATGATGGCCCCGATCCGGGTGCTCAAACAGAACAAGGCCGAGGCCGAGGCCAATGCCCGTGCGCTGATCCAGAAGGTCCGGCTTGAGGGGAAAGAGGACAGCTATCCCGGCGAATTATCCGGTGGCCAGCAACAACGGGTTGCCATCGCCCGCTCGCTGGCGATGAACCCGGATGTGATGCTGTTTGATGAAGTGACGGCAGCGCTGGACCCGGAGACCGTCGGCGAGGTGGTGCGCACCATTCAGGTTCTGGCCGAAGACGGTATGACGTGCATTCTCGTCACCCACGAAATGGCCTTCGCCCGGGAAATCGCCGATCACATCTATTTCACGGACCTGGGCGTGATCGTCGAACACGGCCCGCCGGAGACGTTCTTCAAGGACGCACAGGACCCGCGCACGAAACTGTTTTTGAGCCAGATTCTTTAAGAGGCTGCATCTGGCAGGGACAGGCCGTACCCGTTGCTCTGGATTCCGGCGTGCGCCGGGGTTCATATTTACATGCTTCGAGACGCTCACGATGTTCGCTCCTCAGCATGAGGACTTTTTACAATCCTCATCCTGAGGAGGCCGCAAGGCCGTCTCGAAGGATGAATACGGTATGCGCCGGAATGACGAGCCTTTACATAGATTCCGTCATCCCCGCGCTTCTTTCAGCATTTCACGGGCGATGATCAGCTGCTGGATCTGCGACGTGCCTTCATACAGGCGATACAGGCGGACATCACGGTAGAACCGCTCGATCCCGTAATCGGCGACATACCCGGCACCGCCGTGGATCTGCACCGCCCGGTCGGCAACCCGACCGACCATTTCCGTGCTGTAGTATTTACACATCGCCGCCTGTTTGGTGACGTTCTCGCCGTTATCGAGACGTCTGGCCGCATCCAGAACCATGGATTTCGCGGCATACAGCTCGGTTTCACAATCGGCCAGCATCGCCTGTATGAGCTGAAAATCCGCAATCGGTTTGGCGAACTGCTTTCGCTCCAGGGCGTAACGGACACAGTCCCCGATCAGGCGCTCGGCATTACCGATACAACTGCCTGATATCGTCAGCCGGCCCCGGTCCAGCACCTTCATCGCCGTCTTGAAGCCGACCCCTTCCCGGTCGCCAATCAATGCGCCGGCAGGCACCCGGCAGTTATCAAAGATAACGTCACAGACATGGGCTCCCTGCTGGCCCATTTTTTTGTATGGCTTGCCGAGCGAAAGTCCCGGCGTGTCGGCTTCGACCAGAAACGCAGAGATACCGCCCGCCCCCTTGTTATCAGGATCGGTACGCGCCATGACGGTGAACAGGCCCGCACTCGGCGCATTGGTGATAAACCGCTTGGTGCCGTTCAACACATATTCGTTGCCGTCCATCCTGGCCGTTGTGCGCAGGGACGCCGCGTCCGATCCGGATTCCGGTTCCGTCAAGGCGAACGAGCCGATCAACGCGCCGCTCGCCATCTGCGGCAGATATTTCTGTTTCTGCTGTTCCGTGCCGTCCATGACGATGCCCTGGCTGCCGATCCCGTTGTTGGTGCCGAAAACCGAGCGGAATGCCGGTGAGGTGTGTCCCATTTCGACGATGACATTGACCTCTTCCCAGACGGTCAGGCCCAGCCCGCCGTATGCTTCGGGTACGGACAGACCGAACAGGCCAAGGTTGCGCATTTCCTCAACGATGTCGTCCGGCACCTTGTCGTTGTCGCCGACCTCGGCTTCGCGCGGGATCAGCCGCTCTGCCACAAACCGTCTGATGGTATCCAGAAGTTGATTGAATGTTTCCGTATCCAAAGCCATGAGATCGCCCCTGTCTGAAACTGATTTGCCAAATTGCGGTCAGTTTTATTAATTCCGCTTTGCAGAATAAAGTTTCATTCCGGTGTTGGCGAGTATAAGTTTGCTCAATGGCTTGCCGCACTGGGCAGGCTCATGTACTCAGCATCATTCTCAAATATGATGACAGAATGATAATCGCCGGAATCGGCGTAAACAGTAAACGCCGGAATCGGCGTGGAAAGATAAGCGCCGGAATCGGCAAAGTATATTGATATGCATAACAGCTCTGATCCGAACAGTGTCGATTTTGACGACGACAGCAAGGACCGCCGGTTCGTCACCGCGCTGGCGCGGGGGCTTGATGTGCTGCGCTGTTTCCAGCCGGGCGAGGTCAGCCTTGGCAACCTCGAGATCGCGAAAAGAACAAAGCTGCCGAAACCGACGATTTCCAGACTGACGTATACGCTGACAAAGCTCGGGTATCTTTCCTATTCCGAGCAGCACGGCACCTATCAGCTTGGCGCCGGCGTCCTGCAACTCGGTTATGCGATGCTGTCGGGACTTGATATCCGCGAACGCGCCCGGCCGTTGATGCAGGCCCTGGCCAACAAGGTGGATGCGACGATTGCGCTCGGCGCGCGGGATCGGCTTGAGATGGTCTATCTTGAAACCTGCCGTGGTCCCGGTGCCGTGACCCTGCGCATCGATGTCGGATCGCACATCCCGATATCCTCGACCTCCATGGGGCGCGCCCTGCTGGCCGCGCTGCCGGAAAACGAACGCGACTATCTGATGGCGCACATCAAAAAGAAAACCGGAAATGCCGAGGAATTCGACAAAATCGAAAAAGGCATCAAACAGGCCATCATCGACATCCGCAAGCGCGGCTTCAGCATGTCACTCGGTGAGTGGCGATCAGAAGTGCATGCCGTCGGTGTGCCGCTGATCACGCACGACAACAACGCCTATGCCCTGAACTGCGGCGGCCCTGCCTTCAGGGTCTCGAAGGCTTATCTCGAGAAAGAATGCGGGCCGAGGCTGGTTGAACTGGCGCACAAGATTTCCGCATTATCCTGAGCTAAGCTGTATCGTCCCTGTCCTTCGCCACCACCAGACAATCGAGTGCCAGAGCGCCCTGCCCTGCCGGCAATACGACAAACGGATTGAGATCGACACTGCTGATCGCATCGGCATGGGCGGCGGCAAATTCCGAGAGCCGAACCAGCGCATCGGCAAGCGCATCCATATCCGCCGCCGGCTTGCCCCGGACACCCCTGAGCAGTTGCGCCCCTTTGGTTTCGTTAATCATGCTGAGCGCTTCATTGCGATCAAAGGGGGCGAGGCGGAATGAGACATCCTTGAAGACCTCGACGAAGACCCCGCCAAGCCCGAACATCACCGCCGGCCCGAACACCGGATCGATCTGGACGCCGAGAATGGTTTCAATACCGCCGCTGACCATCGGTGCGACAATCAGTCCCTCAGGCTTTTCAGATGTTTGCGCCGCGACCCGGCTGATGATCCGCTCGCAGGTTTCCGCCGCCGCTTCCGGTGTCGCAATATTCAGCGCCACACCACCAAGCTCGGTCTTGTGCGCGAACGCCGCACCATTGATCTTGATCGCCACCGGTCGGGCAAAATCCCTTTGTGCCTGAGCCGCTTCCGCCGCATCACTGACCAGCCTGGCCTCGACCATGGGAATCCCCGATGCCGCCAGCAGGGTCCGCGATTCCCATTCGCTCAAGGGACGGCGGGGGATATCCGGCACCGATGCCGGCGATGCGCCCGCAGGCCCGGGTTCCGGCAGAGGACGGGCAAAGCCGATCCCGATTGCTGTCACCGCAGCGGCCGCGGCAATGGCCCGGCACGGATCTTC
This sequence comes from Rhodospirillales bacterium, assembly GCA_040877275.1. Lineage (GTDB taxonomy): Bacteria > Pseudomonadota > Alphaproteobacteria > Rhodospirillales > Casp-alpha2 > UBA4479. Next base: position 18,044 of record JBBDOA010000093.1, on the reverse strand, counting down.
GAAAGTCAGGTATCCGGCGGCGCGATATTTGGCGACGATCTCCGGCGGCCCCATCAACGAGAGGATCAGCAATCGGTCCGGGAATTGTTTCCTGATCTGGTCGAGCTCTTTCAGCAAAGGCTCGACGACATAGGGTGAACAGGCGGCCAGGGTAAAGAAGGCGACCGCCGTATCGTATTTGCCCTGGTCCAGCATGATGTTGAAATTGATCCCGACCAGGCTGAGGTCGTTGAAAAACTGTGCCGTGGTGTCGACCGGATTAAGCGCCGAGGCGAACGGCAGTTTTTTCTTCAGTTCGTCCTGTGCCGCTTTCGGCATCGGCGCGACATCAAGGCCACACTTGATGGCATAATCCGCCATCTGTACGCCGACGCCGCCGGAAATCGTGACCAGCCCGATCCGTCTGGCGGACGGATATATACCGGCACTGCAGGCATAGGCCGCGTCCAGCATGTCTTCCGTCGTCTCGGCTCTGTAGACCCCGTGCTGCTTGAACACGGCGCCATAAATTTCATCAGCCCCGGCCAGCGAGGCGGTATGCGAGGCGGCCGCAGCGGCCCCTTCGGCACTTTGACCGACCTTCATGAAGATGACCGGCTTGCCATGGGCGCGCGCCTTCTCAAGGCTCCTGATCAGCGCAGCGCCATCCTTGATACCTTCCGCGTAGGCGGCGATTACCCGGATGCTGTCCTGCTCCGCTGCCCACTCGATACACTCGGCAACCGTGACATCGCATTCGTTGCCGGTCGTGATCACATGGCTGACGCCGATCTCCCGGCTTTTGGCAACGGCGAACAGGTGCGTTCCGTAAGCACCGCTCTGGGATATGATCGCCAGCGGTCCGGCTTGCGGATACCCGGCGTCACCGGTGCTCGAGAACGTCGCGAAAAAGCGGCTTTTGAAATTCAGCACACCCAGGCAGTTCGGCCCCAGAACACGAAGCCCGGTGCGTGCGGCTATGGCTGAAATTTCTGCCTGCAGGTCATGGCCGTCGTCTCCCATTTCGGCAAACCCGGAACTGAAGACGATGGCCGAGCGCACGCCGCTGGCAGCACATTCTTCAAGAATTCCGGCAACGATCTTTGCCGGCACGATGATCAAGGCGCAATCTATTGGCTTGCCGATAGCCGCGATCGAGGGAAAGCATTCCTTTCCCTGCACGATCTTGCGATTGGGATTGACCGGATAGACGGGACCGGCATAGCCCCATTCAAGCAGATAGCGTAACGGCCGGCCGCCGATCCTGGATGGATCATCCGAGGCCCCGACAATGGCAACCGATTGAGGCTCGATCAGGGCCTGCAGTCCAAGCCGCGTGTCGTTCATTGGATCTCCGTCTCCCATGGTATGCATTGTATCCGGGAACGCGACCGGCCCCCGACAGTGTTCTTTATAGCGTCGTCTTTACTTTACGAACATGGGACTGCTTTACATACGGAATAAATAAATGCAAAACTTAATTCTGCTATGCAGAATAAGGTTTCGTTTTCCCCGATTGTGCGTTCGCGCTGCAGGAAGGGAGAAATTAAAAGTTACCGTGGGAGGATTCAAAAATGAACATCAAAACCGTCGGCATTATGTGTGCCGCACTTGTGCTATCCGGAACCGTCAACGTTGCGATGGCCGGAGAAGTCAAATTACCGAAGAACATGTCGTGGACGGCCTACAACACCGGCACGACGGGCTATAACCAGTCCGTCGCTATCGGCAAGGCGTTGAAGGACAAGTATGATGTCACGCTGCGCGTTGTGCCGGGCAAGAACGATATCTCGCGACTGACCCCGGTCAAGGCCGGCAAGATCGACTATTCAGCCAACGGCATTGCGACATTTTTTGCTTCTGAAGGCGTGTTTCAGTTCGCTGATCCCGCCTGGGGACCAATGCCGGTCAGGGTGCTGCTTTCGGCCAGCGGCTCGGCAGGGTTAAGCGTTGCCGTTGCCGCCGACAAGGGTATCAAGACCTATGCTGATCTCAAGGGCAAGCGTGTTGCTTACGTGCGCGGCGGTGACGCCCTGAACGTCGGCATCGAAGGCATGCTGGCCTGTGGCGGCCTGACCTGGGCCGATGTCGAGAAGGTCGAATTCCCGGGTTATGGGGCCGCATGGGAAGGCATGGTCAACGACCAGGTCGATGCCATGTTCGCCTCGACACTGTCCGGACCGACCAAGAAACTGGAAGCAAGCCCGCGCGGTATCTATTGGCCGCCAACACCGAAAGGTGACAGTGCGTGCTGGGCCGGCATCAAAAAAGTCGCGCCGTACTTCGTGCCGAAAATGATTACCAAAGGCACCGGCATCTCGGCTGAAAAGCCCTATGAAGGGCCGGCCTATCCCTATCCGATCCTGATGACCCTGGATAAGCAGGACAAGAACGAGGTGTATTCACTGACCCGCGCACTGGTTGAGGAATACAAAAACTACAGCGAAGCCGAACCGGCTGCCAAGGGTTGGGAAATCGGCAACCAGATTTTTGACTGGGTTGTGCCTTATCATGATGGTGCCGTCACCTATTTCAAGGAAGCCGACGTATGGACCGCCGCACATCAGGCGCATAACGATAAACTGGTCAAACGGCAGAAGGTACTTGCCGGCGCATGGTCGACAATGGACATGAAGCTCGAAGGCGATGCCTTTGCAGCCAAATGGCTTGAAATCCGCTCTGCGGCGCTCGAGAAAGCCGGCTTCGATCCCATATGGAAGTAGACACCAAGCAAGGCGAGTTGCCGGCAGCGCAAGCGCGTCACCGGCAACTCAATTTGTTCTGGACGGTCACGACCCTAGTCGTCGCCGTCCTGACGATTGTGCTGGCGACGGATCAGGTTCGCCTGTTTTTTGGTCAGCAATGGCTGAGCGGCATCATTTTGCTCTCAAACCATTATCTGTATGCAATCCTCGGCCTGTTGCTGCCGATGACGTTTATCTATTTTCCGGCAGGCCCGAAAGCACGCTATGACGCCGTGCCGTGGTATGACACCATACTGGCGGCGGCCACTTTCCTGATCTGCGGGTTTTTCTTTTTCAAGGCCACAGATATTGTCGATCAGGGGTGGGAGTTTGTCGCCCCCGATTATGCCATCTATGTCAGCTATGCGCTCTGGGCCCTGACACTGGAAGCGGTGCGGCGCGCCGGTGGCTTCGCTATTTTTATCATCGTTGCCGTCTTGTCGGTGTATCCGATTTTTGCCGAAGTGATGCCGGGCCCGATCTCCGGGCTGGCCAGCACCTGGGGCGAAACCGCGTCCTATCACACCATGAGCATCGAGAGTATTCTCGGCATCCCGATGCGGGCCTTCGCCGAACTGGTGATCGGCTTTCTGATTTTCGGCGTCGCCCTGCAACACACCGGCGGCGGAAGGTTTTTCCTCAATCTGGCGTTTGCCTTGCTGGGCGGCGTTCGCGGCGGCGCCGCCAAGGTCGCCATCTTCTCCAGCGGCCTGATGGGTTCCATGAGCGGCAGCGTCATCACCAATGTGCTGACCACCGGAGTCATGACCATTCCGGCCATGCGCAGAACCGGTTTCTCGCCGCATTACGCCGGCGGCGTCGAAGCCTGCGCGTCAACTGGCGGTGTGCTGATGCCGCCCGTGATGGGGGCCACGGCGTTCATCATGGCGACCATCATCGAAGTGCCCTATGTCGATATCGCCATCGCTGCGGTGGTGCCGTCCGGCCTGTATTTCTTTGGCCTGTTCATGCAGATCGACGCCTATGCGGCACGCAAAAACCTCAAGGGACTGCCCAAAGTCGAGCTGCCGTCACTGCGCACGACGTTGCGTGAAGGATGGTACTTCGTTTTCGTGTTCACCATGCTGATCGTCATGCTGATCTATTTGCGCCGCGAAGCGCTGGCACCGTTTTATGCAACCGGCATCCTGCTGTTTCTCAATCAGGTTTTTCCGCGCAACCGCTGGGCCTTGAAGGAACTCAAATCCTTTCTGATCGGCGTCGCCAAACTGCTGTGCGAGCTGACGGCTATCCTGGCTGCGGTCGGCCTGATCGTCGGCGCGCTGTCGATGACCGGCATGGCCGGCACGCTGGTCAACGATCTGGTTTTCCTGGCCGGTGGCTCGACATTGACGCTGCTGGTCATGGGCGCGATCACCAGTTTCATCATGGGTATCGGTATGACCGTCACCGCCGCCTATATCTTCCTTGCCGTCATTCTGGCCCCGGCCCTGATCCAGGGCGGCCTGTCGCCGATGGCCGTGCATCTGTTCATTCTTTACTGGGGGATGCTGTCGTTCATTACCCCGCCGGTCGCGCTCGGTGCCTATGCCGCCGCCGCTCTTGCCGAAGCGTCGCCGATGCGGACCGGTCTCGAGGCGATGCGGCTCGGCAGCATCATTTATTTCATTCCGTTCTTTTTCGTTCTCAACCCGGCGCTGATCCTTGAAGGCACAACCGGCAACATCCTGATCAGCACCGTTGAGGCGTTCGCCGGCGTGGCGCTGGTCGCAGCGGCATTGCAGGGGTATCTGATCGGCGTTGGCAGTCTTGACCGTTGCGGCGTCACCATGTGGCCGGTCCGCGCCCTGCTGACCCTGGCCGGCATGAGCATGGCAACACCCGGTGGCGGTCTGTTGCCGTGGAGCAATCATCAGGGCATTCTCGCTTCTGTTATTATGTTATGCGCCGCAGCCTTGTTATATGGCGTTGGCCTTATGATACAAAAAAACAAAGCCGCCAAGAACGAGGACCCGGCGTGAACGCAAAAGAACTCTTCGATCTGACCGGCAAGGTCGCCCTGATCACCGGATCGACCAAAGGCATCGGCAAGGAAATCGCCAAGGTATTTTCCAGCGCCGGAGCCAGGGTCGTAATCTCCAGCCGCAAGGAAGAACGCTGCATTACCGTGGCCGACGAGATCACCTCGGAAGGCGGCGAAGCGCTGCCCGTTGCCTGCAACATTTCCGACAGGGAACAGCTTCGCGCCCTCGTCGATGCCACCCTCGCGAAGTGGGGGCGCATCGATATCCTGGTCTGCAATGCTGCGGTCAATCCGTATTATGGGCCGCTCGCCGACATCACCCAGGAAGCCTATGACAAGATCATGGACACCAACGTCGGCAGTAATCTCTGGCTTTGCAATATGGTGCTGCCGCACATGGCCGAACAGCGTGACGGCGCGGTGATTATTGTTTCCAGCATCGGCGGCCTGAAAGGCAGCGTGAATCTCGGCGCTTACGGCTTGTCGAAAGCCGCCGACATGCAACTCGCCCGCAATCTTGCCGTTGAATGGGGCCACGCCAATATCCGCGCCAACTGCATCGCGCCCGGCCTTGTGCGCACGGATTTCGCGCGGGCTTTATGGGAAAACCCGGAAGCCAGCAAACGCGCCATCGCCGCCTATCCGATCGGCAGACTGGGCGAGCCGGAAGACATCGCCGGTGCCGCCCTGTTTCTGGCAAGCCCGGCCGGCAGCTTTGTCAGCGGCCACACGCTGGTCGTTGACGGTGGCAGCACTATCGGCGGCGGCCGTTACAGCTGAAAGCAAGCTATAATCTTGCCAGCACGCGCCCCTTGTCGATCAGCCCGGCGATGCGCTTGCCAAACACGGCAAAACGCTCGTCCCGGGTCTGTCCACGCAGATAGCGGATATAAATCTGCTGCAGGATAACCGCGATCTTGAAGACGCCGAACACCTGATACCAGTGCACATCATCACAATTAAGGCCGGTCGCCCGGGCATAGCGCTCGATCACCGCATCGCGGTCCGGGAAGCCCGGATTCCAGGTCGGCATCGACGCCGCCTGTATCCAGGCCGGATCATCGTCGCTCTGGCCCCAGAACGTCAGGGTATAGCCAAGATCAACCAGCGGGTCGCCCCTCGTACACATATCCCAGTCCAGCACCGCCGTTGCCCGACCCGGGTCTGCGGCATCGAGCAGCATGTTGTCGAGCTTGAAATCATTATGCAGCAACGAGACTTTCTGACTGACCGGCAGTTCCCGTTCCAGCCAGGCGATGATCCCCTGCATATGCGGGTTGTCTTCGTGCCGGGCCGCCACCCATCGTTTGCTCCAGCCGGTCAGTTGCCGTTCGATGAAGCCTTCAGGGCGGCCAAGATCACCAAGCCCGGCGGCGTCCGGATCTGCACAATGCAAGCCGGCCAGCACATCGACCAGCATATTGCCGACGCGCACATTCAGATCAGGCGTCCAGTCGCGATCATCCGGCAACTGGGTGCGGATGACGATGCCCAGCCGGCGCTCCATCACATGAAACGGCACGCCGATGATCGCGTCATCCTCGCAGACGGCAAAGCTGCGCGGGGCCAGAGCAAAGGCCTGCCATAAATCCCTGAGCACCCGGTGCTCTCGCTGCATATCGTGCGCGGACGGCGCAATCGGCCCGAGCGGTGGCCGGCGCAGCACATACGCGGTATCACCGAACTGGACCAGATACGTCAGATTGGCATGACCGCCGCCGAACTGCGCCAGAGAGAACGGACCCGAGGCATCCGGCAGATGCGCCCTGAGCCACGGCTCGAGCCGGGTCGTATCGAGCCGCTCGTCCGCCCTGACCGGGATGACCTCGCGATCACCCTGCATGGTCTCAGGCTCAGACAACCTCGAACAGACCGGCAGCTCCCATGCCGCCGCCAATGCACATGGTGACGACACAGTGTTTGGCACCGCGGCGTTTGCCTTCAAGCAGGACATGCCCGGCCAGTCTGGCCCCGGTCATGCCGAACGGATGGCCGATGGCAATCGAGCCGCCGTTGACGTTGAGCTTTTCCGGCGGGATACCGAGCGTGTCACGGCAGTACAGCACCTGAACCGCAAACGCTTCATTCAGTTCCCAAAGATCGATGTCGTCCATTTTCATGTCGAACCGCTCGAGCAGGCGCGGCACCGCAAACACCGGCCCGATACCCATTTCGTCCGGCTCGCATCCGGCCACGGCAAGGCCTTTGAAAATACCCAGCGGCTCGATGCCGCGCTGTTCGGCCAGTCTGGAATCCATGACAACACACGCCGATGCGCCGTCTGAGAGCTGGCTGGCATTGCCGGCAGTGACGAAATTCCCGGCCCCCATGACAGGCTCCAGCTTGGCCAGGCCCTCGGCGTTGGTGTCGGGCCGATTGCCTTCATCGCGCTCAAGGGTCACTTCCTGCCGGCTGATCTCACCGGTGTCCCTGTTCTTGACGTCCTTCAGGGTCGTGATCGGCACGATCTCGTCGTCGAACAGCCCGGCCTGCTGGGCAATCGCCGTGCGTTGCTGGCTTTTCAGGGCATATTCATCCTGTGCATCTCTGGACACGTTGTAGCGTTTGGCGACGGTGTCGGCGGTATCGATCATGCTCATCCACAACTCGGGCTTGTTTCGCATCAGCCAGTCTTCTTCAAAGCAGTGCCGGTTCAGATGCGGCTGGACCAGACTGACCGATTCAACGCCGCCCGCGACCATCACCGGGACCCGGTCCATGACCACGCGCTGCGCCGCCATGGCAATTGCCTGCAGGCCGGACGAACAGAACCGGTTGACGGTCGTGCCCGACGTCGTCACTGGCAGACCGGCCCGATACGCCGCAAGCCTCGCCACATTCTTGCCGGTCGCCCCTTCCGGATAACCGCAGCCGAGGATCACGTCCTCGACTTCTTCCGGATCAACGCCGGCCCGTTGCACGGCATGGCTGATGCAATGCGCCGCCATGACGGCCCCATGGGTGTTGTTGAATGCCCCGCGGTAGGCTTTGCCAATCGGCGTGCGGGCCGTCGAGACGATTACGGCTTCGTTCATGGATACTCCTTACGCATTACAAAAAATCAGGATTTCAGATCGGCAAAGGATTTGCCGGACCCGGCCAGTTCTTCCAGCAGCGGTGCCGGGCGCAGCAATTCGCCGTGGGTATCATGCAGTTTTTTCATGACTTCGTGAATTTTACCAACCCCGACGAGATCTGCATAGAACATCGGGCCACCACGACCGATCGGATAGCCGTAACCATTGACCCAGATCAGATCGATATCGCCGGGACGGGTGGCGATACCCTCCCCGAGCAGCTTCGCGCCCTCATTGATCAGCGTGTACATGCAGCGTTCGAGAATTTCCTGATCGGATATGACCCGGCGCTTGATCCTCGCCTCGTCGGAAACGGCGTTGATCAGTTTCTCGATTTCAGGGTCGGGTATCGGCGTGCGGCTGCCCTCTTCATAGCGGTACCAGCCGGCATTGGTTTTCTGGCCGTGCCGTCCCATTTCGACGATACGGTCGGCGATTGTCGATGAATAGCGATCATTGCTCGGTCTGGTTTCCCGGCGGTGCTTGCGCACCAGATAGCCGACGTCGAGGCCAGCCAGATCGCCCATCGCGAACGGTCCCATGGGAAAGCCGAAATCATAAATCACCTTGTCGATCTGGTGCGGCAGGGCCCCTTCTTCCAGCAGAAACTCGGCCTGCGAGCGGTACGCATACAGCATCCGGTTACCGACGAAGCCGTCACAGACACCGACCATGACGCCGACCTTGCCGATATCCTTCGAAAGCTTCATGACGCTCGCCAGTACATCCGGCGCGGTGTGTCTGCCGCGCACGTTTTCCATCAGCTTCATCACATTGGCCGGGCTGAAAAAATGCGTGCCGACAACGTCTTCGGGGCGGTTTGTCGCCGCAGCCATCTCGTCGATATCGAGCGATGACGTGTTGGTGGCAAGGATCGCGCCCGGCTTGCAGACCTGATCGAGTTTTGCAAACAGGGTCTTCTTGAGGTCCATATCCTCGAACACGGCTTCGATGACGATATCCGCATCGGCGATGTCGGCGGTATCCGTCGTGCCCTGCAGACGCGCCATGCGGGCTTCCATGTCCTCAGACGAAAGACTGCCCCGGGCGACACTGCCGGCATAGGTTTTGCGCGCCGCATCAAGGCCTCTGTTCAGCGCGTCCTCATCCTGTTCCAGAACGGCGACCGGGAAGCCTGCATTGGCGAAACTCATGGCGATACCGCGACCCATGGTGCCGCAGCCGATCACGGCGACTTTGCGGATCGGGCGCAGCGGCGTGTCGGCCGCAACCCCCGGCAGCTTATGCGCCTGGCGCTGGGCAAAAAACAGATGCCGCTGGGCCTTTGACTGATCAGACTGCACCAGTTCGTCGAAATTCCTGCGCTCCAGCGCCATCCCGTCACTGACGGATAACGTCAGCGCGCTTTCAACCGCATCGATGCAGCGTTCCGGCGCGATCAGCCCCCGTGCGCGTTTGGCGATCCGGGCACGGTAAGTGGCGAAGATGGCATCGGCACCCTCTGCCTTGATCGTCATCTCGTCGACACGTTTCGGTCCCTTGTTTTCATCAAGCAGCCTGTCGGCAAACGCAATGGCCCCGGCAATCAGTTCCCCTTCAATGATCGCATCGAAAAAGCCGAGCGCCCGCGCCTTGTTGGCGTCGACGTACTGACCGCCGAGAATGATATCGAGCGCCGGTGCGATGCCGATCAGCCTCGGCAGACGCTGCGTGCCGCCGGCACCCGGCAGCAGACCCAGGTTGATTTCCGGCAGACCGAAACTGGCGCTGCCGTCGCCGACCCGGTAGTGACAGCCGAGCGATATCTCACAGCCGCCGCCGACGGCGGTGCCGTGAATGGCGGCGATAACCGGCTTGGCGCAGGCCTCGAGCTGGTTGATCAATACCGACAGCGAAGGCTCTTTTCTGGGTTTGCCGAACTCGGTGATATCGGCGCCGCCGCAGAAACAGCGGCCGCGACCGGCCAGCACGATTGCACCGACGGACGGGTCTGATACGGCCTTTTCGATAGCCTCGGCAATGCCCTGACGGACGGCGATCCCCATGGCGTTGACCGGCGGATTGTTGATCGCAATCAAGGCCACCCGACCGTGGATTTCATAGTCTATTACCGCTGTCAAAGGGGCCGTGGAGGTCATGAAGAGGGCCTTCCGTATTTTGAAACTTGCTTTTGCACCGCGAAACTGGAGTATGATCCGGCATTCCCCGGTTGTCCAGTCGCTGCCAGTGCGTTTATCTCGACAATCACCATCAGGCAACCGTTGACAGAGGCTTTCATGAATTTTGATTTTTCCGCCCGCACCGAACAGTTCCGCGCCAAACTGCAGGGGTTCATGGATGAACACGTTTATCCGGCCGAAAAGCTGTATCTGGAGCAGCTTGAGGCCGGCGACCGCTGGCACACGCCGCCGGTCATGGAAACGCTTAAAGACCACGCAAAGGCCGCCGGGTTGTGGAATCTGTTTCTGCCGGAAGCCGAATATGGTGCCGGCCTCAGTAATCTCGAATATGCGCCGCTTTGCGAAATCATGGGCCGCTCGCCAATCGGGCCGGAAGTGTTCAACTGCTCGGCGCCGGACACCGGCAACATGGAGGTCCTGGTTCGCTACGGCTCCGACGCACAAAAGGAACGCTGGCTGAAGCCCCTGCTTGATGGCGAGATCCGTTCCGCCTTCGCCATGACCGAGCCGGACGTGGCCTCATCGGATGCCACCAACATTCAGTCCCGCATCGAGAAGGACGGCGACAGTTACGTTCTGAACGGTCGCAAATGGTGGACGTCCGGTGCCGGTGATCAGCGCTGCGAGATTTTCATCTTCATGGGGAAATCTTCTCCGCAAGCCGAGAAATACCGACAGCAATCAATGGTTCTGGTGCCCAAAGACACGCCCGGCGTGACCCTGATCCGTCCGCTCAGCGTGTTCGGCTATGACCATGCGCCGCACGGGCATTTCGAGATCGATTTCAAGGATGTCCGGGTTCCTGCTGAAAACATGATACTTGGTGAAGGGCGCGGCTTCGAAATCGCGCAGGGGCGGCTCGGACCCGGACGGATTCACCACTGCATGCGCCTGATCGGTGTTGCCGAGCGGTCACTGGAAGCGATGTGCGCCCGCGCCAAAAACCGCGTCGCCTTCGGCAAATCCTTGTCGGAACAGGGTGTCGTGATGGACGCCATCGCGCGTTCACGGATCGATATCGAGCAGGCCCGGCTGTTGACCCTGAAGGCCGCCTACATGATGGATACGGTCGGCAACAAGGCGGCGCGAACAGAAATCGCCATGATCAAGGTGATCGCGCCGCAGATGGCCTGCGACGTCATTGACCGGGCCATCCAGGTGCATGGCGGCGGCGGTGTCTCGGATGATTTCGGCCTCGCCTATGCCTGGGCCAAGACGCGCAGTCTGCGCCTTGCCGACGGACCGGATGAGGTCCACAAGACGACGCTGGCCAAACTGGAATTGAAGAAACAGACGCCACGCTGGGTCTAGTCGTCCGATCAGAAAGCTATGTTGTCATTTCAATGGATTGTTATATTTACCCTTCTTGCCCGTCATCCCCGCGAAGGCGGGGACCCAAACTGACCGTCGATCTGGGTCCCCGCCTTCGCGGGGATGACGGGGTGCTATTAATCCGGACTCCAGATTATTACTGTCCGTAGCGGGCGGCGGTCAGGCCATCCATATCGATATCGGGCGTTCTGTCCATAACCAGATCGGCAACCACCCGGGCCGAGCCGCACGACATGGTCCAGCCGAGCGTGCCGTGGCCGGTATTCAAAAACAGATTGTCATAGCGGGTCGGGCCGATCACCGGGGTGCCGTCCGGCGTCATCGGCCTGAGACCGGTCCATCCTTCAGCCTTTGCAAGATCGCCGCCCTTTGGAAACAGATCGTTGACGACATAACGGACACTGTCGGTGGCGTGGCTGCCGAGTTTTTTGTTGTAGCCGATGATCTCGGCCTGACCGGCGACGCGGATGCGATCACCAAGCCGGGTGATTGCCACTTTATGCGTCTCGTCCATGATCGTTGATCGGGGTGCCGCATCGGGATCGGTAATCGGCATGGTGATCGAATAGCCCTTGATCGGGTATATCGGCAAGCGAATGCCGATGGTCTTCAGCAGGATCGGTGCATACGGCCCCATGGCGCAGACATAACGATCCGCCGTCTCGCGCCCGTCGCTGGTGTCGACACCGACGATCCGCCCCTGCTCCATCGCAAAGCCTTCAATCGTCACATTATAGTGGAAGCTGACGCCTAGCTCCTGAGCCTTGTCGGCCAGCGCCTGGGTGAACATGCGGCAATCACCGGTGCGGTCGGAAAGCAGCCTGAGCCCACCGACAAATTTATCGGCAACATGTACGAGGCCCGGCTCTGCGGCGATGCAGCCGTCGCGATCCAGCAATTCGAAGGGTGAATCGAATGCGGCCAACACGTCCTGATCGGCTTTTGAGCCGTCGATCTGTTTTTGTGTGCGGAACAGCTGCAGCGTGCCGAGTTCGCGCTGATCGAAATTGATCGGCAATTCGGCCATCAGCTCGGTCAGGGAATCGCGACTGTAATTGGAGACGCGCACCATCCGGCTTTTGTTGAGCGTATAGGATTTCTCGTTGCAGTTCATCAGCATCTGCGCACACCAGCGCCACATGGCCGGACTCATCAACGGCCAGATGAACAGCGGACGATGCCGCATGAACAGCCACTTGATCGCCTTCAGCGGGATGCCCGGTGCAGCCCAGGGTGACGTCATGCCATAGGACAGCTCGCCGGCATTGGCGAAACTGGTTTCCATTCCGGGGGCACGCTGACGGTCCAGCACCACGACCTCGGCACCCTGTTTCGCCAGAAAATATGCCGTGGTTACACCGATAATACCCGCACCCAGAACGATAACCCGCATTGTCCCTCCTCCTTGCAACCAGAAAACCGTCGGCAAAAACCTCCATGCCGTGCCATCAGGCTCGCACAATGACCGCAAGACAGGAAAGAAGATTCCTCAAAACCGGCGAGCCTGATCATTTTCTGATACCATATTCCGTTACGCACTTATATGGTGCGCCTTGACGACCTCAGCGGAGTTCCAGTGATGAAATTGATGATGTTTTCAGCCGGTACCGGCACGCGTCTGGGTATCGTCGACGGCGATAGCGTGATCGATGTCGCCGCCTGTGATGCCGGACTTCCGGCAACGCTTCTGGATCTGATCGGGGCCGGGCCGGAAATCGCTGCCCGTATGGCCGGACTTGCTGCCGGTGCGCCCGCTGCTGCGCGGAAGAAGCTGGCTGATCTGACCCCGGCACTGCCGATCGAGCGCCCGGGCAAGTTCATCTGTGTCGGCCTCAACTACGCCGCCCATGCCCGCGAAGGCGGTCACGCCATCCCCGAATATCCATCATTGTTCGTGCGCTGGCCGACATCGCTGGTCGCCGCCGGTGCGCCGGTGATCTGCCCTAAAAGCTCTGTCCAGCTCGACTATGAGGCCGAATTGACCATCGTCATCGGCAAGGGCGGTCGGCACATTGCAGAAGAAAAGGCGCTTGAGCATGTGTTCGGCTACACCCTTTTCAACGATGTCTCGGTGCGCGATTTTCAGCGTAAAACCAGTCAATGGACGCCCGGCAAGAACTTCGACGGCACCGGACCGCTCGGCCCCGTGGTCGTGACGGCAGATGCGCTTCCGCCCGGCGCGTCGGGTCTGCGCATCATCAGCCGCGTCAACGGCGAAACCCGCCAGGATTCCAACACCGCCGACATGATCTTTCCGACCGCCCGGATCATCGCCATCCTGTCCGAATTCATGACCCTTGAGGCCGGTGACATCATCGCCACCGGCACACCGTCCGGCGTTGCCCATGCCCGCACGCCGCCGGCCTGGATGAAGCCCGGCGACCGCGTCGAGGTCGAGGTCGAGGGGATCGGCATCCTCGCCAATCCGGTTGTCGCCGAAAGCTAGAGCGCTTTTCCGTCCGTATGCGGCAACCGACCCCTGGGCGGGTCCTTGCGCTCATGATAATTCAGCGCAAGCGGATGACAGGGCGGCACCAGCGTGTCAAAAAACGCTTCGTCATCGGCCGTGAAGCCCTGCCGGAGCGCGCCGAGATAAGCCTTCCAGTGCGCCAGTGTGCGCGGACCGGCGATGAGCGAAGTGACAATGCGGTTGTTGAGTATCCAGTTGAGCGACAGATCACCGGCCGTCATGCCCTTTGCTTCGGCGCGCTTTTTGATCCGGGCGGCGATGTCCAGTGATTCCCGGGTATAGACCTCACCATACGTTTCAACCTCGCTGGCACCGCGTCTGGTATCTTTGGCAGCGGCCACATCGTGCCCGAACTTGCCCGTCAGCACGCCTCGGGCCAGCGGACTGTAGGGCACCGCGCCGATGCCGTATGCGTGGCACGCCGGCAGATACTCAAACTCCGCGACCCGGTACAGCGCATTATAGAACGGCTGGGCGATCACTGGCTTCGGCACGTTCAATTCACGGCACAGATGCACCATCTCGGCGATTTTCCAGGCCCGGAAATTGCTGAAGCCCCAATAGCGGACCTTGCCGGCGCGGATCAGATCGCCCATCGCATCGATGGTTTCCGCCAGCGGCGTGGTCGAGTCGGCGCGATGCAGATAATAGATATCGACATAATCGGTGCCGAGTCGCTTCAGGCTGCCGTTCAGGCCGTCAATCATCCAGGCCCGGCTTAGCCCCTTCTGATTGGGGCCGTCGCCGACCGCCTTGCTGCCGAGCTTGGTGGCGATCACCCAGTCGGGGCGGTCCTTCCTGATCAGTTTACCGAGAATTCTCTCGGACTCGCCCATGACATAGGATTCCGCCGTATCAATGAAATTGATCCCGGCATCCCGGGCCGAAGCGATCATTTTCGCCGCCACCGCGGCACTGGTCTGCTTGCCGAACGTCATGGTGCCGAGGCAGATCGGCGACACCTTGAGACCACTGCTCCCGAGCCCTGCATAGTTCATGCTTGCGCCCTCCCTTGATTGCGTCCCGGTCCGCGCTACGCCTGTTCTTCAAGCCGGTCCGTCGCCGGTGGCGGGGTCCGGCTGAGCGCGGCAATTTCCGCATGCAGTGCCGATGTCATATCGACAGCGGTCGAATCCAGTGACGGCTGTAACTGCTCCAGGCTTCTGGCACCGATGATCGGGCAGGTAACGGCGGGATGCGCAGCCGCCCAGGCAACGGCAAGACTGACCGGATGCACACCCAGCGACTTGGCCAAGGCTGTAAATTTACCGGCGGTTTCGAACACCCAATCCTCGCCATAGCGTGCGGTATATTCCTTGTTCGACATCAGACGCCCCATGTCCGGACGCGTATCGGGGCCATACTTGCCGCTGAGCAGGCCGCCACCGACCGGCGAATAGGTGATCACGCCCAGATTCTCGGCCTGGGCCAGAGGGAAGATTTCCGCTTCCGCCTGCCGTTTGACGAGTGAATACATCGGCTGGATCACATCAAAACGCGGCCAGCCCATGCGCTCTGCAATGCCCAGCCCACGGGCGATCTGCCAGGCCGCATAATTGCTGGCGCCGAGATACAGAACCTTGCCCTGGGAAATCAGATTTTCCAGCGCCCGCATGGTTTCCTCGAGCGGAGTGTGTGCATCCCAGCGATGCATGAAAAGCACATCGAGCCGGTCCGTTCCCAAGCGCTTCAGGCTGGCTTCGACGGCGCGCGCGATATGCCGGCGATTACCGCCCCGGGCATTGATATCGGGGCCCATCGGCACAAAACATTTGGAGGTGATGATCAGTTCGTCGCGCTCGGACGTCATCAGCTTGCCGAGGATCGTCTCTGCCTTGCCCTTCGAATAGCCGTCGGCGCAATCGAAGAAGTTGATGCCGACATCCCGGCAGGCCTTGTACATCTTGGCCGACTCGTCCGCATCGGCATCGCCGCCGAACGACATCGTGCCGAAGCACAGTTGCGAAACCTGCACGCCGGTCTGGCCGAGCCATTTATACTTCATGTGATCCCCCCGGAATTGATTTTCGATGATTTACATAGTCAGGTAATGCCTGTGATACGCCAATCAAGAGGCCAATCAAGAGATCAGTGAAAAAGCAACGTCAAGCGTCGACTGCCCTTGGATAGCTGCCATCGACGCTTTACCATCCATGAAATCACACAATGTCAGCCCCCGAGAGTGTATACCTGATGCCGAAAGACACCGACACAGACATTTCAATCCTTGATGCCGCGCATGCTTGGCTCGCTGCCTTCGATGCCGCGCTCGGCCAAGGCGACGCCACGGCGGCGGCCAATCTGTTTATGCAGGACGGTCACTGGCGCGACATTCTGGCTTTCGACTGGCGGTTCGGCACGGTCAGCGGCCCGGATGCCATCGCCGACAAACTTAAGCGCACGCAGTCCACCGCAAAAGCCCGGAATTTCCGGATCACGGGTGACCACACAGCACCACGTATGGTCATGCGGGCCGGCACCGATGCGCTTGAGGTCATTTTCGATTTCGATACCGCCGCAGGTTCCGGCAGCGGCGCACTGAGGCTGCGAGAAGACCCGGACGCGGATAACGCATGGCGGGCATGGACACTGTCGACAACGCTACAGGCGCTCGACGGGTATCCTGAACAGACCAGCGCCGAACGCGCCGGCGGCGATGCTTTCAGCCGCGAATGGGGCGGTGAGAACTGGCTGGATTTCCGCAACCGGCAGCGCGCCTATGCAGACCGCGATCCGGCCGTGCTGGTGGTCGGCGGCGGTCAGGCCGGTCTGGGTGCCGCGGCGCGCCTGACCCACCTTGGCGTCGATACCCTGATCATCGACAAGCACGAACGCATCGGCGACAACTGGCGCAAGCGTTACCATTCGCTGACGCTGCACAATGAAGTCTATGTCAATCACATGCCCTACATGCCGTTTCCGCCAACATGGCCGGTGTATATTCCGAAAGACATGCTGGCCAACTGGTTCGAGACGTATGTCGAATCGCTGGAACTGAATTTCTGGACCGGCACCGAGATGACAGCGGCACGCTATGATGATGCCGGGGGTGAATGGATCGTCACGCTGAAGCAAGCCGACGGCTCGGAACGCATCCTGCGTCCGCGCCACATCATCATGGCGACGGGGGCCAGCGGCATCCCGATCATGCCGGACCTGCCGGGGCTTGGGGATTTCAAGGGCGAGATCATGCATTCGGGTGCCTTTGATACCGGTCGCCAATGGGCCGGCAAAAAAGCTCTGGTCATCGGCACCGGCAACAGCGCGCACGATGTCGCGCAGGACCTGCACGCATGCGGCATCGCAACAACGATGGTGCAGCGCGCGTCCACCCACATCGTCAGCCTGGCCGAAGCGCAGCGCGTCTATCTGCTGTATGCCGAGGGACCATCGCTTGCAGACTGTGATCTGCTGGCGACGTCATTCCCGTTCCCGGTTCTGAAAATCGCTTACAAAAAGGCGACGGCAATGTCGAAAGAGATCGACAAGCCGTTGCTGGACAGACTTGAAGCAGCGGGCTTTCGCACCAACGACGGGGTCGAGGATTGCGGTTTCCAGATGAGCTACCTGCAACGCGGCGGCGGATATTATTTCAACGTCGGCTGCTCGGACCTGATCGCCGACGGAGAGATCGGCATCATTCAATATGCCGACATCGATACGTTCTGCGAGCGTGGCGTCCGGATGAAGGACGGCACCCTTATCGAAGCCGACCTGATCGTCATGGCGACCGGCTACAAGATGCAGCAGGACACCGTCCGGCAATTCATGGGCGACGAGATCGCGGACCGGATCGGCCCCGTGTGGGGCTTCAACGATGGCGGAGAGTTGCGCAACATGTGGTGCCGCACACCGCAACCGGGGCTATGGTTTACCGCCGGATCGCTGGCCCAGTGCCGAATTTTCTCACGCTATCTGGCGCTGCAGATCAAGGCCCTCGAAGTAGGCCTGATCACGCACGGTTCCTGAGTTCAGACCGCCTTGCTCAGACAGCCTTGCTTAGGCCACCGTCGACGTTGATGGCGGCACCGGAAATATAGGATCCCTGCTCGGAGCACAAAAGGCAGGCGATGGCGGCAAACTCTTCGGGTGTGCCGAGCCGGCCCAGGGGCTGGCTTTGGCCTTCTTCCGCATACCAGTCTTCAAGCGAAAGTCCGCGCCCATCCCTGGCGTGGCGTTTTTCCCATTGTTCACTGCGGATTTTGCCGACGTGCAGGGAATTGACGAGGATGTTGTGGCGGGCGTTTTCATTTGCCAGCACCTTCATGATGGCCATCCCGGCAGCGCGGGTGACGGCGGTCGGCGCACCTTCGGCCG
>JBBDOA010000092.1:0-26293 GCA_040877275.1 Rhodospirillales bacterium | reverse complement strand
GGCCTGGAAGTCAGGTTTCCGTAAGGGAACTGTCAGGGAAATAATCAAGACTGCGGAATAATTTGGCAATCCAACGTGGTACGTCTACCATCGCTGGTATAAGCTGATCGAATGGGGAGTTTGATCGTTTGACCTTCGCCCAAACTGAGCGGGATATATGACGATTCGTGTAAAATTTTGGGGCGTTCGGGGCAGTATCGCATGTGCGACCCCCGACCATATGAAGTATGGCGGTAATACCAGCTGCATCGAAGTTCAGGCAGGGGATTATCGCTTTGTCATGGATGCGGGTACGGGTATTCGTAACTATGGCAATGCCTTTCTCAAGGATGACGTCAAGGAATCCCATCTGCTGCTGACCCATACCCATTGGGATCATATCAACGGCTTTCCATTCTTTGTGCCCGCTTACGATGCCAAACGCTCCATTCATATCATGGCCGGGCATCTGAAGAATCAGGGCGGCGTACAGGATGTTCTGTCGACGCAGATGCACAACCCGATGTTCCCGGTGCCGCTGGAGGCGATGCAGGCCAGCCTGAAGTTTGAGGATTTTGAAGCCGGTGAGAGTTTCTCGCTGGCGAAGGGTGTCGATATCCAGACGGCGGCGCTCAACCATCCAAACGGCGCGACCGCCTATCGGGTCAATCATGAAGGTAATTCCGTTGTCTATGTCACCGATACGGAACACATTCCGGGCAAACCGGATCAGAACATTCTGGCCCTGATCGAAGGGGCGGATCTGGTCATCTATGACAGCACCTACACCGAAGAAGAGTTTCCGGCAAAAGTCGGCTGGGGACATTCAACGTGGGTGGAGGGTATGAATCTCTGTCGCGCAGCCAATGTGAAACGGATGGCAATATTCCATCACGATCCGGACCATAACGACGAGTTTATGGACAAACTGGCGATTGAAGCAGCCGAGGCGTGGGAAGGCAATTTCATCAGCCGCGAAGGCATGGAAATTATCGTCGACTAGCTTGCTGGCTTGGCAGTCAGGCGCCGACGTTCTTCATTCAGGAAAGTTTCGATCTGCTGGTAGTCTTTTATCAGTGTATTATCACGCCTGACCGCAAGGTTATCGAATTTAAGCTGCCATTCATCCAGCGCGTTGATGTTCTTTGGCTCACCGGCTTTGTATTGAGTAATAAAATCACGCTTGAGATTATCAAGCATGGCCTTGGTTTCCTGCTGCCTGGGGCCAAGGGCCGAGGGAGCCGGCTGGATCGGCAGCCGCTCTTCGATGGGGGCCGCCGCCACAGTTTGTGATTGCTGTGCCGGGGCAACCGCCTTTGCTTCTTCGATCCGGCGCTTGAATTCCTGGGCCCGGATATAAGCATCCCGTTCGTCGAGCGACATGGGGTGCAGACGCAGCACAACCCGCCGGTTGGTCGCCCGGTTTTCGGGGATCGGATTACCGTCCAGATCAAGGTTAGGCACTTTCGGCCGGGTATCGGCATAGCCGGTGGCCTTCAGTCGTTCACGGGCGACATTGTTGCTTTCGAACATTCTGACGACGCTCGACGCGCGGCCGGACGACAGCTCCCAGTTCGAGGCGAATTTCGGGGTGTTGATCTTCCCGTCGTCCGTGTGTCCTTCAACAACGACGTTGTAGAGTTCATAATTCGGAGAGGAGAGGGTCTCGGCGAGTTTTTTCAGGACCGGTATAGCAGCCGGAGCGATATCCGCCGATCCCGGCAGAAAAAATGCATTCGATTGCAGCTCGATGGTGACACCCTTTTCATCGGTACCGACGGTCACCACCTGATCGGCCTGCATCTCGTAGACCAGGTCCTGGGCATCGATTTTCAGGCTTTGTGTTGTTGACTGGGTGTTCTTTCCGCCAATATTGGCGGCAACCGCGGATGCGAGTTCCTCGTATGCCGGTATATCGAATTCCGAGAACGTCAGCAGCATGACGAAGAACGCCATAAGCAGCGTGATGGCGTCCGCAAACGTCGTTAGCCAGTCTTCCGCTTCTTCTCGTGCTTCTTCTTTTTTTGGTGCCGCCAAGGTCCGTCTCCCGCAACGTCGCGATGAGGATCTACTCTTTCATCTTATCGATGTTGAAGTGGATGGAGGGGTCGAGATAGCTGTTCATCTTGTCCTGAATGTAGCGGGGCGACTTTTTGTCGGCCAGCAGGGACAGACCTTCAGCCACAAGATAATTGCGGAATTTTACGATCTGTTCGCGCTGCAGGACTTTGGTTGCAGTCGGGAGAAAGAAAATGCGCGCAAAAAGTACGCCATACAGCGTTGTCAGCAGCGCGACCGCAAGGCCTTTGCCGAGTGAGGAAGGATCACCGCCCATGTTGTCGAGCATGATAATCAGACCCACCAGAGTCCCGATCATACCGAATGCCGGCGCTGCAGATGCCATTCCCTTGAGGATATCGACCTGAACCGTATTCCGGCCATATGTGGTCTCGATGGTGTTGGTCATAATTTCACGGACTTCTGCGCCGGTGTAGCCGGAAACCACCATTTCAATACCGAAGCGCATGAACTTGTCGCCCCTTGTCGCCTTCATGGCTTCGGCTTCAAGTGCGGGAACGCCGTTTTTCTGCACGGTGTAGGCCCATTTGATGATGCGGCCCACTTCACTTTTCAGGACGTTACGACCGACTTTCGGCGAGAAGATAATCCGCCAGATCAGTTTCAGGGACAACAGCACGTAGCGGGGTTCATACGAGATAAAGGTCGATGCCAGCGTGCCGCCGGCGACCATGATGAAGCTCGAACCGCTGAGAAAAATAACATAGTTATCGGTGCTAATAATAATGGCACCAAGAAATAGGCCAAGCGCACCCAGAACCCCGAATATCGTTGCAAGTGACATATAGACCGCTTCTCAGTCATTTCCCCAGCGAACACCGGTGACACACTTTGTCCGGCGAATCCAGCTACTATAAAGAATCTCTTATGTTTAAGAAATAATTAGCAGCAACCGCCTCTGCGTCGATTTAGATAGAGATTACCGTTCGCGGAAGGCTTCATCTCTCAGTTTCAGAACAGGTTTGATCAGATAATCCATTACAGACTTTTTCCCGGTATGGATATCCACCGTTGCCTGCATACCCGGCGTGATCGGCAGATCCCCCTCGTTAGTGCCGAGATAGTTCTTGTCCGTTCGCACAACGACCCGGAAATAGGGCACGCCATCCTCGTCCGTTGTGCTGTCAGGGGCAACCCGGATCACTGCACCTTTCAGGCCGCCGTATCTGGCAAAATCATACGTTGAAATTTTCACCGTGGCAGCCTGGCCGACCGTGACATAGCCCCGGTCGATCGGGTTCAGTTTCGCTTCGACAACCAACTTGTCGCCGGTCGGGACGATTTCCATGATCGGCTCACCCGGTTTGACGACGTTGCCGACTGCGTTATAGCGCATGTTCTTCACAACGCCGTTGATGGTGCTTTTGATTTCGGCGCGGAAACCCTGTTCGGTGGCCTTGCTGAGAAGTTCCGTCACGCGCGCAATGTCTTCTTCGATCTTGCCCAGTTGATCTTGCGCTTCGCGGCGAAAGCGGCTCTCGGTTTCCTGCTGACGCTGCTTCGCTTCTTCAACGGCGGCCATTACCTTCGGCAGGGATGGCCGCAAGGATTTCATTTCACCGTCCAGATTTTCAACCTCTGCTTCAAGCTGCAGGTGTTCCATTTTTGCCGTCAGTCCCTCGGCGAGCAGGGATTTGGACATCTTCAGTCGTTCGGAAGCCAGTTTGTAATTGGTTTCCACGGCGCGTGAGCGGGCGGTCAGTTCCTCAACCTCAAGTTCACGCTGTTTGACCTGTTCGCGCATTACCTGGACGGTTGACGACAACTCGCGTCGTCGGGCTTCATAAGCCTGACGCTGCGCGGAAACGATGGCTGCACGACGTTTCGCCACGTCTTCGGGGAATACAAGTTCATTACCGGTTGCTTCGGCAATCAGACGCGCCTTGACCAGGACATTGCTGTCGTAACGGACCTGCAGTTCTTCCTGGTTGGTTCCGCTTGACGCCAGATCCAGTTGCAGCAAGGTCTGCCCTTCTCTAACGACATCGCCTTCCGACACATAGATTTCCTGAATGATGCCGCCTTCCAGGTGCTGCACGACCTTGATTCGACCGGCCGGCACAACCTCGCCGGTGGCAATCGAGACCTCATCCAGTTTTGCGAAATTCGCCCAGGTGACGCCGATGGCAAGCAAGAGCATCACCGGCCAGGCCAGCAGACGCCAGCCCGGCAGGGGGTTATGGTTGAGCATCATGTCGAGCTTGTCCGAAGACGTGAGCGCCTTCGGCCCCGCCGATTTTTCGGGGGGTTGTCTGACCTGGGTCTGCTCTGGTCCTGAAGCGTCGGGACTCATTGCCTTGAAATCTCCTAATCAGCGTCGGCTTTTTGTCCGGCCTTGCGATCCCCTTCGTATCCCTTGATTAAATCCGCATAGGGGTCATCAAGCAACCGTTTCGCATCGCCATCCAGTTTGAACATGTTCTTGGCCGGAACGCTCGGATCGGCTGTTGATCGGTCTCCGGCCTTTTTTCTGGCCCGCTCTGCAATCGCTTCCGCAGCGCCGCCGGGGTGGGCTTGCTGCCCCGTCGCTGGCGGCGGAGGCTTGGCGGCACCCGGCATCGGCGGCACCGGAGGCTGGACAGTCTGTGCAGGCTGTGGTGGTTGCTTTGCTTGCGGTGTCGGGGGCATTTGGGCCGCAGCAGGCGCCTGCTTGGGAGGCGCTGTCTGAGGCGGCGCCTTTGGTGTGCCTTCCGCGCCTCTTGATCCGGGCGGTGCCGATTTGGCCGAGCCTTCGGCGGCTTGCGCTTCCGGTGTATCGCCTTTCGCCATCGGTTGCTGACCAAACAGTTTCGGTAAAATTTCCCGCGACGGCCCGGCCAGCGCAACCTTGCCCTTGTCGAGCGCGACCAGATCGTCGCAAGCAGCCAGCAGGATCGGGCTGTGCGTGACGATGATCACGGTCCGGGTCTTGCCGATATCGACCAGTGTTTTACGCAGTTCCTGTTCCGCCTGGCGATCCAGGCTCGCCGACGGCTCATCCAGCAGCAGGACGGCCGGGTCACCAAGCAGGGCCCGGGCAATGGCGATGCGCTGGCGCTGACCGCCGGACAGGCGCTGACCGGCTTCTCCGATATCCGACGCATAGCCATCGGGCAGGTCGATGATAAAGTGGTGGACGCCGGCAGCTGTTGCGGCATCGATGATCTTGTCATCATCGGCGTCAGGGAACCGGTGCACGATGTTGTCGCGGACGGTGCCGGCAAAAAGTACGGTTTCCTGAGGGACATAGCCCATCCATGTCGCCAGTTCCGCACGGGAGAACTGGGCGATATCAGCACCATCCAGAAGCACCCGGCCATTGGTCGGTGTATACAGCCCCTGAATCATTTTCAGCAGTGTCGTTTTGCCCGAACCGTTGCGTCCGACCAGGGCATGAACGCCACCGGCATGGATGTTTATCGTCACCGAATCGACGACCGGTTTCGTGTTCTCGGTGTAACCGAACGTCAGATTTTCAACCTGAATTTCGCCGCGCGGCTTTTCGAGCTTGATCTCGCTTTCCTGGCGGTCGGAAATCGAGGAGAAAACCTCACCGAGTCGGCTGACCGATTGCTTGAAGCCATTGTATGCACGCCATTGCCCGACCAACTGGTTGAGTGGCCCGAGAATCCGTCCCGACAGCATATTGGCGGCAATCAGGGAACCCATGGTCATGTTCTGATTGACGATCTGATAAGCCCCGACGGACGTAATGAAAATCGTCGTCGCCATCGTCAGGGACTGCGAGCAATTGGTATAAAAATCGGTTTTGCTGCCGCGGAACATCGATTGCGTAATATTGTTGGCGTGGGTTTCCTCCCACAACGGTCGCATCGCGCGGTCGAGGGCCAGTGCCTTGATTGTCGTGCGCCCCTGAATCAGTTCTGCAATCAGGGCATCGCGGTTTTGCGTGCTATCACGCTCTGCGGCGTTGGCCTCTGACATGACTCCGCTTGAGCGCCAGGCGACAAACATGAAAATGGGCAGGATCACCATCAGAACCCAGGCAACCGGGGTTGCGATGATGGAAATCAGCACAACAAACATGACCACGAACGGCAGGTCACACAGCAGAATGGCCGAGGCACCGGACAGGGTGTTGCGCACGGTATCGACATCGCGGAACAGGGACTGCCAATAGCTGGCCGGCTTCCCTTCCAGCATGTGAAGCGGCAGGCTGACCATCTTGTCAAACAGATGCCGACCGACGATCACATCGACCCTGAGCGCCACGGTCTGCATGATCTTGGACCGTGCCTGCTTCAGGGTAAGGTCGAATATCACCACAAGCATCATGCCGATAACAAGGCCCCACAGCGTGCTGAGACCGCCGCTGCCGACAACCCTGTCATAGACCTGCATGGTGAAGACCGGCGTTGCCAGAGCCAGCAAATTGACGAACGCCGACATCGCGAGTACTTCGCGGAAGATCGGCTTCAGCGGCTTGAGAATGGGCTTTAGCCACTCGCGGCTTTCAGTTTCGCTCATTCACCGTTCCTGGACACTGTGTGAACCCTGTCTGACTATACATGTCAGTCCGCTCTTTTAGCATACTCTTTTGGTAAATGTCGAAAGACGCTTGACCCCTTATAAAGGAAAATGTGTAGACTGGCAGCCTGATGTCTAGAGGGGGCAGGGATCCTTTGCGGGTCATTAAAACCATTTTCAGCTTTGAACGCTCGCTCGGCATCATTCTGCTGTGCGTGTTCATCGGCATGTACTATGTCGACGTCAAGGCGGGGGTGGGCTTCCTTGATGCCTGGCGCAACAAGGTCTTTGATTACTATCAGGAAATCAAGCCGCGCGAGGTGCCGACGCCGGAAAACAAACCTGTCACGATTATCGATCTGGACGAGCAGAGCCTGGAAACCATCGGGCAGTGGCCGTGGCCCAGAAACATCCTTGCGCAGATGGTAGAGAACCTTATGAAGATGGGGGCCGTTCTGGTGGCCTTCGACATTGTCTTTGCCGAGCCGGACAGGATGAATCCGTCCAGTGTCGCGTCGAACCTTGCCGGACTGGATGACGAAACAAAGGGAAAGTTACTGGCATTGAAAAGCAATGACCAGATTTTCGCCGATATGATTCGCAAATCCCGCGTTGTGCTCGGTCAGGCCGGTCGGCCGAGTGAAACAGAAGGCGTCAAAGGACCGCCGGTTAAAAAATCGGTTGCCGTGCAGAAGCTTTCGAGGTCCGCGAAGGAGCCTTATGCCTACATCCCGAAATTCCCGTCACTGGTGCGCAATGTCCCGGTAATCGAGCAGGCGGCCACGGGCCGATTCGGCGGGCATGGAATCTTTTCCGTGGTTCCGGGCAAGGACGGTATCGTGCGTAATGTGCCGGCATTTTTCGGCCACGATGGGCAATACTTTCCTTCCCTGGCTATCGAGATGCTGCGGATCGCCACAGGGCGGCCGACCATTCTGGCAAAAGTCAACGATGCCGGCATGGTCGAAGCTGCCGTTGCCAAGGGCCTTACCGTGACCACCGACCGGATCGGGCAGGTCTGGCCCTATTTCTCGAAACGTGACTGGGACAAATATGTCTCGGCCGCGAGCGTACTGGACGGCACCGCCGACCCCGCAAAAATCAAGGGCAAGCTGACCATCGTCGGCACGTCGGCGGTGGGACTTCGCGATATTCGATCGATCCCGACTGAACGCGATATTCCGGGCGTCGAGGTGCACGCCCAGCTGATAGAAGCCATCGTCCACAGTAAATATCTGGTGCGGCCGAACTATGCCGATGCGGCAGAGCTGTCGATCTTGCTGGTTGGCGGTATCATCATGATCATTCTGGTCCCGTGGGTCGGCGCCAAATGGACGGCGGCGCTGTTCATCGTTGTCGCCAGTGGCTCGATGGGGACGTCGTGGTATCTGTTTTCCGAAAAACTGTTTCTGCTGGACGCAACCTATGCGGTGTTCGGGATCGCCGTTATGTATACGTCGATGACCTATGCCGGGTATGCCCGCGAAGAAGCTGAGCGGCGGCAAACCAGGGATGCATTCTCGAAATATCTGTCGCCGGATATGGTCAAGCGCGTGGCCGGTGATCCGGGGGCGCTCAAGCTTGGTGGCGATCAGCGGAAGATGACGCTGCTGTTCTGTGATGTGCGCGGCTTCACGACGATTTCGGAACAGTTCGATGCGGTTGGACTGACGGCGCTGATCAACAAGTTGCTGACGCCGCTGACCAACGTGATCCTGGAACGCAAGGGGACCATCGACAAGTACATGGGCGATTGCATCATGGCGTTCTGGAACGCGCCGCTGGATGACGACGACCAGGAATTCAACGGTTGCACCTCGGCGTTGGCCATGCTGGCAGAAATGGACCCCCTGAACGAACGTCTGAGGCTGGAGGCCGAGGCTGAAGGGCGCAAGCATATCCCGCTGAAGGTGGGCGTTGGCCTCAACACCGGGCAGTGTGTTGTCGGCAACATGGGCTCGGACATGCGCTTCGACTATTCCGTGCTGGGCGACGCGGTCAACCTGGCGGCCAGACTTGAAGGCCAGAGCAAGAGCTACGGTATGAACGTGGTCCTGGGTGCGAATACACGTGACGCGGTCAAGGACCGGCTGGCGGTCATCGATCTGGATTATATCCAGGTAAAGGGCAAGACCACGGGCACCTATATCTATGGACTGATGGGTGATGGAGACGTTCTTGCCGATCCTAAATTCGTAAAGCTGCAGCGGCTGATTTTTGACGCACAGGAAACCTATCGTGCCCAGCAGTGGGATGATGCCCAGGAAATGTTCGATGAAATCCGTGATCTTGGCAGTGATGCCAACAAGCCATGGAAGCTGGAAGCGAACCTGCATGTGCTGTGTGATCTGTATGACGAGCGGATTGCCGAATACCGCGTCAACCCGCCGGCACCCGACTGGAACGGTGTCTTCATCGCAACGACGAAGTAAACGGTTTGCCGTTTAGTACGCGTTTCAGGGAATCCTGGTCAGGTCGAGTTTCAGCTCATAGGCGTCCTCGCCGGGGACAAGCAACCGTGTGAAGCCGAGCTGGCTGGTCAGGGCCAGCATGACTTCATTATCCAGCAAGACCTGGCCGACCATTTCTTTTGTGCCGCGTTTACTGCAATACGCGATCATCATCTGCAGCAGAATCCGGCCAAGGCCACGGCCTTTGATGTCCGAACGCACGATCATGGCGAATTCCGTCCGCTCGTTATTGGGGTCCGTGACTGTGCGGACGACGCCGACGGTTTCACCTTCACCATCCGGCAGCTTGGCGATCAGAGCCATCTCACGGTCGTAATCGATTTGCGTCAACCGGGCCATTTCGCTGTGTGGCAGATCGCGTATCTGGCCAAAGAACCGGAAACGGATATCCTGCGGGCTGACCTTTGACAGAAATTCGACATGTGCCGGTTCATCTTCGGGCCGGATCGGACGGATACGGACTTTCTGGCCGTCGTCCAGGACGGCGGCGGCTTCCAGGTTTTTCGGGTACGGACGGATGGCAAGGCCGGGACCCTTTGGATCACGGGAGACCTTGATCCTGGCATCAAGTGCCAGTACGCCGTGTTCGTCAACGAGCAGGGGGTTGATATCAAGTTCCTGTACTTCGGGGAGGTCGATAATCAATTGGGAGATATGAATAATCGTTTCGCAAAGGGCGTCCATATCCACGGCCGGTTTGTCACGAAACCCGGCCAGCAGCTTTGAAATCCGGGTGCGTGAAATCAGATCCCGCGCCAGCACCATGTTGAGGGGCGGCAGGGCGATGCTGCGGTCACCGATCACTTCAACGGCCGTGCCGCCATGCCCGAACAGGATCACTGGTCCGAAAACAGGATCCGGCGATACCCCGACGATGACTTCATACGCACCTGGCCGCAAGGCCATCTGCTGTACGGTGAAGCCCTGTATGGCCGCATCGGGGCGTGTTCTGGCGATGTTGGTGAGCATTTCTTCAGCCGCTTGTCTGACGTCGTTCGGGGTGTTCAGGGACAGCTTGACGCCACCGACGTCAGACTTGTGGCTGATATCGTCAGACAGAATTTTCAGTGCGACAGGGCCCCCCATTTCCCCGGCTTTTTCGGCGGCGTTTTCGGGCGTGTTGGCGACATGGGTTTCAACGGTTTTGATCCCGTAGGCCGACAGAACAGCTTTTGATTCCGGCTCGCTCAGCAAATCGTGCCCGTTGTCGAGCCGTCGAGTGATGACGGCGCGCGCCTCATCTTGTGCATAGGAAACAGCACTCGGTGCCGACAGCGGGGTCTCCATCAGCAATTGCTGATTGCGCCGGTATTCGACCACATGGAGAAAGCCACGGATAGCGTCGTTCGGCGTGTCATATGACGGTATCCCGGCATCGCGCAACCGTTTGCGGGCTGGTCCGACGGCCTTGCCCCCGGCCCAGCTGGCGAGAACATTCTTTTTGTTATTTGCGGCAACGGAAATGATTGCGTCAGCGGCTTCGACACTGGAGGCAATTGCGGTCGGCGCATGCATCACAAGCAGGGCATCTGCCGAGGGATCGTCCAGAAGGATCTGGGCGGCGGCTGTATAGCGTTTACCCGGGGCATCACCAATGATGTCAACCGGATTTCCCCTTGACCAGGTGTCGGGTAATACCGCGTCCAACCTGGCAATCGTGTCTGCTGAAAGTTCCGGGATTTCAATGTCGTGCTGACCCAGCATGTCGGCGGCCATAACGCCCAGCCCGCCGCCGTTGGTCATCATCATCAGCCGTTCGCCGGTCTGACGTTTGGCGCGGGTCAGGGTTTCAACGGCAGAAAACAGAGCGCCAATCTCATCAACACGGAGCATGCCGGCGCGACGGAAGGCAGCTTCATAAACCTGATCCGCACCGGCGAGGGCACCTGTGTGCGACGCTGCGGCTTTGGCACCGGCACCGTCACGTCCGGATTTGATGACGATCACCGGCTTGTTCCGGGCGGCTGCGCGGCAGGCTGACATGAATTTACGGCCGCTGGTAATGGCCTCGATGTAGAGAAGAATGGCACGGGTCGATGCATCATTGGCGAGATAGTCGATGACATCGCCAAAGTCGACATCGGTGCATTCGCCCATGGAAATGAAATGCGAGAAACCGGCACCGTTTTCAGCCGCCCAGTCCAGAATGACCGTACACAAGGCACCTGACTGCGAAACCATGGCAATTTTGCCGTCAGAAGCGGGCAGGTGCGCAAAGCTGGCATTGAGCTTTATGCCCGGCACCAGCAATCCAAGGCAATTTGGCCCGAGAATACGGAAGAGGTGCCTGTTCGTGGCATCCATCATCGCCTGTTTGACGGTTCGACCATCCGTTGTCATGGCCGTGTCCAGGCCTGCTGTCAGGACGATGGCCGCACGTGTGCCGATACGGACAAGCTGTTCGATCAAATCCGGTATGGGGTCGGCAGGGGTGCAGATGATCGCCATGTCAGGGGCCATGGGCAGTTGTTCGATGTTGGGGTAGGCGAGAACACCCGCAACTGCACTGTGCTTGGGGTTTACGGGCAGGATTGGCCCCTCGAAACCACCTTCAAGCAGGTTATGCATGATCACCGAGCCGACGGCACCGGGACGGTTCGTGGCACCGATGACGGCGATCGACGCCGGGCGAAACAGCTTTTCAAGGTTACGGGTCGTCATGTCAAAATCCATGTTCTGCCACGGATGGCAGACCTATACTGATACTCGATGCTCTATATAATATATTGCAGTGCAAAATAAATGCTGCAATGCAACAATATTTTTCGATTTACTTACCAATCCTTGCATAACGCCTGTTCCTGTTTGTAGCGCTCGGGTGTGTCCAGACGAGCATTGTTGCGATCAAGGGTCCGGTTCATTTCAAGAAACAGCGGATTGATGCTGGCCCCCAGCCGCTTGCGCAGGTAGGCGGCAGCCAGATCAGGGCTGGCGCTCTGCACCGGCAGGAGTTGTGCTGCCGCACGCTCAAGTCGGCGCTGCATGCGCGGGTAAAATTCATCAAGCGCCTTCTGAAAGACGGCAACATGGGTCATTTCGTGATCCCTGATGGAATGGTAGGCACAACTGCCGGGGCGGAATTTCCGGGCGATAAAAATGCTCAGGGTGTCGTATCCAAGCGTGGCATTGACAGTCGTCAAGCGTGCGCAATAACGGCCTGTAGGCAGAGGCAGGGCTTCAATCTGCAACTGCATCTGATACTTCAATTCTGTTAAAGTCAGGCCGACCGGCGTCCATGCCGAACCAAAGGCATTGGCGCGACCGCTCCGGCGCTGCATCTGTCGCAGGGTGTCCAGACTGTGCTCGTTATTCACAACAACCTGCCCGTCCATCCGCTGAATGCGGACGTCAACCTCGCGGGGGGCCGGAAAACTGCAATCCGCAGCCGTTGCCGGTGAAGCGAAAAACCAAACGGCGGTGCCGGCCAGAAGCAGGGCGGTACGGATCATGCTGGCAGGGGGGAATGGCTTTTGCATCCGGGCAGGATAGCGCATTGCCCGTGTCCGGCGAAAGAGGGTGGCGGTGCCGGGTAACAGCGGCCCATTATTCGTAATCGACCACAATCAGGATGTGATCAACCTTTTCATCGCTATCGCCTAACGGCAGATTCAAGGCGTGGTAGACAACGTATTCGCGACCGGCGATAAACGAACTGGATCGATAGACGGTGTTGGGCGCTTTCTTCGAGACGACTTCCCGATAGGTTTCCATCTGTGGTCCGAGTGGCTGATTATTGTAAATGCTCGTGTGTGTCCGCCCGGTAGCATCAAACCCGGCTCTCATGGCGATCTGTGTGCCCCAATAGCGGTTCAGAAAATCAGCACCGTTATCCAGGACGTCCTTGACGATCAGACAGGATGCGATCTGCCAGAGGTCCAGCAAATCGATATCCCGCCAGGCAGGGTAAGCCCGCGTGCCGCGCTTCATATCCCAATATTCATAGAGCATTTTGGCATACGGCTGCTCGGGCGTATGGCCCGGGCTGATGGTCCGTCGTTGATAGATTTTATCGGCAACGTAGATATCGGACAAATTAACGTCCCTCGTTCGCCATGCGCGCGGGTATGTGCGCCGGTTCGCCTGAAACATTAAGCACCATGACATCAGGTGCTGTCTACTTTTGTGGAATCAAGAGAATGAAAAAAGGGCCAGGTCGCATTGACCTGACCCCTTGATCTTATTGGCTCCGGCGGTTGGACTCGAACCAACGACCTAGCGGTTAACAGCCGCTTGCTCTACCAACTGAGCTACACCGGATCAGTGCTGGAGGCGCGGACCGGAATCGAACCGGTGTTCACGGCTTTGCAGGCCGCTGCGTAGCCACTCCGCCACCGCGCCGTTCCGCGTTGATCCTCCGTCACCGCACATGCAGCCTCTGACCAGAGACATCTGCGCTGCGACGACGCGGGAAACTAGACGTAACATTGCCGGTGGTCAAGCAATCCATTTGCATTTTCTCAGCATATTTTTTTGACGGATCAGGATTGCCGCATAGTGTTGTTTTCCGGACACTGAAGACCTATAAATCGTTTATCTGCATAATTTGCCGGTCAGATAATTTGCCGGTCAGGCAAACCGCACCCGGATGCCTCTGGTTTGTAAAGGTTCCCCGTATGAACGATGCGCAATTCGCCAAAGCCCGCCGCAATATGGTCGACAGCCAGATTCTGCCGAACCGGGTTACCGATGAAAAGGTCATCGAGGTTATGGGCACACTGCCCAGAGAGGCGTTCCTGCCGGCGAACCGGCATTCTCTGGCCTATGCCGATGAAAGCATTCTGATCGAGGATGGGCGTTATCTGATGCAGCCGATGGTGCTGGCCAGATTATTGGATATTGCTGAAATACGAAGCCATGATCTGGCGCTGGCCGTGGGCTGTGCGACCGGTTATGGCGTTGCCGTTCTGGCCAGACTGGTCGACACCGTCATCGCGGTTGAGAGTGATGCATCGATGCGCACCAGGGCTGAGCGCAATCTTGGCCAGCAGGGCATCGACAATGTTGCCGTGGTTGAGGGCAAGCTTGCCGCCGGCCATCCCAAAGAAGCGCCTTATGACCTGATCTATATCGATGGTGCCGTGCCGGAAGTGCCAAGGGAGATTGCCGAGCAACTTGCCGAGGGCGGGCGTCTGGTCTGTGTTGAAATGGCACCGGGCAAAACGGTTGGACGCGGCGTACTGATCACCCGGTATGGGCAGTCGATCAACAGGCGGGAAATATTTGATGCGGCGGAGCCGATGCTCCCCGGTTTCGAGACAGAAGCGGCGTTTTCCTTCTGAATATTTGCCAAAGCTATGGAATCACGACATAATTCCGGACTGGCGATTCGCACGTTGAATCAAGAACAGCCGGCTCATGAAGCTGATAAGCTACTGATTTTATTAAATTAAACGTGTAGCTTGACCTGCGCGCAGGGTTCTGTCCCCTTTATAGTTGTTGAGCCTTTGATGTTGTTCGCTATGGGGCGAGGGTTCATATGTCTTGAAGACTGGCGTGGTGTCGCCTGAAGACTGATATTTAAAGGGTTGAAACGCTATGAATAAAACCTCCCGCATTGCTTCTTCGCTGGCTGTAGTAGCCTTCACAGGTTTCCTGTCCATGCCTGTGTCAGCACAGGCGATCGAAGATGCGATGGCGAAAGCGTATCTGAACAACCCGACATTGCTGTCGACCCGTGCCG
The DNA here is from genome assembly GCA_040877275.1 of Rhodospirillales bacterium. GTDB lineage: Bacteria > Pseudomonadota > Alphaproteobacteria > Rhodospirillales > Casp-alpha2 > UBA4479. The sequence goes on along the minus strand of JBBDOA010000092.1, from coordinate 11,617 downwards.
GATTGCGGAGTACGGACGAAAGTGTGCCCCAGGCCCTGGCCAACTGGCGACCGAGCGTCGAAGTGACCTCGTCCACGGGGATTGAGATCGTCAACAATAACACATCGACCGGAACCGACCGGAATCAAAGCCGTCGCCCGACTGATTTTGGCATTTCCGTGACGCAGCCGTTGTTTCGCGGAGGCCGCACCCTGGCTGCCACCAGCGAAGCAGAAAACTCGATCCGTGCCGCCCGCGCCCGCTTGCTCGAAACCGAGCAGAATATCCTGCTGCAGGCAGCCACGGCCTATCTGAACGTGTACCGTGATCAGGCTGTGCTTCGGCTGAACAGCAACAACGAAGAGGTGCTGCAACGTCAGCTTGAGGCGACGCGCGACCGGTTCGAAGTGGGCGAAATTACCCGTACCGACGTTCACCAGGCCGAAGCGCGTCTTGCCCGGTCGAAGGCGGATCGCATTCAATCGGCAGGGGCGCTTGAAACGTCCAAAGCGAACTATCTGAATATTGTTGGAGAGCCTTCTCCTGAAGTGTTGAAATTGCCTATCCGTGCCAGCGACTTGCCGGCAAGTGCGGAAGAGACCGTGCGAATTGCCGTGGTCAACAATCCAGGTGTGATTGCCGCCGAATTCGACCGCCGTGCATCGATGGATAACATTGATCAGGTCTGGGGCGAGTTGTTGCCCGAGCTGGGATTGACGGCCAGTAGCACCCGTGCTTTTCAGGCAACAACGGAAAACAGCATCAGCAATACGCACGAAATTCTGCTCAACCTGACCATTCCGCTCTATCAGAAGGGCGAGGTTTACTCACGCCTGCGTCAGGCCCGTCAGGATGCGGCAGAAACCACCCTTGTCATTGATACGGAACGCCGCGACGCGGCAGAAGCCGGTACGCAGGCTTATGAAAGCCTGGTCACGGCGCGGGCGCAGGTGGATGCCTTCCAGACACAGATCGAAGCCAGCATTGTCGCCCTTGAGGGTGTGCAACGTGAAGCCGCGGTTGGTTCGCGGACGGTTCTGGATATTCTGGACGCCGAGCAGGAACTGCTGGATTCGCGGGTATCGCATGTCCGTTCCGAGCGTGACGAACTGGTTGCTGCCTATGAGCTGATGTCAGCCCTTGGGCGCCTGACGGCAAAAGATCTTGGTCTGACTGTCGATCTTTACGACCCGCGCGTACACTATAACGAAGTGCGAGAAAAATGGTTCGGTGGCACCAGTTCCGGCGGTGTAAAATAACGAAGCGGGAAGGTGGAATTAACGTAAATTCCGCTGTTTCCATTCTGATTACGGTTTGTTAACCCTCTTTAGGGCAATCTGCCAAAGATCGTTAACGTAAACGGGGGGCTAGACCCGCGCATGAGCGACAAGGCCAATACAGCGGAGGAAGACGGTGCTGAACCTTCGATGGAGGATATCCTCGCTTCGATCCGCCGCATTTTGGCGGAAGAGGAAGAAGAAGGTGGCGATCAGGCTGCGCCCGTAGCTGCGGCACCAGAGCCAGCGCCCAAGCCTGAACCAGAGCCCGAACCAGAACCGGAGCCTGAACCTGAGCCGGAACCCGAGCCTGAGCCTGAGCCAGAACCGGTTATGGCCGCACCAGCGCCGCCACCGCCGCCTGCGGTAATGGCACCACCACCGCCGCCTCCGCCACCACCACCGCCGATGCCGTCGGAGATGGAAGAGATTCTTGAACTGACGCCGGATATGGTGGCAGCACCTGAACTTGTGTCGTCACCGACCTTCCAGTCCGGTGCCGACATGTTATCTGAGCTAGCCAAGGCGATCCTTGACCAGCGCGATCTGTCAGTCGGCGGCAGCCGCGACATTACGCTTGAAACCATGGTTCGCGAGATGCTGAAACCGATCCTGCGTGAATGGCTAGATCGTAATCTGCCCTATCTTATCGAACGGCTGGTCAAGAAAGAGATCGATAAGATGATCAACCGTGCGGAACGGTTCGACAGCTAGAACGCCCTAATAATAACTGTAATCGTTGATCCGTCCGTCCGGCGGCGCTAAAACCATGCGCTTCAGGGAAATGACGATATTGGAGGTCTCCGGCTATGCTGGAAAAAACCTATCGGTCTGAAGAGATCGAACGGAGAAGATACGAAGAATGGGAACAGGATGGCGATTTCGCCATCGGCGGCGCACGCGCTAATGCAGACCCGTTCACCATCGTCATTCCGCCGCCGAACGTCACCGGCAGCCTGCATATGGGTCATGCCTTGAATAATACGCTGCAGGATATCCTGATTCGCTTCCGTCGCATGCAGGGCCGGGATGCCCTTTGGCAGGCCGGCACCGATCATGCCGGTATTGCGACGCAGATGGTGGTTGAGCGCCAGATGGGTGAGGAGGGACTGACCCGCCACGATCTCGGTCGCGACAAGTTCATTGAGCGCGTCTGGAAGTGGAAGGCGGAATCGGGCGGCACCATTACCGCGCAGCTGCGCCGTCTCGGGGCATCGTGCGACTGGTCGCGTGAACGTTTCACCATGGATGCGGGCCTGTCGGATGCGGTCGTTAAAGTCTTCGTGCAGCTTTATAAGGAAGGCTTGATTTACCGGGACAAACGGCTTGTGAACTGGGACCCGAAGCTGCACACGGCGATTTCCGATCTTGAGGTCGAGCAGCGCGAAACCATCGGTAAAATGTGGTTCTTCAGGTATCCGGTTGAAGGCAGCGACGGGGAATTCCTGACCGTCGGCACAACCCGCCCCGAGACCATGCTGGGCGATACCGGTATCGCTGTGCATCCGGAAGACGAACGCTACAAACATCTGGTCGGGAAGCACTGCATCCTGCCGATTGTCGGACGCAAGCTGCCGATTGTCGCTGATGACTATGCCGATCCGGAAAAAGGGTCCGGTGCGGTGAAGATGACACCGGCGCACGACTTCAACGACTACGAGGTCGGCAAGCGCCACCATCTGAAGATGATCAACGTCATGGATGCCAATGCGCATCTGAATGAAAACGTCCCCGAAGCCTATCAGGGTCTTGAGCGATTTGCCGCGCGCGACAAAATAGTCGCCGAGATGGATCATCTCGGGCTGCTCGAAAAGGTTGTCGACAACCCGATGACCATTCCCTACGGGGACCGTTCCGGCGTCGCTATCGAGCCATGGCTGATGGATCAATGGTTTGTCGATGCCAAGACCCTGGCCGGGCCAGCGATCACAGCCGTTGAGACGGGCAAAACTAAATTTGTGCCGCAGAACTGGGAAAACACCTATTACGAATGGATGCGCAATATCCAGCCGTGGTGCATATCCCGGCAAATCTGGTGGGGGCACCAGATCCCGGCGTGGTTCGGTCCTGACGGGGAAATATTTGTCGAGGAAAGCGAAGAGGCCGCGCATCAGGCGGCGCGCGAATCAACCGGTGAAGATATAGAACTGACCCGTGATCCCGATGTGCTGGATACCTGGTTTTCTTCCGCCCTGTGGCCGTTCTCGACCCTTGGCTGGCCGCAGAAAACACCTGAGCTTGAGCGGTATTATCCGACGGATGTGCTGATCACCGGCTTTGATATCATCTTTTTCTGGGTTGCCCGGATGATGATGATGGGTATCCATTTCATGGGCGATATCCCGTTTCACACGGTCTACATCCATGCCCTGGTGCGTGATGAAAACGGCCAGAAAATGTCGAAATCCAAGGGCAATGTCATTGATCCGCTTGATCTGATCGAGAAATACGGCGCCGATGCACTGCGCTTCACCCTGACGGCGTTCGCCGCACAGGGCCGCGATGTGAAGCTTTCCGAAAGCCGGGTTGAGGGTTACAGGAATTTCTGTACCAAACTCTGGAATGCGGCACGGTTCTGTGAAATGAACGACTGCAGGCCGGTAGTGAATTTTGATCCGGCGTCGGTCACGCAAACGATCAATAAATGGATCATCGGCAAGGTCGTCGAGGCCGAGCAGCAGACCCGCAAGTCGATAGAGGCCTATCGCTTCAACGATGTTGCCACGTCGATCTATCAGTTCACCTGGGGGACTTACTGCGACTGGTATCTGGAACTGGCCAAACCGGTCCTGCAGGGCGACGACGAGGCCGCCAGGGCCGAAGCCCGAGCAACGGCTGCGTGGGTGCTTGATCAGATCCTGGTCATCGCGCATCCGGTCATCCCGTTTATTACCGAAGAACTGTGGCAGTCGATCACTGATGACCGCGCACAGCGGCTGATCGCCACGCCTTGGCCCACTTACGATGATGCGCTGATCAACGCGGATGTGAACGTCGAGATGGATTGGGTCGTGCGCCTGATCAGCCAGATCAGGACCGTCCGTTCGGAAATGAACGTACCGCCGTCGGCGAAAATACCGATGTTCCTGAAAGATCCGGGTGCCCGGGCCGCGGGGATACTGAAGAAGCATCAGGAACTGATCTTGCGGCTGGCCCGTCTGGACAATGCCGATGTGTTGCCGGGAGACGTGCCGCGTGGTGCGGTTCAGGCCGTGCTGGATGAGGCGACGATCATACTGCCGATTGCAGCGGTCATTGATCTGGACGCCGAACGGGCGCGACTTGAAAAAGAAATCGCCAAGCAGGACAAGGAAATCCAGCGCTTTGAAGGTAAGCTCGGCAATCAGAAGTTTATCGACAATGCGCCGGAGGATGTCATCGAAACCGAACGCGAGCGCCTGGCTGAAGCAAGACAGGTGCGTGAGAAGCTGGAAGAGGCGCATAGCCGCTTATTGGCGGTCGGATAAGGTTTTATGTGTTTGAACAAGGTTTGAGAATTCTTTCAGGGGAATTGAGTATGGAAAAAGAAGCGCAGACAATCACCGATCAGGTTATTGAAGTCGCTACGGTTTATGGCCTGGATCTGGTCGGTGCCGTGGCGATCCTGATCATCGGCTGGATGATCGCCAGCTGGGTTCGCAACATTGTCGACCGCGGATTGGGCAGGATCCCGAACATGGATTCGACCTTGCGCCCGTTCATCTCAAACATCGTGCGCTGGGTCATTCTGGCCTTCGTCATCGTCGCGGTGCTCAGCCAGTTCGGGGTCGAGACAACCAGCATCATCGCCGTTATGGGTGCCGCAGGCCTGGCTATCGGTCTTGCATTGCAGGGGACGCTGTCGAATGTTGCGTCCGGCGTCATGCTGCTGTTGCTGCGACCGTTCAAGGCCGGTGACTTCATTTCCGCCGGATCGCTTTCCGGAACCGTTGTCGAGATCGGCCTGTTCACCAGTGAGCTGAAAACTGGTGACGGCATCTACATCATGGCACCGAACTCGCAAATCTGGAACACGGCCATCACCAATTACGCCCGCAATCCGACGCGGCGCGTCGATGTCGTTGTCGGCATCGCCTATGACGACAGCATCGATGACGCACAGAAGGCCCTGCAGGACCTGATGGAGGGTAATGCCATGGTCCTCAAGGATCCGGCCCCGATGACCATGGTCATGGCGTTGGCCGACAGCTCGGTGAATATCAATCTGCGCTGCTGGGTCAATACCGGCGATTACTGGAACGCACTTTGGACCTTGAACAAGGGTGCCAAGGCGGCTGTTGAGGGTGCGGGCTGCTCGATCCCGTTCCCGCAGCGCGATGTGCATGTGTTTAACGAGGGCAACGACTGACCCTGAACCCGTTTCAAGGCAGGGCATTGAACGGTCCGGCAGCGATGCCGGGCCGTTTTTCATGGGACGGATAATAACCAATTGGTAAGGCTGATCGTGCTATAATGGCAAGATGGACAAAGCCCTGAAATCACCAACCATGTCATCGGTATCGACCGCCGAAGACCGCGCTGACTATATCGTTGCGCGTCTGGAGCAATTCATCCGCGATGGACGCAAGGACGAACAGGGCATGTCGTTCGACAAATGGAAGCAGATGGCGCGTTCTGAAATCGCCATTGCCGTCGCCGAAGCGGAAATGTCGCAACAGCACGACGAGTTGCAATCCAAAAGGGTGTTGTTCGTCGCCGCCGCGTCGATGATCACCATCGGCTTCTGGGGCACCGTCGCCAGCATGGACAAAATCGAATATCTGGTCGGTGCGGTGATTTGCGGACTGGCCGGCATCCTGCTCATCCTTGCCGTCGGCGATTGGCGGATCCGCAGCTGGTCGGAACGGCGTCAGGCGAAAAAGCGCCGTGAAATCCTTGGCCGCATCGAAAGCCTGAATCGCCGCATCAAGCGGCTGGAAAAGGAACTTGAGGTCGAAGCTGACGAATACGAGGCGATGCTGAAAAAAGTCCGCAAACGCCGCAGTGCATTGAGCATCGGTGACAGGGACTGATTCTAGACAGCTTTGTCCAGTGCCGCGATCAGCCGTTCGACTTCTTCCACTGTGTTATAGTGCGCCATGGAGCAACGGATGACGCCGTCATCCGGATCTATACCGACCGCTTCGACCAGCCGGCGGGCATAGAAATCACCATGCCTGATGGCAACATGATCACCGGCGACCGCGAGCGCGATATCCGCTGACTTTTTACCTTCGAGTGTGATCGAGAACGTCGGTGCACGGTCCTCAGCGGCGGCACTATGCCCACCGATAATACGCACACCCTCTCTGGCGTTGGCCCAGTCGAGGAAAATGCCGGCGAGTGCCGCTTCATGCCGGGCAAACAAATCATAAACGGCGCGGGTTCTGGAAAACAGATCGTTCGGCAAATCATCCACATGTTCTGCGGCAACAGCGTTGATGTAATCGGCGATGCCGCTGAGCGAGGCGATGATTTCATGCTGCGGCCCGGCCGGGTTCATCTTGTATGACGTTGCGGACTCGGGAATGAAGTAATGGTGCCGGCTTCTGGCTTCAGCCAGACGTTCGTGCTTGCCGTACATCAGGCCGATATGCGGACCGTAGGTTTTGTACAGGCTGAACGCATAAAAATCGACGTCCCAATCCTTGACGTCGACAAAGCGGTGCGGCGCATAGGCGACCCCGTCGACGCAGACCATGGCGCCGGCATCGTGAACGCGCCGGGTGATCTCTTTCACATCGTTGATGTCGCCGGTGATGTTGGATACGTGCGGCAGGGCGACCATGCGGGTTTTTTCTGACAGCAGGCGGTCGAGCAGGTCGATGTCCAGGGCCGCGGTATCGGGGTTAACCGGCCATTCGACAATGCGGATGCCGCTGTCGGATAATCTGCGCCACGGGCCGGCATTGGCTTCATGATTGAGATTGGTCACGATCACTTCATCACCTTCGGCCCACAACGGGCGCAGGGACCTGGACAGGACATCGATGTTTGCCGACGTCGACGGCCCGATAACGACTTCTGCCATATCCGCGCCGATCATCTCGGCCATCGCCTTGTGGCCCTCGTCCATGCGTTGTTGCGCCAGCATCGAGGCCGGGAAGGGTGCGCCCGGCTGTACCTGGCAGTCGGTCATATAGGCGGTCATGCGGGCTATCACGCTGTTCGGCACGTAACTGCCACCGGCGTTTTCGAAAAAGGCCCAATCCCAGCAATGTGCGGGAAATTGGTCGCGGCAAAAACCGACGTTGAGTTTTGGATCTTCTTTGCTGCGTCCGAACAAGGCGCTCTCCCGTATTTGCATGCTTTATTACGGGTTGATTATGCGCCTCTTCGCTCGAGTGGCAATGGTGCCGGGCAGATTAACTGGCAAGTGCGACCAAGACGGCGGCGGTAGATGCCGTCCACAGGGCAAACAACGTCAGGACCATACCTGCCACACGGCATTTAAGCCCTTCAGGTCTGTAGAAAAACCAGTATCCGTGCAGGATTCGGCCTAAAATCAGCATGACGCCGGAAGCATGAAGCACAACTGCCGGCACGCCACCCAGTTCGGCCATGGTGATGGCCAGCAAAGTGAGTGGGGCGTATTCGGCGAAATTGGCATGACCGCGGATGATCCGCGCAAAGTCTTTTTGACGACCGTCACCAAGAGAGATTTGTCTTTTCCGGCGTTGGGCGATAATGGCGAAAGTCATGCAGGAATAAAGCGCGACGGCTGCGGCAAGATAAACGGGCGTAACGGAGAGCATGCTAATCTCCTCAATACTCTTAATAACTATATAAACAATAGTTACTATCTTTTATTAAATGCAAATGATATGTTATTGTCATGAGCAAGATACTCGACCCGAAGTGCCCCGTGGCCCGTACGCTCGATATCATCGGCGAGCGGTGGACGATCCTGATTTTGCGCGATCTGTTTATGTTTGGGCCGCGCCGCTTTCAGGATTTACAGGATTCCTTGTCAGGGGTGGCACCGAACACCATATCAGCACGTATCAAGACTTTGGAAGACGCCGGAATTATCAGCCGGGAACTGTATTCAGATCACCCGCCGCGCGCAGTCTATTCACTGACGAAGCGTGGGCTGGACCTCAAGCCGGCTTTGCTTTCGCTTCGTGACTGGGGCGAAAAATACACCGCCGGGCCGCCAGCCCCGCGTGTGACAGAGGGTAATCGGATTGAAAGCTCCGTTATCGTCGATTAGATTGCCAGTTAACAACGACATGTATCCTGGGAGGATATGAAATGCCCGAATATCGCTCACGCACCACCACGCATGGCAAGAACATGGCAGGTGCCCGCGGCCTGTGGCGCGCCACAGGCATGACAGACGATGATTTCGGCAAGCCGATCATTGCCATCGCCAACTCGTTCACCCAGTTCGTGCCGGGGCACGTTCATCTCAAGGATCTGGGTCAGCTTGTCGCACGCGAGATCGAAGCGCACGGTGGTGTCGCCAAGGAATTCAACACGATTGCCGTCGATGACGGGATCGCCATGGGTCACGGCGGCATGCTGTATTCGTTGCCGTCGCGTGAATTGATCGCCGATGCCGTCGAGTACATGGTCAACGCGCATTGCGCCGATGCATTGGTCTGCATCTCCAACTGCGACAAGATCACGCCGGGTATGCTGATGGCAGCGATGCGGCTCAACATTCCGGCCGTGTTCGTTTCCGGTGGTCCGATGGAAGCCGGCAAGATGGACGTCGACGGCAAGATCCAGAAAGCTGACCTGATCGATGCCATGATCCATGCTGCGGCTCCGGAAACCTCCGACGCTGATGCTCTGAAATACGAACGCTCCGCCTGTCCGACCTGTGGATCGTGTTCGGGCATGTTCACGGCTAATTCGATGAACTGTCTCGCCGAAGCGATTGGTCTGGCGTTGCCGGGTAATGGCAGCGTTCTGGCGACCCATTCCGACCGCAAGGAACTGTTCCTGAGGGCCGGTCGCACCATCGTCGAGATCACCAAACGCTATTACGAAAGCGATGACGAGCGCGTGCTGCCGCGCAATATCGCCAACCGTCGCGGTTTCGAAAACGCCATGACGGTGGATATCGCCATGGGTGGCTCGACCAATACCATTCTGCATCTGATGGCGATGGCGCAGGAAGGCGAGGTTGATTTCGCCATTCATGATATCGATGGCCTGTCGCGCAAGGTGCCGCACCTGTCGAAGCTGTCACCATCGACCAACCTGTATCATATGGAAGACTTTCACCGTGCCGGCGGCATCCTGGCCATTATGGGTGAGCTGGATCGTGCCGGTCTGCTGCACCGTGACAGCACGACGGTACACACACCGACGATTGGCGAAGCCATTGATACCTACGACATCATGCGCAATCCGGATGATGAAATCCGCAAGTTCTATCTGGCGGCGCCAGGTAATGTCAGAACGGTCGAGGCATTCAGCCAGTCGAAGCGCTATAACTCGCTCGACACGGACCGTGCAGACGGCTGTATCCGTGATGTTGAGCATGCCTATTCCAAGGACGGTGGGCTCGGCATCCTGTACGGCAACATCGCCGAGGAAGGCTGTGTCGTCAAAAGTGCGGGTGTGCCCAAGGAATGTCTGACCTTCAAGGGACCGGCGAAAATCTGTCATAGCCAGGATGAGGCGGTCGCCAAAATTCTCGGTGGTGAAATCAAGAAGGGCGATGTCGTTGTCGTTGTCTATGAAGGTCCGAAAGGTGGACCCGGCATGCAGGAAATGCTGTATCCGACCAGCTACATCAAATCGATGGGCCTCGGCAAGGACTGCGCCCTGATTACCGATGGCCGGTTCTCTGGCGGATCAAGCGGGCTTGCGGTTGGCCACGTCAGCCCGGAAGCGGCAGAAGGCGGCGCCATCGGCCTGATCGAAGAGGGCGATATCGTCGAATTTGATATTCCGTCCCGCACCGTTAACCTGCTGATCGATGCCGCTGAAATGCAGCGCCGTCGCGATGCCATGACGGCCAGGGGAGCAGACGCCTGGAAACCGAAACGCCACCGCGTTGTAACGCAAGCGCTGAAAGCCTACGGGCTGATGGCGACGTCGGCGTCCCGTGGTGCCGTGCGCGACATATCGCAGATTGAACGGCTTATGCACGCAGCGGAATAGACGTAGAAACCTGAATTCTTCGGGGCGATCACAGGGTCGCCTCGAAGGATGAAATTATTAGATAATCTTCCCATCCCACGCATCTTTCAGAAAGTGATCTCATGCCCAGTTATCCTGACGTAAAGCTCTTCATCAATGGTCAATGGCGCGATGGCGCTGACGGCAAGTCGATGCCGATCATTGATCCTGCAACCGAAGAGGAGATCGGTCGGTTGGCTATGGCCACGCGCACGGATCTTGATGCAGCGCTGGACGCCGCAGACAAGGGCTTCAAGGTGTGGCGCGAGTCAGGCGCATTTGATCGTTATCAGGTCATGCGCAAGGCCGCCAATCTTTTGCGTGAACGCTCAGAAAACATCGCCTGGCTGATGACCCGTGAACAGGGCAAACCGTTAGGGGATTCCGTTGGCGAAATCATGCGTGCCGCAGACACCATCGACTGGTTTGCCGAAGAGGCGCGCCGCACCTACGGACAGGTTATCCCGGCACGCGCTGCCGGCATCACGCAGATGACGGTGAAGCTGCCGGTCGGTCCCGTTGCAGCCTTCACCCCCTGGAATTTCCCGATCAACCAGATCGTCCGCAAGCTTTCGGCGGCGCTGGCGACCGGTTGTTCGATCATCGTCAAGGCACCGGAAGAGACCCCGGCATCACCGGCTGAACTGATCCGCACGTTCCTTGATGCAGGCGTGCCGGAAAATGTGATCAGTCTCGTCTATGGCGTGCCAGCCGAGATTTCCGAATACCTCATTCCGCACCCGACGATCCGCAAGATTTCGTTCACCGGCTCAACCCCGGTCGGCAAACATCTGGCAGCCCTTGCCGGTCTGCATATGAAGCGGGCGACCATGGAACTTGGCGGCCATGCGCCGGTCATGATTTTCAATGACGCCGATATCGATAATGCGATCAGGATCATGGCACCGTTCAAAACCCGCAACGCCGGTCAGGTCTGCATTTCGCCAACGCGATTCCTGGTGCAGGACAAAGTCGCCGATCAGTTCACGGACGGCTTTATCAAGGCGATGGAAAAAACCAGGATCGGGAATGGTCTGGACAAGGACACCGAAATGGGACCGATGGCCAACGAACGCCGCATTCCGGTGATCGAGGCCATGATCAGCGACGCCAAATCCAAAGGGGCCAATCTGGTAAGCGGTGGCGAGCGCATCGGGAACAAGGGATATTTCTTTCAGCCGACGGTGCTCACCGACGTGCCTGCGGATGCCTTCTATGACACGGCTGTGCGGTGGCTGGCGGCC
>JBBDOA010000091.1:19265-26475 GCA_040877275.1 Rhodospirillales bacterium | reverse complement strand
CGTCCGGTCCGGGCTCCGCGACGGCGACGTGCAGCCCGCCGCCGCGCATGGCGATTTCACTCACTGATTATATCACCGGCCTGTATGCCGCCTTCGGTGCGGTGATGGCAATCAACGAACGGCACGTGACGAAAAAAGGCCAGATCGTCGATGCGGCGCTCTATGAATCCGCATTCAGCTTTTCCGAGCCGCATGTCCCGGCGTTCTCGAGGCTCGGCTTCGTCGCGACACGGACGGGCTCGCGCCTTGAAAACAACACGCCGAACAATCTCTACGAATCAGCGGACGGCCGTTTCATTCATATCGCTGCCGGTGCGCAGTCGGTCTTTACACGTCTTATCGATGCCATGGGGCAGCCGGAACTGGTCGAGGACCCGCGCTTTGCCGCGGCACTGACCCGAAACGAAAACCACGCAGCCCTGGATGCGATCATCGGCGAATGGACGGCCTCGATCCCGCTCGAGGAATGCGAACGCCTTTTGGTCGCGTACAAGGTTCCGGGTGCCCGCATCTACAACATGCGCGATATCTTTTCCGACCCGCAATATCTCGCCCGCGAAATGCTGGTCGAGGCTGCAGACGAGGACGGGGATCCGATCACCCTGGCCGGAATTGTGCCGCGTATGTCGGCATCACCGGGCGGCATCAAGTGGGCGGGCCGCAAGGTCGGTGCTGATACGAATGATGTGCTGCGTGAATTTACCGACCTCAGTGATCAGGAAATCGAGGAATTGATAAATCAGGGCGTCATTTTTGAGCAGACGTCGAAGCGTGAGGTAAGGCAATGAGTGACGAACAGGAAACGATGAGCGAACTCGAGAAACTGGAAGCGCACGCGCGCAGCATGGGCGGTCCTGAAAAACTGGCCCGACGCCGCGAGGCAGGCCTGCTCAATGCACGGGAGCGGGTCGACTACATTCTTGATAAGGAAAGCTTTCTCGAGGTCGGCCTGCTGGGAACGTCCTCGGTCGTGCCGGAAGACCGCGACAAGACGCCGGCGGACGGCAAGGTCACCGGTTACGGCCTGCTCGACGGGCGCCAGATCGGCATCGTCTCCAACGATTTCACGGTCAAGGGCGCGTCCAGCAGCCTGACCAACATGAAAAAGATCGGCCATGTGAAGCGCGTTGCGACAGAACGCGGCATGCCGCTTGTCTTTCTGGGTGAATCGTCCGGTGCCCGGATGCCCGATAACATGGGCTCAAAGGGCATGGGGGCGATGCTCGGCAACGACCCGACGCAATACGTCCGGTTTCGCGAAACGCCGTGGGCTTCGGCTGTGCTGGGACCGTGCTATGGCTCGTCGGCGTGGTACACGTGCCTTTCCGATTTCACCGTGATGCGGAAGGGCGCGGTGCTTGCCGTCGCCAGCCCGCAACTGGCCTCGATGGCCATCGGTGAGGCGGTCGATCCGCAGGAGCTTGGCGGCTGGGAACTGCACGCCGAGACGACCGGCCTGATCGATACCTTCGCCGAAACCGATGAAGAGGCACTGGACCTGATCCGCCGCTTTATGAGCTATATGCCGGCGCACAACAGGGAAACGCCGCCGGTGATGCCGGCATCGGAAAAGTCGGGGGATGCCCTGTCGAAGATCGTGCCGGAGAACCGCAAGCGGGTCTACGACGTGCACCGGGTGCTCGATCAGGTGCTGGATGACGACAGCGTGTTCGAGCTGAAGGCGAAATTCGGCCGCGTCGCGGTCACGGCACTGGCGCGGCTGAACGGGCGGGTCGTCGGTGTCGTTGCCAACAATCCGATGGTCAAGGGCGGTGCGCTTGATGCGCACGCCTGCGAGAAAATCACCTCGTTCCTGGTGCTGTGCGATTCCTTCAACATTCCGCTTTTGATGTTCGTCGACACGCCGGGCTTCATCATCGGCAAGGAAGGTGAGCGCCAGCGCGCCGCCGCCAAGATCATGAACTTCATGACGGCGCTGCAGATGTTCTCGATGCCGAAGCTGTCGGTGATCATGCGCAAGAGTTACGGCCAGGCCTATCTCAACATGGGCGGGGGACGCAATACCGACGAAGTGCTGGCCTGGCCATCGGCCGAGGTCAGTTTCATGGACCCGACCTACGCGACCCGGGTTGTGCTGTGGGGACGCTCCGAAGAAGACAGCCCGGAAGAATTCGCCGAGGTCCGCGAGAAAATGTCGAAAGACAATGCGGTCTGGGACATGGCGTCCAGTTTCGCCGTGCAGCACGTGATCCGGCCCGAGGATACGCGCAGCAACCTGATCCGGCTTTTGTCATTTCATGAAGACCGCCGCACCGCCGGGATCGGCAAACACGCAATGGCCAACTGGCCGACCGGGTATTGATCAACACGTTAAAGGGAAAAGTTTATGGCACGCATGGAAGTTAAATCCGAAGTCACCGGCACCGTCTGGAAAATTGAAAAGGCGGTTGGTGACAAGGTCGCCGAATACGACGACATCATGATCCTTGAATCCATGAAAATGGAAATACCGGCCCCGGCACCGGCCGACGGCACGGTTGTCGAAATCATGGTCGCAGAGGGCGTTGCCGTCGAGGAAGGCCAGGTTCTGGCAATCGTGGAAACCTGATATGACCGAGCTACCGGAAACACCCTCAGCCGCGGAAACGCGCCTGGCTGAACTTGAAAAGCGTCGCGCCTGGGCGGAACAACTGGGTGGTGAGGACGCTATCCAGCGCCACCATGCGCGCGGCCGTCTGACGATCCGTGAACGCATTGACGGCCTGATCGATAAAAACTCTTTCCACGAGATCGGCAAGCTCACGGGGAACGGCACGTACGATGAAAACAACGCCGTCGTCAACGTTCTGCCGGCCCCCTATGTCATGGGGCTTGCAGAGATCGATGGTCGCCCGGTAGCCGTCGGCGGTGAGGATTTTACCGTGCGCGGCGGCACCAGCTGGGGCTCGCGGCGGCGCAAGGGCGGACAGGGCGGTTTTGTCGAAGACCTCGCCCACGAATACAGAATACCGCTCGTCAATCTCATTGATGGCGCCGGCGGTACCGTCACGTCACTGAAAAGTCGCGGCTACTCGGTCTTTCCCGGCGTCTCGGGCTTTGAGCGCTCGGTCGAATTGCTGGGCGAGGTGCCGGTTGTCGCCGCCGTTATGGGGACCGCCGCGGGCGGGCCTGCCGGGCGGGCGATCCTGTCGCATTTCTCGATCATGATTGAAGGCACGAGCCAGGTTTTCGCCGCCGGGCCGCCGGTGGTGAAGCGCTCTCTCGGCCAGGAGATCGACAAGGATGATCTCGGCGGCGTGAAAATTGCGGTCGAGACATCGGGCACGATCCACAATGCGGCGACGGACGAAGCCGATGCGTTTCGTCAGATCCGCCGGTTCCTGAGTTACATGCCCCAGAACGTCTGGGAACTGCCGCCCCGTACAAGCACAGACGATCCGGTTGATCGCGGCGATGAAGGACTGCACACGATCATTCCGGAAAAGCGCACGCGCGCCTATGACATGCGGAAGCTGATCGGGATGGTGGCGGACCGGGACAGCCTGTTCGAAATCCAGCCATCCTATGGCAAGGCGGTGATCACCATGCTGGCCCGCATGGACGGCTACCCGGTCGGAATTATCGCCAACAATCCGATGATCTATGGCGGTGCCATGGATGCCAAGGCCGCGCGCAAGCAGATCCATTTCATGGAACTGTGCGACAACTTCAACATCCCGGTGATTTTTCTCGTCGACGTGCCGGGCTTCATGGTCGGTCTTGCCGCCGAAAAGGACGGGGCACTGCGCGAAGGTATGCGCGCCGTTTACACGGCAGGCAACATGCGCGTGCCGACGTTCACGCTGGTCATCCGCAAATGTTACGGCATGGCGGGTATGGCGACGTGCAACAAGAACGGTCTGGATATGAAGGTCGCCTGGCCCAGCGCCGAATGGGGCTCGCTGCCCATCGAGGGCGGCGTGGCGGCGGCATTCCGTCGCGAGATCGCAGCGGCTGATGATCCCCAGGCCAAGGAAAAGGAAATCGAGGCTGATCTCAGGCCCTTTGCGTCTGCGTTCCGGACCGCCGAGGCGTTCGAGGTCGAGGACATCATTGATCCGGTCGAAACGCGACCGTTCTTCTGCAAATTCGTCGCGCTCGCCTATACGCGCATGAAAATGTCGCTTGGACCGCAGTCCAGGTGCGGAGTCCAACCCTGATCGTGGGAAAATTTTCGATCCAAAACGAAAAACCGGTCAACGGTAGCAATTTTAACACATGGAGGATGAACCAATGAGGATGTTTAAATATATGACGGTGGGTATCGCACTCGCCGCCAGCGCCTATTCCGCCAACGCGGCGGACAGAATTTCTTTTGGTACGACAGCACTGAAATCCGTTCACTACACTTATGCAGTGTCAGCGGCCAAGGCCATCAATGAAGTTTCCGGCGACAAGGTTGACGTCACCGTGATCTCGACGGGAGGTGCGGTCGACAACCTGTCGCGTATCGAACGGGGTCAGATTCACATGGGTCTCGGTACCTATGCCACGATCTATCAGGCCTATACGGGGATCGGAAAATTCGAAGGCAAGCCGCAGACGAAATTGCGCGGCCTGTGGGTCCACGCACCGGCAATCCAGGCCTGGGTTGTTCGTGCTGATTCCGGCGTTGAAAAACTGAGCGATCTGGCCGGCAAGAAGTTTACGCCGGGACAGCGCGGCTCGGCGACCGAGCAACTGGCGATCCAGATGCTTGAAGCCATCGACATCAAGCCTGATCTGTACCGGGCCAGCCTTGCCGACGCCACGGCGGCGGTGAAAGACAATCGCGCGGTTGGTTATGTCAAGGCGGGCGGTATCAAGACGCTCGACGGCACGACGCTGGAATTGCGGGCATTCACCCCGATCCGACTGCTGGGTTTCTCTGACGATCAGATCAAGTCGGTGAAGGCGAAGTTCCCGTTCATCAACTTCATGGCACTCAAGGACGGCGAGATCGAAGGTATTCCGGCGATGAACACGCCGGTTCAGGTGATCGGCCAGTTCGCCTATAGCGACAGCCTGACTGATGCCCAGGTTCAGGCGATCCTGACGGGTATCGTCGACGGCAAGAAGATCCAGGAAGCCGCGTTTGCGGGGATCAAGAACCTCGATATCATCAATGACTCCCTGGCACTGATCACGATCCCGCTGCATAGCGGTGCCGTGAAGTTCTATCGGGAGCGTGGTGCCACGGTTCCGGATCGACTGATCCCGCCGGAAATGAAGTAACGTCCCTGACCCACCGACGAGGCGCGCGTCGTCTCGTCGGTGCAGGTCGTTGCTGCATATATACATTATGGGGTTGATATGACACGTCAGACGACTGCGGCCGGAGCGGCTGTCCCGTTTCACACGAATGTGGACAGACTGATTTTGACGATGGGATTCTGTCTCGTCGGGTATCATCTTTGGACGGCCGGGTTCGGGCAGTTTCCGCCCCTGATCCAGCGTTCCATGCATCTCGCCCTCGGCCTCGGCATTGCCTATCTGCAGTTCAGCCGGATTGATCGCGGCGAAGGCCTGTTGAAGACGCTGGCGCGTGTCCTCAACATCGGTGTCGCACTCATCACGATCTGTGCGTGCATCTATATCGTTATTGTCGAAGAACGACTTTCCAACAGTTTCTCGATTATCGCCAAACCGGAAGAAATGATACTCGGTGTCTTCCTCAGTTTCGCGATCCTCGAAGGGGCCAGACGCACCACCGGGCCGTTTCTGCCTTTGCTTGCCATTGCCCTGATCTCGTACACGCTCTTCGGTCAGTTTATTCCCGGTCGCTGGGGGCATCCGGGGTTCAGCGGAACGTATGTGCTGGAATATCTGTATCTTGGGACGGAGGGTATCTGGGGGACCGTCACCGGGCTGTCGGCCAACCTGATTTCCATATTCATTATCTTCGGTGCCTTTCTGCTGGCGACCGGTGCCGGCGAGAGCTTCATGAGCCTGGCGATGGTCGCAGCCGGACGGTTTCCCGGCGGCGCGGCCAAGGTTGCAACGGTCGCAAGTGCATTGTTCGGCATGCTGAACGGTGCGGCCGTGGCGAACGTGGCGACGACGGGTAACTTTACGATCCCGGCCATGAAACGGCTTGGATACCGACCGGCGTTCGCGGGCGCGGTTGAGGCAACGGCGTCATCGGGCGGGCAAATTACGCCGCCGATCATGGGGGCCGGGGCATTTGTCATGGCCGAGCTTCTCAGCACGTCATATCTGAACGTTGTTGAAGCCGCGATTATTCCGGCCTTTCTGTTTTTTGCCTGTATCTGGATGAGCATCGGCGTCGAGGCACGCCGCGAGGGCATGAAAACCTTCTCGTCCGAGGAAATCCCCAAGCTTCGTGATGTGCTGCGCTGGCGCAAGGTGGGGCCGCTTGTGCTGACCATTACCGTCATGATGGTCAGCATGTTTGCGGGCAACACACCGGCCCTGGCCGCGTTCTATGGTATCTGCACGAACGTGGTCTTGTTCATGATTGCCGGTCCTTTTACACGCGCGGGCCTGCAGGAAAAACTGGCCAAACTGTCTGCCGGCGTAAGGCTGGCATCGACCGGAATCGTCACCATCATCGCCTTGCTGGTCAGTGCGCAGATCGCCTTGTCGCTGATCGGCCTGAGCGGTATCGGCATCAAGCTGAGCGAGCAGATCATCACCGTCGGTGCCGGCGGCGGCATGCTGCTCAGTCTCGTGCTGGCCCTGATCGTGGCCCTGGTTCTCGGCATGGGTATGCCGACGACAGCGGCGTATCTGCTGGCGGCGGCGGTCACGGTGCCGGCACTGATAGAGCTGAATGTCGCACCGCTGGCGGCGCACTTCTTTGTTTTCTACGGGGCGTTGCTGTCGGCGCTGACCCCGCCGGTCTGTACGGCCGTGTTCACGGCGGCGGTGATCGCCGAAACCCATTGGTGGCCGATAGCGCTGACCAGTATGCGGCTTGCCGTGATGAAGTACGTGCTGCCGTTCTATTTCATCTACCGCCCGGAAATTCTCATGAACGGCAGTGCTGAGGACATCATCTGGGTGGTGGTTGCCGGTCTGCTCGCCTCGTGGCTGTTTGCCATATCCATCGGCGGGTTTTATATCAATCGATTGCCGGGGTTCGTGCGGATCGTCGCGCTCGGCGTCGGCATCGGCATGATTTCCGGCGAGCTGGCGCTTGATGTTGCCGGCGTCGTTGTTGTCGTCGCCATCGGTGTGTGGGATCGCATGCGCGTTGTCCCGGCCGAGG
>JBBDOA010000091.1:0-19255 GCA_040877275.1 Rhodospirillales bacterium | reverse complement strand
ATCAGAAAATCTGGCCTGAACATTTTTTACACCACTCTTGATGAAGGAACTCAAAGCATGAACAACACCATCGTTGCAACACTGTGGGCGGCTTCGGCGGAATCGCGTCTGCGTCAGCTCGGCCTGGCGTTTGCCGGGACGATCATCATCGCGCTGTCATCCAAATTTCAGATTCCGTTCTATCCGGTCCCCATGACCATGCAGACCTTTGCCGTGATCTCGCTGGGTCTGGTGTTCGGATGGCGCCTGGGTCTGGCGACCGTGTTGCTGTATCTGGCCGAAGGCGCAGTCGGCTTGCCGGTATTTGCCGGAACGCCTGAAAAGGGGATCGGACTTGCCTATATGCTGAGTGGCACGGGTGGCTATCTGCTCGGCTATGCACTGGCCGCGGCGCTGGCCGGTTATCTTGCAGAGCGCGGCTGGACCCGGTCGATTGCGATGACGATGGCGGCGGCCTTTCTGGCGAGTGCCGCCATTTATGCACCGGGACTGCTCTGGCTCGGCAGCCTGTACGGCTGGGACAAGCCGATCCTGGAATGGGGCCTGTATCCGTTCGTCTATGGGGACATGATGAAAATCGCACTGGCCGGAGTGACGTTCCCGGTCGTCTGGAAACTGGTCGACAAGCTCAAGGGCTGATCCCTTCAGACATCAACGACAAGCAAGGCCGGCACCCGTGTGCCGGCCTTGTGCGTTCGGACCTGTCATCTCAGAGGCGGCTGCCGGGCCCGTTTTCGCCTTCCAAATGCCTGCAATCCAACCTAGGTTCTATGCACGGGGACAGGCGGTAAAGTGCGATGAAGAAAAGAAAACAGCGATCCGTGAGTTCGAACGTCGATGCGGCCCTGGCCACACGGATTTGCTGGTATCACTTCCACGAAGGACAGACCCAGCAGGAAGTCGGTGACCGGCTCGGCCTGAACCGGGCGACCGTCAACAAGGTGATCAACGACGCCCGCCGCAACGGCAGCGTCAGGATCACGGTGGATACAGCGGCGGCGCCGTGCGTCGAGCTGGAGACACGCCTCAAGGAAATCTTCGCGCTGCGTGATGTCGTCGTCATTCCGGCACCGGCCGACGAAGAGGATGTCAGACGCGTCGTCGGCCTTGCCGCCGGTCAATATCTTTCGCGCGCGCTGGAGCCGGGTCAGACCCTCGGCATCGGCTGGGGCGCGACAATCCATGCTGCGGGGCTCACGCTCATACCCCGTTCAAGCAGTGGGCAAATCGTCGTCTCGCTGTCAGGCGGCCTGCCCGAAAGCGGCACCATCAATCCCTATGACAATGCCGCCACATTTGCCCGACTGCTGAGCGCCAAATGTTTTTATATGACGGCACCGATGATCGCCGAGACCGCAGAGCTGAAGGACGCGCTCGTCAAAAGCGGCCCTGTACGGCGCATCCACGACATGACGAAGAAAGTCGACATCGCGCTTCTTTCCGTGGTCGATCTTACGGCGAAGACGCGGATGATCGACTATGGCGTCCTGTCCAGGGACGAAATACGCAGCCTGAAGGCAGCCGGTGCCGTGGGCAATATTTGCGATCACTATCTGGATGCGCACGGCCGCCTGATCGATCACGACATCAATGCCCGGACCATTTCGATCGCACCTGACGCCATTGCCCGGATCCCCTACGTCATTCTTGCCGCAGGTGGTCGATTCAAGGCCGAGATGGTGCGCGCCACATTGCGCGCCGGGCTTGCGCACGCGCTGATCACCGACGAGGCAGGCGCGAACGCGCTGATCAAAATGGGCGCCTAAAGCTCGACCACCTTGCCGTCGAACGCGGTCTCCTCGGGGATGCTGTCCTTGTGCGGGATCATCTCGCGGCTGAAATGGGTCAGCACCATACGCTTCGCCTTTAATTCTGCCTTGTGCTCCTGGATGTCCGGATAGTTCATGTGAAACCGTATCGGCTTTCCATAGAAATAGCATTCGCACACGAACAGGTCGGCATCCCGCGCCAGATCCGGCATGTGCTTCGTCCAGGCGCTGTCACCGGTATAGGAAACAACCTTGTCGGCAACCTCGACGCGGACGCTGGTCGGGTTTGTCTCGCCTGTGTGCGCGGCCGGATACGGTGTTATTTTCAAAGGCCCGATGCTGGTCTGTTTCATGACGGGCATCTCGACATAGCTCAGATCGAACTTCGGGGTCATGACGTGAATTCCCGGGAACAGCACTTCGGCGACCTCGGCCAGACGCGCTGTGGTATCCCGGGGGCCGGCGATGGTCAGCGGCCGGTCCCGTTTGGCACCAAGCATGGCGTCCATCAGCATGAACGGGATGCCGCCGCAGTGATCCGCGTGGATATGCGTCAGCACGATGGCATCAATCGTATTATGCTCAATGCCGAGTTGCTGCAAGGCGATCAGGCTGGATGCGCCAAAGTCGATGACGAACCTGTAATCAGGCGCATCAACCATAATGCAGGTCTGGAAACGGCCGCCGGCACCGAAGGCGTCGCCCGAGCCGACGAAGGTTACTTTTACACTCATGGAATTCTCCCTAAACGATCTCTTTGTTGCGCAATACCGATATTTCCTCGTCCGACAGGGCAAAGACGTCGCGCAAGACCTCGGCGGTATGCTCACCACACATCGGCGGTGGCCGTCGATAGCTCACGGGCGTTTCCGACATCCTGATCGGGTTGCCGATCATGTCAAAGCCCTGATCACCGCAAGCGGCATGGGGCATGGTGACCTTCATATCTCTCGCCAGAACCTGCGGATCATCGAAAACCTGATCAAGCGAATTGATCGGGCAGACCGGCACGTTGCACCTGGAAAGCTCCTCGATCCAGTAGGCGGCCGGTTTGGTCTTCATGATGGCCGCGACCTCGTCGATAATGGCGGATCGGTTGCGGACGCGGTCGGGATTGGTGGCGAAGCGGGCATCCTCAAGAAGATCCTCGCGGCCCGCCAATGTACAGAACCGTTTGAACTGCTCGTCGTTGTTGGCGCCGATGATGACGAAGCTGTCGGCGGTCTCGAACGCCTGATAGGGCACCGAATTCGGATGCGCCGTACCAAGCCGCTCGGGGATAATGCCGCCGATCAGATAGTTCATGCCCTGGTTGAAAAGCCATCCGACCTGAACATCGAGCAAGCCCAGATCGATGTGCTGACCTTCGCCGGTTCTGTCCCGGTGACGAAGCGCCGCCAGGATCGCGACCGTGGCGTACATGCCGGTCATGACATCGTTGATCGCAATCGGCACCTTGACCGGCAGCCGCCCGGGCTCGCCGGTCATGCTGATCAGTCCGCCAATGCCCTGCGCCATCATGTCGTATCCGGGCCGGGCGGCGTAGGGCCCGGTCTGCCCGTAACCGGTGATCGAGCAATAGACCAGTCCCGGGAACGCGTCCTTGAGGTCCTCATAGGAGAGACCATATTTTTTCAGGCCGCCGACCTTGAAATTCTCAATGAGAATATCCGCCTTGCCAAGCATGCGCTTGATCAGGGCAACGCCTTCCGGTTTGGCGATATCGACTTCGACCGAACGCTTGTTGCGGTTGGCGGAGAGGTAATAGGCGCTCTCACCGGTGTCGGTCCCGTCCTCGCCCTTCAGGTAGGGTGGCCCCCACTCGCGCGTCTCGTCGCCAACGCCGCGTCGTTCGACCTTGATGACTTCGGCACCGAGATCCCCCATCAACTGGGTCGCCGAAGGGCCGGCAAGCACGCGGCTCATGTCGAGAACCGTCACGCCTTCAAGGGCTGCTTTCTGGATCATCTTTATTTCCTCCCTGTGTGCTTCAGCATCATCTATAACATATGTAAAAATAAAAAACATATGTATTATTAAAAAACATATGTATTATTAAAAAATATGTCCCTGTGGCGGTGGCCGGCAGGTGTGCTCCGGGCCGACGCCGTTCGCCCCTGGCCAGTGATTTTTATAAGGCGGTTATGGGTTGGCTGTCGGCGTTACCAGACACCGGGTATGATGTAGCGGTAATCGGCGTCAGCGAGCGTGTCGACGCGAACCCCGTCGTGATCGATCAGCAGCTCACCGTCTTCCTTGTAAAACGGGCCCGGCGGCAAGCGGTCCATCAGATCAAAAACCGTCTCGCTCGGCCGGCACAGGCGAACGCCCTTTGGCGTGCAGACAAAGGGCCTGTTGACCAGGATCGGGTACTGCACCATGGCGGCAAGGAGCGTATCGTCATCGACGCTTTCGTCGAGAAGCCCCAGCTCTTCAGCAGGCGAGCGCGATATGCGCAAGCATTGACGGACCGACAATCCGACGGCGGCGAAGAGCCCGCGCAACTGCGGGATCGTCCACCCGGCCTGCAGGTATTCGACGACTTCCGGTTCGTACCCGGCGCAGCGAAGCACAGCCAGAACGTTGCGAGACGTTTCGCAGTCGGGGTTGTGATAAATGACGATGTCCATTGTCAATTCGCTTTTGGCAGATTGATGTGTGTACCATCACTATAACAAAAGTAAAATTAAATTACTATTGTTATTATCGAGGGATGTCACCATGCCGCATCAGAGCGGACGATCAATTCGGTTAACCATCCCCGCTGCAACGCCGTACATACTCTTTAACGACAGGTAACGCGATGGCGTCGCGGTTGAGAGAGTGTGTTCTCCCTGTTGTGGTCATCATGCATGTCAATAAGCCACCTCGACCCGAAAGCAGGTCTGATGAAGTAACTATGCCTGGCCGTCAATTCTCAAAGGGCGGCGGTATTGTCACCTTAACGAGGTAAGACCAAAACAGTACTTCGCCTTCATCATCCACGGCGCGCCAGAGATACATCTGCTTGCCGGTTACTCGCGATTGATCTCGGTGAGGGCAACAGCGAATCGCGCTAGTGCCGGGAGGGATGCGGAACACGTTTTCTTCATTACGGTTGCACGGTGATTCTCTACCGTACGTTGGCTGATGCCAAGATCCGCCGCAATGTTTTTACTAGGATGGCCAGCCAGGACAAGTTTCATTACTTCTATTTGCCGGGGAGTCAGGAGCTTATAGCAATTGGCGACATTGGCTAAATACTTTTCACGCTCGATCCCGGATGCGGAATGCTCGAGGGCTTTCGTGATGCTCTTTCGTAACGTGTCAATTTTGATCGGCTTTTCGATGTAGTCCATCGCTCCGGCCTTCATCGCGTCGACGGCGGTTTGCGTATCACTGAGACCCGTTATCATGATTGTCGGGAGTCGATTGCCTATATCTGACATGTGTTGGAGCAGTTTGAGTCCGCTCATTCCCGGCAAATAAGCATCAAGTACGAGGCACTGCGTGCCACCGGGTTGAAAATCCTCAAGAAACGTCTCGGACGTCGCATACGATTTCACGATGCGGTCATCCTGTTCCAATTCGACACTCAATTTGTCGCGCAGGATGGAGTCATCTTCAACGACGTTGATGACCACTTTGTCCGTCGACTGTGGAATTTTGTCCGATTCCGGCCACACTTCCGCCTTGTCGATAAGCTCACACATAATCATTTTTAACCTGTCAGGTGCGACAGGCTTGTGAATATGCAGGCAGTTTTCTTGCGTAATACGTTTAAGCGTAGTCGCCGAGACGTCGCCGGTCAGGACGATAATTGGCATATCATGTTTGAACTGTTGTCGGAACTTTAATGCAAGTTGCAGTCCGTTTGAGCGATCCGCCAAATTGAAGTCTGCTATAATGATGTCCGGTGGTGATATCGATGCGGTGAGGATTCGTGCCAATGATGCACTATTTCGCGCCGTCCTCACGGTGTGTCCCGCGTCGTTCAAGGTGTGCTCGAGAAGTTCAAGTACGTCCGGCTCATCATCTATAAGAACGATGTCATATGATGGGGGGGCATGCTCAGGGCCTCCCGGATCGTTATGCTCCACGGGGGCAACCACTGACAGGTCGGCACTGGCAGCAGCCAACTCGACCTCGACTGCAAACATGGTTCCTTTGCCAGAGAGTGACTCGACTTTGATCTCATGTTCCAACAAATGAGCCAGGCGATCAACGATGGCGAGTCCGAGCCCCAGACCGCGATCCGTGTTGGTCAACGATTCCGCGAGTTGATGGTATTCGCTGAAGATCATTTCTATTTCATTCTTGGGAATGCCGATGCCCGTATCCCATATTTCGATCCTCAGCATGTTCCCGTGGCAGCGGCAACCGATCAGGACCTTCCCTTTGTTGGTAAATTTAATGGCGTTTGCCAATAAGTTCCTGAGTATCTGTTCGAGCAAGGGCGGATCGCTGATGATATGCCGATGACAGCTCACGACGCGCATTTCGAGGCCTTTTGCCTCTGCATGATAGCTGAATTCGTTGCCCAGCCGCGTGAGAAGGTCGTCGATTCCGAAGGAGATCTTATTAGCCGGAATAATGCCGGCATCTATCCGATTTATATCGAGAAGAGAGTTCAGCATACTCGACATGGAGGATAGTGTGGTACCGATGCGTGATATCAGCTTTTTCGCATTGCTGTCTTTTACAACCGGTTCCAGCATGCCGTGGAGCAGCAACAGGGTTTGCAACGGCTGGCGCAGGTCGTGACTGGCAGCCGCCAGAAAGCTTGATTTTGCGCTATTAGACAACTCAGCCGAATGGCGAGCCGTCTCATGGGTGTCAGCGATATGTATTTGGTGGCTAATGTCGTGATATGTTATCACCACCCCATCGACTTGATTGTCGGAGGTAAGATACGGCAGGACACGTCGGTTGAACCATTTCCCTTTGAGCCCTTTGATCTCTTTTTGTATCGACGAGGAGTCCGCAAGGACGGTTTTTGCGTCATCCAGCAATTCCTCATCGGCCGACAAGGGGCTTAGGTCCGAAAGCGGGCGCCCTATATCGCCTTTGAGAATATTGAAAACGATTCGGGTTGCTGGGGTGAAGAAACGAATATTAAGGTTGGTATCAAGAAAGATGGTTGCCACGTTGGTACTGAAAAGTACGTTCTGAAGGTCATTCTCGGTGCGGCGCTGCCGCTCAAGTGTTTCATGGAGCTGCGTGTTAAGTGCTGACAATTCTTCGTTGAGCGATTGAAGTTCCTCTTTTGATGTCAGAAGTTCTTCATTTGTTGCCTGGAACTCTTCGTTTGCTGACGTCGCTTCGTCGCTGATGCTCAACTGTGACTCATTGAGAATCTCGATATTGTATAGTGCCGTTGCTATTTCGATTTTCTTTGCCGAAAGTTCCCTTTCCAGTTCGGCAACTCGAGATGTGTCATGGTGCGCTGGGCCGCTGACCTGTTCCCTGTCTGCATCCGGTCTCTCGATGAAACTGATCAAAAGATGTTGTTCGCCATCATGATTAACCGGTTGGATAGTCATGTAATATGAAATTATTTTGTCTTCACGATTGATCCGGCCGCCTTCATGCTCGACCCGTTCTTTGATTGTCGCCCCAAGCGAAATCGCCTCGCGAAGATTGCTGCGGACGTCATCATAGACCATCGCCATAATGTCGTTGGTGGGATGGCCGGAAACGACGTGAATATAATTTTTGGTCTCCCCCAAGGTGAAAATGCATTGATCCTTGTTGTTGATGAGAACCGACGCCGGCGCGAAGGATTCCAATACCAGCCGGCGACAAAGATCGGCCAGAAACATCTGTCGCGGCGGGGTCCGCACGATATCGGTGCGCTGATAGGGCTGTAAATTCCGGTTGGTGATCGATGACGCATCGGGGAATCGTTTAACTTTTCCGCTCTTTTGCCGAAAAATTCGTTCTTTATTGAAAAGAGGCTCAAACCGATCTTTGATCACGCCGAGCGTTTCCGAGTTGCCAAGCAATAAAATACCCCGGTCATTGAGTGAGAATTCGAACAATGAGATGGCTTTGGCTTGTGCGTCCGGCATCAGATAAATCAGCACATTTCGACAGGATACCAGATCGATCCGAGAGAAGGGTGGGTCCAGCAAGACGTCCTGAACCGCAAATATGACTGAATCACGCATCCTTTGCGATACACGGAAGCCGTTTTCATAAATCGTGAAAAACCGAGCCAGTCGTTCCGCGGATACGTCGTCAGCGATGGTTGAGGAATAAACGCCTTCACGGGCGCTTTGGATGGCATCCGGGTCAATATCCGAAGCAAAAACCTGAAGTCTGATTGGCCGTTTTGATTCTTCTATTTTCTCCAGAAAGATCATGATGAGTGAGTATATTTCTTCACCCGAACTGCACCCAACACTCCAAATTCGCAGCGGAACGCCTGGTTTTGCGTTTTTGATCATCTCGGGCACGACTTTGTCGTTGAGTAGATCGAAGACATGGCGGTCGCGGAAAAAATTGGTGACGTTAATCAAAAGGTCCTTTGCCAGGGCATCTATTTCTTCGGGATTTCCTTTAAGTAACTCCAGATACCGTCCCAGACCTTCGGATCCTATGTCGGACATCGACATGCGTCGTTCAATCCGGCGTTCCAGGGTCCCACGCTTGTACCGTGTGAAGTCATAAACGCTATTGGCGCGTAAAAATTCGATGATTTCAGTTAAATGATCCGGCTTGTCCACGGGAAGGACTCTTTCGTCGGGCGACGATAGCGTTTCGCGCTTCAACCAGCGACTATACGAGATCAGTGAGTCCGGGATTTCGCTGACGGGAAGCACACGATCAACCAATCCTGTATCAATGGCACTTTGTGGCATCCCGTCGTATCCGGCTTCGCAGGGTTCCTGGGCAATGATAAAGCCGCGATTTTTATGAATAGCCCTGATGCCGACGCTACCATCCGCTCCGGTGCCGGAGAGAACGACGGCGACGGCACGTTCGCCGATGCGTTCGGCAAGTGACCGCAACAGGAAATCGAATGGTAATCTTGCGCCATGTACGGTGAGTGGGGCAGACATGTGGAACAAGCCGTTGATTATCTCCAATGACGTGCCTGGCGGAATGACGTAAACGCAATTCGGCTTGACCGGCGTGCCTTCGACCGCTTGATGGACGTTCATCGTGGTGTGGCTGGATAGAAGCTCTGCGACCATACTCTCGTGGGATGGGTCAAGATGCTGCACGAGGATAAAAGCCATGCCGCTTTTGGCTGGCATCGCTTCCAGGAATTTCCGGAATGCATCCAGTCCACCAGCTGAAGCGCCGATGCCGACAATGAGATAATTATCCTCAGGGTCCTCGCTCTCGCTATTGGATGAGATGTACGTACGTGGCATGTCTTCTATGTCTTCCACATTAATAAACAACGAAATACGCTGCTTTTATTGTTGTATGTAATATATCATAAATACTATCTATACAAGTATTATAATAATTCTATTTAATTATTATAATAAAACCAAAAGCCAATCGCTTGCCATGCCCTGCGGGCAGCTTGTTTCTTGTAATTGCGCCGCGCTCGCGTGGCACTGAGGGATCCCGGCTCGATCGAGAGCGCTCGTTTCCGGCAAGATATACGGTCAATCGGAGAGCCAAAACCGTATTCGTATATGAGTAGATTCCGATCCTACAATCATTGACGCCATCCATCTAGGTTGTCGAGTGTTCAAAATAGGTAGCCACATTCGTGTGACAGAGTTGGAAGCCAATGATGTTCAGAATATTTCAGAATCACAGGAAAGTCCTCTCTCGTCCCGGAGATACGGTCGTTACCAGCGTGGACAGGAGCCGGGATTATCCGAACCGTATTATCCCCAAAATTGAGGGCATTGTTAGCCTGATACTGGTCACATTTATACTTGTGAGTATCGTCATGATGCTGTTTCAAGGCCCGGTCAAAGACGGGGTTGAACTCATCTATTACCGCGTCAGCGCCGACACGCCGAGTGCATTGCCGGTTTATGTCGTATCGGGGGGCCAAGACCGTTCGGCCACACAGTCACTGGACCGCAGTTCCCGGGTGTTTGAATTCGTTTTTCAGTCGTCCGGTGACGCTTACGGGCAATGCCTATCCGGGCATCAGATTGCCGATAAGTGGATATCGATAGCGGCTCACGGGGATGCATTCGGGAACATTGATTCGACACGATCTGATAATCCTGGCATGGGGAAAAAGTCGTCATGATATTCAAACGCAACGTGCTCCGGACAAACAGATTTCCGGATCAGGAACAGTCTTTATTATACTTGCAACCTGACGACACCGCCGAAACAGGTGCGCCTGAACGCACTAAATCGCTTGATCAGATTTCTACCTGGCTACCGACATTGCGCGCATACATGATATGGTCGTTTGGTGCCAGCATCGCTTGGGAAATCACGGTTTTACCGCTGAGCCCCATCTGGATGACTGGAATTGACAATGATATTACACTCGCAGTCATTCAAGAAATCAATGCGGACTTGTTCATCGCGCTCGGCGCTTTGCTGGCGACCCTTTTTATCTTTGGTAACAGCATGTGGCCAGGGCGTGGATATCGCCACATCGCAGTCCTGACAATCATCCTTAATTTTTGCTTTTCGGCAATGAATTACCTGGTATCTGCCGATACGACGGAAGTCACGCTAGTAAGCGGGGCGATCGAGGCTGACACACACATGTATGCGGTTGTGACACATCTGAAGTGGATTGCAATACCGGCTTTCGCCCTTTGGCAGGCAAGCCGCATCGCAAGAAAATAAGCCAAGATAGCCATTCGCGCTAATACAACAAATTCTCAAAACAGCCAGATGTGAAAGGTAAAAAATAATGGTGTTCGATACATAAAAATTGTGTGCGAAATTATGGGGTACAGCGAATCTGGCAAACCTTTACTGGTTTAAAAGTTTCATAAAAAAACGTGTTCTTGACCATGACGACAATCAAAAATCGATATTTTATCATTTGGAACCGCTGCCATCCGGCAGGGCGTATTCGCGGGTGGTGACGTTTGTCCAAATTGATAAAATATAAAACCATAATAACCATTCAATAACGTAAGAGGTATTCTTTGAGAAAAAGAGGTAGTTTCTGGGAAATAAATATTCAATAAATATGCAAACAATACACTTTTGCGCAATTCAAATAATTTAATATTAGTATACAGTAACTATATTGAATAAATCAATGTAACATTCGCTGTGGCGGCGGTTATAAAGATAACGCTTTCCGCCATTTAGATAGTAGGAGAGAACCTTGGGCGACGTATCCGTATTGCATATCGACCAGAACCAATTGTTCCGTGAAGGATTGCGTCAGTTGTTGCGGGATTCAAATTTCAATATGGCCGGGCAGGCGGCCTCGCTTGCAGAAGGGTTTCGGCAAATGGCGAATAACCCGCCAACTGTCGTTATCATCGACGTCAACGGAAATGGCGACCAGTTATTGAAGCTTATGGAAGAATTGGAAGACATATTGCCGAAGCCGCGAGTCGTCGTGCTGACCGAGGCGTTTTGCCTCAACTCACTGACTGCGGCTCTGTGTGCGGGTGTCGACGGATATTTGCTTAAAAGCATGTCACCAGGCGCATTCGAACAATCGCTTAACCTGGTACTGACAGGTGAGAAGGTGTTCCCGACGGATCTTGCATATCTGTTAATTAATAACCGCTTCGTGGCAAAACCGGATGGTTCGGGTAACGATAAGAGCAATGGAAACAGTCTCTCCAATCGGGAGATGGAAGTCCTGTCTTGCCTGGTGAATGGTCATTCCAATAAAAGTATCGCGAATTTTCTGGACCTCACCGAGGGGACGGTGAAGGTTCATTTAAAGACGATCCTCAAGAAGATAGATGTCAACAATCGGACCCAGGCGGCGATCTGGGCATTGCAGAATGGCATTGTTTCCGACAGCGTCAGTGCGCGGTCGAGCAAAAACAATCTCCAGGAAATGGCGGAGTCTATCAGTCTTTGAACTACGATCACGCCAGGCGATACCGGTCAATCAACGATCAATTGTTTCTGAACAGGTATGCGGGCTTTGGCATCGTGTTAAATAGGCCGGCTTGGCCAAGCCGGTCTGGACGCCGGACGGCCGGTGAAGCCGAAGACTGGGCGTCCAGCAGGCGCAGCTCAGATGAGATCGAGCTGCATGATCCAGGTGTCAATCGGCGTGCCGCCGTCGTTGT
Source organism: Rhodospirillales bacterium (assembly GCA_040877275.1). Taxonomy (GTDB): domain Bacteria; phylum Pseudomonadota; class Alphaproteobacteria; order Rhodospirillales; family Casp-alpha2; genus UBA4479. The sequence goes on along the minus strand of JBBDOA010000091.1, from coordinate 7,296 downwards.
ACAGACCATAATTTGAAATCGATCCGTCCACTCCTGACGGTATCAACGAAATCCACGAATTCAGACTCTGGGTTGGCGCTGCACGGTATCCGCCACCGCCGCTGGAATAGGTTGCCAAATTCCAGCCCAGTCCTGTGCCGAGTCCGGTCGGCCAAGCAGCATTCGGTCTTGCACCAGGAAGATAACTGCTACCGTCCGGTGAACGAACCAAAGCATTTCGGCCATTCCGCTGGACATCGAGTAACTCACCGGATGGTCCGCGAACAAGGGCACGCGGCCGCTGGCCGAGTATCTTTGCGTTTATTATCGCCTGTCGATAACCGAAAGAGATGCCGGCACCGGCACGGGAAGCGCCTGGTGCATACGGTGAATTGCCGACTTGTGCCGACGCCGTGCCGGCAAATACAAGTGTCATAGCGGCAGCGACGATTGTTACAGTTCTGATATTCATCTCGTTCACCTCGCTTGTTTAGTTGATGGAATTATTATGAACACTAGTGATTAAAGCGAAGGTTCAGAAGAGAATTCGCTATTATAACTCTTTTGCATCCGCATTGCTCCGAATGCGCTGTCGGCGGCGTCGCGATTTTGGAGTTTTTTCTGCCATCAGGGATAACAATGTCTCGTTTTCGACGGCGAAGACGGCCAGTGCCGTTCGGTTCTTTAACTGCAGCTTTCGCGCAAGAATCCGGATAATCGCCTTAACGCGGCTTTCCATAATTTTAGACACTGCGGCAATGCCCTGATTCGACAGCGCCAAACCAATGCGCGACAGAACGATAAGCTCCTCACATGATAATGTTTCCACAATATCGAGGCGGAGCCCGTCTCTGCGAAGATGCTGTAGAAGGTTTGTCGTTATGACAAGATAATTTTCAGTGGCCAGGGCAAGCCGTTCGACGGACATGGTGGCAATTCGTTGCTCTACCAGAAGCCCCCACGTACGCTCGCCGCGTGATACGATTTCCAGTATATCCCGTTCTTCGAGAAGCACCACCGGGCGTGAACTTTCTAATGTCGATCCGGTCTGAATCGACCGATGGTCGAGCAACCAGATTAAATCCTGGGCTTCGATCATCACCACATCGGCCATTTCGCAACCATCATCAAAGTCGGGTTTTGCGCGCGGGTCGACGATCCCGACAACGTGCCATCGTCCTTCACGCTCCAGTTTAAGGTGCGCACCCCATGCATCACCTGTATTTCGCGATGCGATGAGGATGCGGCAATCGCTGGTCATTGTCGTACCTGCATGAATATGGCCATCCCTAATCGGCGTCGCGCTGATCTGCGCAACATGGTTTCCGGCAATTGCCAATGTGATCGGCACACGCCATCTCTTGAATTCGTTACGTAGTCAATTGTATGCGCTGGAGCCGTGAAGTGGCAGGAAGAAAAAGAAAAATAATTTACTCCTTTGGAGTATTACTTTTGGAATAAAATAATAATTATATATTCTAATGCGTTTATTAATACCCGTCTGCTCACTTTATTAAATAATTAAATTAAGTACTCTCGCTGAACATTCGAAATTGCATCAGGGGGCGCCTTTTAAATGGCGTTTGCCTGCAACGGATTGAAAGCGGAGAGAACTCAATGAGAAAGTTACCAGTTCCCACAATTGCCTTTGCTTTTTTGATCCTAGGCGGATGTGCAGCGAGTGATGTTTACCCGGCTGACGGCGTCAAGCCGACCCTGGGATTACCGGTCACAAGCAACGACACCCCTTATTCCCAGTGCCTGAAAAAATTATCAGTCATTAAAGGGAGTAACATGCCGGTATTCACCGTCGGCGAAGTTGCTGACAAAACCGGCCAGGTCGACCGCTCCAACAATGCCGCCGTACTTACACAGGGCATAACGGAGATGGTGATGAGCGCATTCTATAAGACGAGAAGCGTAGCGCTGGTCGAACGTTTCGATCTGCGCATCCCCCTTGCCGAAGCCCGCATGGTTCAACAGAAACTTGCGATCAAGCCGGCCCAGACGGCGGCACCGATCCGTGCCAGCAACTTCGTCGTCATGGGAGCCCTGACCGAGCTCAACTATAACATCGTCAGCGAAGGCGCCCGCCTTGCCGTATCGGGTATTGGTGGCGGTGCCAGAACTGTCGTTATCAACGTCGGTCTCGACCTTCGGGTCGTCAATTCGCAGAGCTTCGACGTGGTTTACGTCAGCTCGCTTCAAAAACAGATATTCGGATATGAAGTCGAAGCAAACGTCTTTCGTTTCTTCGGCACAACTCTCGTCGAGTTTGATGCGGGACGCGTTCAAAACGAACCGCTCCAGCTTGGCGTTAGATCCGTCGCTGAAATGGCTGTTTACCAGATCATGACGGACTTCCTGAACCTGCCGAGTACGCCAGCATGCAAACTCGAACAGGTTGATCACGCTGACAAAGCGTTAACCCCTCCAAAGGAGAAATAAGATGTCTCGTTTTATTAAAGCAGGTTTGTTTGCGACTGCTTCGGCAATTGCGCTCGTCTCGACTCCCATCACGCCGGCTCACGCCTTCGATCAAGTAAACTGGACGTGGAACGCTGATGTGACGGAAAAAGTTAAGAAAACCGTCAACGTCACGATCGACATGACCCCCGCCGGTATGGTGATGGTCGAAGATCTCCAGGTTAACATCGGTGACGTAACTGCGACTTCCGTCGTAAACGGCATTGATAACACCCAGCCGCAAGAAGGCGGTACGGCTGACCTCGGGATCATGGACATCCAGTTCCATTACGGTCTCGGCAGCTCGATCGAAGGCGAAGGCGTCGTCGTTCTTGACGACGATTTCAAGAGCCCGGAAGTTCTTAGCGGTTCCGTCGATGAAGGTGACGAAGCCCCGAACATCAACGGTACCGTGCTTGCCACCATCGACCTCGGTGAAGTCGATGTACCGGCAACGCAATCGTTCGATGCTCTGACCGATTTGCCGAGCGTTGTCAGCGCCGCCACCGCGGTTGCCAACAACTCCAGCATCAGCTCCGATACCTCGCTCGAACTGCATGAGGGCCAGTTTGCCTTCAATACGGGTGAAGGTTCATCGGGTGGTTTCGACGGTATTGACACGGGCAACTCGAACCTGTCCCTGACCACCGTGCTCGGCATCCAAGCCCTGAACGGGAATCTCGGCAGTTCCAACGTCGAAGCAAAGTCGCGCGTTTTTGACATCCTCAACGCTTCGGTTGATAGCTCGGCAACGGCCGTGGTCAACAACATGAGCATCTCGCTCGCACCGGCCGCATCGACCGACTCGCTCGTGATTGCTGACATCGTTCAGTTCGCTTACGCCGACGTCACAGCGACGTCGCGTGTTCGTGATATTTCTCTGAACAACTACACCGGCCTGGGCGGACTGACGAGCCCGGTCGTTAACTCCGTTGCGACCGCTGTTGGCAACAACAAGTCCATCACCGTTGCCGCGCCGGTCGTTGCTGCTCCGGCACTCTGATCGACACGTTACTGAAAATGGTGGGGGAGACAGCTCGCTGTCTCCCCTATTTTCCAAAACCAAGGAGTATATCATGACCAACATTTTCAAAATTGCACCTACGGTCACCGCCATTACGGTCGTGATCCTCGGTATCGCGATACAGCCCGCCGCCGCCCAGCAAATGGGCCGCGATGGTTACAACTTCCCTGCGCGCAGTGCGAGCTTGTCCGCTCAGTTCCAATTCCAGCGGAATATGAGTGCAAGTGCACAAAGCAATGCAGCGGGCCTGGGTGCATTGACCCAGTACAGCACCGTATACAATTCAACCTCGACCGCGATCGCTAACCAGAACAGCGTCACGCAGAACCTGTCCGGGGGCGCAACAGGATCTGTTCATACCCTGGGCAATCAGGACAGCGCCGGTGACCAGGGCGCAACCGCCACCACTGATGTCGCTGTCGACAACTCCGTCGAGAATGCCGGCAACCTAACTGAAATACTCGCGCCGACCGTTCCGGCGACGCCGGAGTAAGGTCAATGCGAAAAGCCACATCGTTTATAAACTTTTCTCGACCAATCCTCCGAGCAAGATTTGTCGCTGTGGCAGTGATATTGGTTTCGATGATGATCGCCCCAAAGATCGTCGTCGGCGCAGAGGGTGACCACCCGGTCTCTGCCAATGTGGTCACCCTTACCGCCCAGGCTGACGCAGGCGATGCCGATGCTCAGTTCCAACTCGGTGTCCTCGGTCTTGGCAACCGGCTGGGTAACAAGGGTCGGTTGGACGCAATCAACCGACTGTCAATGGCAGCGGACGCGAAGCACAATGGGGCCGCCTATGTTCTCGGCATGCTTTACGTTCGTGGTGTACTGGTTGATAGAGACCCAGTCAGGGGTGCCGGCTATTTAAAAGCTGCCGCCGACCGCGGTGATCCCAGGTCGAAAAACAGCCTAGCGATTCTCATGCTGCGAGGCGACGGGGTCGAAAAGGATCCGGCCGCTGCGATAGCGCTTCTGAATGCCTCTGCTTCCGCTGGGTTTGCCGAGGCGCAGACCAATCTCGGTCTGCTCTATCTGCGCGGGGACAATGTCCCACGTGATGAAGCTCGCGGTGCCGAACTGGTGCGTCAAGGTGCAATCGCCGGACCATCTGATTCGCAATACAATTACGGCTGGGTACTGGAGACCGGAACGGGTGTCGTAGAAGACCCCGCCTCAGCACGAAGCTGGTACGAGCGGGCATCGGAACGCGGCAGTACGGCGGCGCAGTTTAATCTTGCTGTCATGCTGCTCCGAAATACGCCAAGCGCCAGAGATAGCATCACCGGGTTAAAATGGTTGCTGGTGGTTAGCCGTAGCGGTGATCCGGCACTTCGGGAACGTGCCGAATCTATTGTGCCGGCAGTGGCTGGCAAGATGTCGCAAGACGATATCAAGCAATCGAGTCGGGCCGCGCTGAACTTTCTAAATCGCCCCAGTTCTATGATGAGTAGTTCCCGATGACGCTGGCACAGTACCCGAAATGCCGTGCTGCAGCAATCATGGGGGTTCTGCTTGTGGTGGCCCTTGGTACTGCCGGATGCTTGCCATTGGTGACGATTGCAGGTGCTGCGCTTGGTGGCATTGGTGGTGGTTCATCCGGATCTGCACCGGCAGCATCAGGCGCTTTTGGTCTCGGCACGCCGTCCCTGGCTCAGAATGCAAACACCAAGTCGCCGGTACAAAACATTAAACCGACTGAGCAGGTGGTCCACGATGTTCTCAACCACGCGGACAACCAGTCGGTGCGCGAAAGTTGTCTCGAGAGCTTACCGCCCGAGGCGAAGTTGCCTGTGAGCGAATGCACGACACGATTGACATGTATTCCAGGCCTTAGTCGACCGCTGATGATGCGTACCTGCCCGGCAGATATGACCGTTGCTCAAACGGGCGAGCAAGGTCATGCCATGAGCCACGCCCCTGACGCCGGTACAGCCTGGCAGTGGGACGACACGTCGAAAATGTGACGCTAACCCAAGTTTCAAGCGGAGGCTTCATTCGTTCAGGCAGCGGCAGACAGATACATATGTGACAGGAGAATGAAATGACCTTGATTTTTCAGCGATGCGTTGTCTGTGGATTTGAACGGCAGAATGCGCCGTCCGCGCTCCCGACGTGTTGTAACAAAAAGATGAGAGTTGTGTCAGAGAAGGAAGTCGGTTTGGGGCGCAAACCAGTGCAGATTGCTCCGATATCAGCTCAGGATTTTGTCGACATTCACCAAATGACCCGCCAGCGTAAAGACCGTCTGGATCCTGTTGCCGCACTGCGTGTGCAGTTAAGTTACTCTCTCCCAGAAGTGCACAAACTCGGGCACTGCGACGAAATTCTTTAAAAATATGAACTCATCGCCTTTAGCCGGTCCAAAACGAAAATATTTATTGTTCGGACATTAATTGCGGCGAAGTGAGTATTATCCGAACCTGTAATTCCAGTGCGGATTCCAAGTATGATTGCATAAGTAACAATGTCATTACAATTTGCCGCACGGATACATCTCAAGAAAGGGCCAAACAATGAATTATTTTCGTCGCGTTGCCCCACGGGGAACGCCTGCATCGATCATCTTGCTCGCAAGCCTGGCGACTGCCTGCGCACCGATGAACACGCCTCCACAGCAGATCTCATCAAGTGAGCCGACCGTTACCTATAAATACCAGAACGATACCGATTTGTATCAGGCAGACCAGCGCGCCATGGCCTTCTGCAGTGAATATTCATTAATGCCGCGTCCGATGCATTTCTCGAATGACCCGGACGGCAACAAGGTCGTGATGTACGATTGCGTCCCGATACCAGCGCCCGTCACAGTACTCGCGGCTGATCCGAGCCTCAGCTACACCTATAGCTCCGACCAGGAACTACTGAACGCATCTCGGAATGCACAAGTTTATTGCATGAACAATGCCATGCGTCAGGTTAGTTCGAGCACCGTAATAAACGCCAACGGTACCAAAACGATCAGTTTTCAGTGCGGTCCAATTTAAATCGGCCGAATAGATATCCCGCAACGGCCAACCGACCGGCGGACACATAAACGTAATAACGGAGTGCCCACGATGCGAAGGCTTTCAAAAATGCGAAATGTGATATTGGCCTGCGCCTTGGTGGCGACTACAGCAGCCTGCGATGCGACGTCCGGACGCGAGACTGTAGGAGAGTACGTCGACGACTCAACCATTACAGCCAGGGTCAAAAGCTTTTTCCTGAATGAACCAGATATGAAATCGATGCAAATCGATGTGACGACGTTTCAGAACGTTGTCCAACTCAGCGGGTTTGTCGACAAAAGCACGACCAAGGTGCGCGCCGGCGAAATCGCCCGAGGAACAAAGGGCGTTAAAGACGTTAAAAATGATCTGATTGTCCGCTGACGCTTCCCGTGTCTTGAAATCGACAGATGCCGAAACACAAACTGTCTGATCGTCTTATAGACAGTTTTCGAGAATGCTCTCAGTATACCTTAGCCTTCAAAATGCGAAACCCGCCCCATGTGCCAAAACACAAGGGGCGGGCATTTCGTGGATTGGAAAACTTAGGATATTAATTCTTGTATTCAGGCATCTTTTTGAGCGCATCTTTGCTCAACGAGGTCTTAAGTTCGATGTCGTCACCATCGCCTTTGGTTGTAAACTGGTCCCAGTTCAAAGCGACGTCATAAGCGCCGACGCCCAGGAAACCGCCAACTGCGACGATAACTTGCTCGCCGTCGATTTTGGTCACCTCACCGATTACATCACCCATGGTGTTGGTCACGTCTTTGCCAATGACCGTTTGTGGCGGTAGCTTATGTCGCATCGCAGTTTCTTCTTGCTTCATCTTGTTGG
>JBBDOA010000090.1:340-27114 GCA_040877275.1 Rhodospirillales bacterium | reverse complement strand
GGCAAAACTCGTGATATCGACCGGGCACCAGCCGCTCGCGTCAGCGGCACCGCAATCAATGGCGATCCGGGCAGCAGTCTGCGGCGGAATGACGTTGAGGACGTCGGCCTTTTCCGAGCCGAAATCGGTAAACGCGGTCAGGGTTGCCGGATCGACTTCCCGCACCACGCCGTCCTCGGCAATGGAACGGTATTCGATGATATCGGCGTACAGGCCGTCCCACGCCTCGGTGAACAGATCCTGAAACGGAAATTCATCCTTGGCATCAAGGATCAGGACCTTGGCGCGGGGCTTGTGCATTTTCAGATAATGGGCGACCAGACAGGCACGTTCCGCCGGTGCCGGCGGGCAACGATAGGGCGACGGCGGCATGGTCATGACGAACAGCCCGCCATCCGGCATCGCCTGGAGCTGGCGTTTCAGCAGGTCCGTTTGCGGTCCCGCCTTCCATGCATGGGGGACGCGCTCTGTCGTTACGTGCGAAATGCCGTCGATGCTGTCGTAATCAAACGCAATGCCGGGCGACAGGATCAGTTTGTCATAGCGGAGCGTACGGCCGTTCTCTGTTCTTATCGTGCGTCTGGCTGGATCAATCCCTTGCGCCGGATCGCGCTCAACGGCAATACCGAGCGCGGTCAGGCCGTCGTAACCGACCTCGATGGCGGCAAGGTCGTGATGCCCGGCGATCACCGAGTTGCTGCCGGGGCACATCCAGTAACGGGGCTGGTCGATCAGCAGGGTGATTCTCGCCTCAGGCATCTTCAGCCGGGCAGTGCGGGCTGCCGCAGCACCGCCGAAGCCGCCACCGACGACAACGATATGCGCTCGAACAAGTGCGGCTGTGCGGTCCGGACCACCGGCGAACACGGGAGGGGTTATCGCTGCCGCAATAAAGGCGGCGCTACCCTGCAGGATCGATCGGCGTGTCGGGAAGGGACGCTTCATGTCGGCAGAATGCTCCATCGTGCAGCAAAGACGGTGAAAGTAATGGTGTCAGCTGCTATATGCATCATGTGAGTACACATTCAATCCTATCGGCATGGCGCGGTTTCGCAATCGCTATGGTGCTTTGTCTTGGCGCTGGTCTGTCGGCAAATCCGGCCAGGAGCGCTGAACTGGTCATGTTCGAAAGCGCGACCTGCAGTTGGTGCGCTCGCTGGCATCAGGAAATCGGCCCTGTCTATCCGAACACGCTTGAGGCCAGATGTGCGCCGCTCCGTATCGTCGATATCAATGCACCCTGGCCGGATGATCTGAAAGGCATCACCGGCATCGTTTTTACACCAACATTTGTTATAATGCATGACGGTGTCGAGATTTCCCGTATGGTCGGTTACCCCGGCGAAGATTTTTTCTGGCCGCTTTTGGCAGATCACCTTGTCAAACTGCCTCAAGGTTGTTCAAATTGAAGTTGGGGAAGTCACAAGTCATATTCATAGTTGATATATAGTATTTTTTGAATATGATTATCTGAGGGGGGCGACGATCACATATTGCCATTGGCATTTGTGGTTCCGTAAAAGGGGAATGATCGCTCCATTAATAAGACATTCTATTTGGGAGGCCATTGCCCTATGCCAAAAATGACGATATTCGTCCCGGCCCTTGCTGCCGCGCTTTTGCTGGCAGGATCGGTCGTCGCTGACGATCTTGTAAAATACAAGGTTGCCGATTTCTCAATTGCACAGTCCCTGACGGGCAAACCCGGTGATGCGGTGGCCGGCGTAAAGTCTTTCACCGACCGCAGGCTTGGCAACTGTCTGGCCTGTCATCAGGTCACGGCACTGGCCAAAGAGCCGTTCCACGGCGAGATCGGGCCGAGCCTTGACGGCGTCGCGGATCGTTATTCGGAAGCGCAGCTCCGTTTGCAGGTGGTCGATGCCAAGGTTGTAAATCCCGACACCATCATGCCGGCGTTCTATCGTACGGAGGGGCTTCACCGGGTGCTCGATAAATTCAAGGGGAAGCCGATCCTGACCGCCGAGCAGGTTGAGGATGTCGTCGCCTACCTGAAAACGCTCAAGTAAAAAACCAAGAGGAACAGACATGTCCACGAAACAAGCACTTTCAGCATTGACGCGCCGCGAGGCGCTGTTGCTGGCTGCCGGCGCAACAATCGTTGCCGCCGGTGGTGTCGTTTTGAAAAGCGGCACCGCGCACGCGGATCAGAAAATGATCGATGATGCGCTCATGAAACTGATTGGCGACAAGAAACCGGCAGAAGGCAAGATCACACTGGATCTGCCGCAAATCGCCGAAAACGGCAACACGGTGCCGATCGGTGTCACGATTGACAGCCCGATGACGGCCAAGGACTACGTCAAATCGGTTCATCTGTTCGCCGACGGCAACCCGGCACCGGACGTGGCAACCCTGCACTTCACGCCGATGAGCGGCAAGGCGTCGGCGGCAACGCGGATGCGTCTGGCCAAAACCCAGAATATTGTTGCTGTCGCCGAGATGAGCGATGGCAGCGTGTTCCGTGCCCAACAGGAAGTCAAAGTCACCATCGGCGGCTGCGGCGGCTGACGCGAGGATAAGGAAAATATCATGGCTAAAAATGTAAAACCGCGCGTTCGTGTCCCGAAAACGGCTGCGAAAGGCGAAGTGATCGAGATCAAGACCCTGATTTCACACATCATGGAATCGGGCCGTCGCAAAGGTAAGGACGGTAAACTGATCCCGCGAAGCATCATCAACAAGTTCTCCGTCACATTTAACGGGAAGCCGGTTTTCGAAGCAGACTGGGCGCCTGCGATTTCTGCAAACCCGTATATGTCGTTTTTTGCAAAGGTCGATGAGAGCGGGGAATTTGCCTTCAAATGGGTCGACGACGACGGATCCGTTTATGACAGCAAGGCTTCGATCACCGTTTCATAAGCGGACAAGATATTTTGGGGAGGCAACAACAATGAAAATGAACTGGAAACAGAGCACGTTTCTCGCTGCGGCGATGGCCCTCGGCTGGAGTGCGTTTGCCGCTTCCGCCCATGCTGCAGATTGGGGGGCGTACCAGGTCGAGGATCGCCGCAGCGGTTATACCTACATGACCGATCAAACCCGTGCCATTCAAAACGACAACTTTCAGAATCCCGGCATGCTGTGGGTTGAACAAGGCGCGGATCTGTGGAGCAAGGTTGACGGCAAGGCTGAAAAGTCCTGTGCATCGTGCCATGGCGCTACCGGTGAAAGCATGAAAGGTGTCGCCGCCAGATATCCTGTTTACGATCAGAATCTCGGCAAGATGCAGAACGTCGAACAGCAGATCAATCACTGCCTCGAAACGCGTATGGAAGCGAGCCCCTACAAATGGGAATCCGGCGAGATGCTGTCGATGACCACATTCATCAGCAATCAGTCGCTCGGCATGCCTGTAAATGTCAGCATTGAAGGTCCGGCGGCAGAGGCTTTCGAGAAAGGCAAGGCGTTCTATGAACAGCGCCGTGGCCAACTCGATCTGGCCTGCAAGCAGTGTCACGACGAATTTCCGGGCGGCATCATCCGCGCCAACACCCTGTCACAAGGTCAGGGTAACGGGTTTCCGACCTATCGTCTGAAATGGCAAAAGGTGGGCTCCCTGCATCGTCGTTTCCGCGGTTGCAATTCGATGGTGCGTGCGACGCCGTATGGTTACGGTTCCGACGAATACACGAACCTTGAGCTTTACGTTAAATGGCGTGGCCGCGGACTGCCTGTCGAGACGCCAGCTGTTCGCAATTAATCAGCCGTTGTCTGGATCGGAGGGACGGTATCGTTCCTCCGATCTTTCTTTTTAAGCCGATAGTACAGAGGTCAGCACCGTGATATCCCGTCGCGAGTTCTTCCATCTTGCCGCAGCCACAGCCAGCGTTGCCGGTGGTCTGATGCCGTTCGGCCGGGCCATGGCCAGCCAAAGCATAGATCAGGCCAGGCTTCTGGAGTTCGATCCACTGGGCCAAGTGACCTTGCTGCACTTTACTGATTTGCACGCGCAGTTGACGCCGATCTATTTCCGCGAGCCATCGGTTAATCTGGGCGTTGGCGAGGTCGAAGGGCTGCCGCCACATATCACCGGCAAGGATTTTCTCGGACGCTACGGAATCAAGGCCGACAGCCGTGAAGCCTATGCCCTTTCCAGCCATGATTTTACTGCACTGGCCAGGGAATACGGACGGGTCGGCGGAATTGACCGTATGGCGACGCTGGTCAAAGCGATCCGTGCTGAACGCCCCAACAACACCCTGTTTCTGGATGGCGGCGATACCTGGCAGGGCTCTTATACTTCGCTAGAGACGCAGGGTGAGGATATGGTGCAAATCCAGAATGCGCTGGGTCTTGATGCGATGACGGCGCACTGGGAATTCACCTATGGTACGGAACGTGTCGGCCAGTTGAAGGACATGCTGAATTTTCCGTTTCTGGCCGGCAACGTCACGGATACCGAATGGAAGGAAGCGGTCTTTGAATCAACCGCCTATTTCGAACGTGGCGGCGTCAAGATTGCGGTTATCGGTCAGGCTTTCCCCTATACGCCGGTCGCTAATCCGCGCTATCTGATTCCGGAATGGTCGTTCGGCATTAACGAAAGCATCGTGCAGGGGCATGTCGACAAGGCTCGGGCCAGCGGTGCCGGGCTCGTCGTCCTGCTGTCGCACAACGGCTTTGACGTGGACCGGAAACTGGCCGGTCGGGTGACGGGCATTGATGTGGTTCTGACCGGCCACACCCACGATGCGCTGCCGAAGGTCGAGCAGGTCGGCAATACCCTGCTGGTCGCGTCGGGCAGTCACGGCAAATTCCTGTCGCGCCTTGATCTCGATATTCAGGGCGGCAAGCTCAGCGCCTACCGGTTCAAGCTGATCCCGGTGTTTTCCGATGTCATCAAGCCGGATGCGGAAATGTCCGCCCTGGTTGATAAAATCCGCGCCCCGCACAAGGCCAAACTTGAAACGGTGCTCGGTACGACGGAATCCCTGCTTTATCGTCGTGGCAACTTCAATGGCACCTTTGACGATCTGATCTGTCAGGCCCTGCTCGAAGAGCGCGATGCTGAAATTGCGCTCTCGCCGGGTTTCCGCTGGGGCTCAAGCCTGCTGCCGGGCCAGCAGATCACCGTTGAAGACGTCTTCCATCAGACGGCGATCACCTATCCGAATGCCTACCGGACCGAAATGAAGGGCTCCTTCATCAAGGAAATCCTCGAAGACGTTGCCGACAATCTTTTCAATGTCGACCCCTATTATCAGCAGGGTGGCGATATGGTGCGTGTCGGCGGTATGAGCTATACCATCGATATCGACAAGGACATCGGCTCGCGTATTTCCGATCTGGTGTCGCTCAAGGACGGCAAGCCGATTGATCCGAACCGGAATTATGTGGTTGCCGGGTGGGCTTCGGTCAACGAAGGCACCGAAGGGCCACCGATATACGATCTGGTGTCCGGATACATCGCCAAAAAGAAAACGGTTTCGATTCCGGAAAACCAGAACATCAAAATTCGTGGGGCTTGAATCTGTTCACGCGTGAACGCTGCTGATCGGAGGCGAGATGGCTGGTTTTGATATCGGGTTTGCCGGCGCGTTCATCGCCGGTCTGCTGAGCTTTCTCTCGCCATGTGTGTTGCCGCTTGTGCCGCCGTATCTGTGCTTTATCGGCGGCGTCAGCCTGTCCGAAATGACAGATGAATCCGGGCCGCCGCCGGGTGCAAACCGGCGCGTTTTCCAGGCCGCCCTGTTCTTTGTTCTCGGGTTTTCTGCGGTCTTTATCCTGTTCGGCGCGACGGCATCGTTGCTCGGGCAGTTGCTGGCGGAAAATATGGTCTGGATCGGGCGTGTCGCCGGCGTATTGATCATTGTCATGGGCATCCACTTTCTGGGTGTCGTCAAAATTCCGCTGCTGTATCGCGAAGCCCGTTTCCAGGGACCGGCCAAACCGGTCGGGCTGCTTGGCGCATTCCTTATGGGGCTTGCCTTTGCGTTCGGTTGGACGCCCTGCGTCGGTCCGGTGCTGGCGGCTATTCTGATGATGGCCGGCAGCGAGGATTCCATAACACACGGCACGGCCCTGCTGGCCAGCTATGCGGCGGGGATCGGGCTGCCGTTTCTGATCGCAGCACTCGGCATCGGGCCGTTTCTCAGACTGATGCCGGGTATTCGCCGGCACATGGGCAAGATTGAAAAGGTGATCGGCCTGTTTCTGATCCTGACCGGTGTGCTGTTCCTGACCGGCAGTGTCGCGGATATCGCCTACTGGCTTCTGGAAGCCTTCCCGTCGCTGGGCAAGGTCGGCTGAGCCTAACCGCCGAAGCGGAAGTAGATGATCCGGTCAAAGGATCGCAATTCCCGCAAGACATTGACCACGCGTTCCGGGTCACCGCTTTTGATGGCAGGAAAGATCGAGTGTATCGATTGGGCTGTGCCGTCGAACAGGCGGGTGAATTCCTGATCTTTTGTCAGTTCTTCGGATGCCATCGACCGGCAGTCCTTGAGCAGGTCTGCGTAAATTTCCCCATCGCGTTGCATTTTCGCACGGATCTGTGAAATGCCGAGATCTGGGAGTTTGTGACGATGCACATAAAGCGGCTCAATGGCGCGGTTCAGCTCTGTGATGCAATCCGCATAAAGCCGAATACCGTTACGCTTGCGTAATGTATAAATCTGCTCGCGGATCGGCTCGAGCAATCGAAGCGCTGACTTGGCGTCCTCGTCCTCGGCGGCCTTCAGGGCGTCTTTAAGGGCGTCGTCGATGGCGGCAAGATCGCTTGAGAACGCAGGATCGTTTTTATATGCGTTCGGCGGGTTCGGCACAAAAGTGGCATCGATGCCATTCCAGGTTTCAAGGGCCGTGGCAATTTCCAGAGACGCCAGACCGGGGTTCCCGGTGCGCAGATAATTCGACGCGGAGCGGTATGCGGCATAGGCCTGACCGACAGAGGCGTTAAAGCTCTCAAGATTATCGGCACGCGGACTGGTCGGGGCCCAGAGCACTGAAATCAAAATAAACAGCGCCGGCGTTTTACGGATCATGTTTGTCCAATCCCCAGGAAATGCGTATTTGCCAGCTTGGCTGATACCATGCGTCAGGCTAAACTGCACCCCCCCAAAAAAATACGCATCGAGGGTCTCATGCAAGACAATTATCTCACCCGCCGGCGCTTCCAGCAACTTGCTCTGGCGGCATCGCTGGGTGCACTGGGATCATGGCCCGGGAAGCTGTTGGCTGACGATCTGAAATACAACGACGACGGCCTGATCATGCAGCCGTGGTTTGTTGAGTCTTTTCTGATCCTGCATGAAGACCTTGCCGATGCCAAAGCCCATGACAAAAGATTTGTGATTTTCTGGGAGCTCAAGGGGTGCCCGTACTGCAAGGAAACGCACCGGGTCAATCTGGCTGAGCCGGATATTCTGAAATATGTGAAGTCAAATTTTTCAATCCTGCAATTGAACATCATCGGTTCCAGAATCGTTACTGATTTCGATGGCGAGGAACTGTCTGAAAAAGATCTGGCACGTAAGTGGCAGGTCAAATTCACGCCGACTATTCAATTCTTCACGGACGACGTTGATGCCGCAAAGGGCCGCGACGGCCACAAGAATGAAGTCGCCAGAATACCCGGTTACTTCAAACCGGCGCACTTTCTGGCGATGTTTCGCTACGTTGAGGAAAAAGCCTACACCCGGCAGAAGTTCCACGAGTACGTACGCGAAAAATCGACCGGATAAGTCAAGAAAACCCCAACCTCCGCTGGACTTCATATTCACATTTTATATAATAATAAAATCGAATATGATGCGGGCCGTTCAAGCGGCACCGGAAGGGTTCAGGGATGGCAAACAAAAAATCAGCAATCACCGATGCGTCGGGTTCCGGTCTGCCCAGGCGGCAATTTCTCCAGGCGGGTCTGGCCGGGACGGCACTGGCTGCGACAGGTGTCATCGGCAGTGCATCGGCTGCCGGTCTCGGCGTTCCGGACTGGAGCCGACAGCTTGGTGCCAGTGTCGATGACGCCCCTTACGGCAAGCCTTCGCCCTATGAGCAAACGGTTGTCCGCCGCAGCGTCGAATGGCTGACGGCGACCCGTGAAGCCTCGATCAATTTTACCCCGCTGTATGCGCTGGAAGGTTTCGTGACGCCGAACGGAATCTGCTTCGAGCGCCACCATGGCGGTGCCGCCGCCGTAGATCCGGAACAGCACCGTCTGATGATCCACGGCATGGTCGAACGGCCCCTGCTGTTCAGCATGGCCGATCTGCTGCGTCTGCCGCGCGTATCGAAATTTTATTTCCTGGAGTGCGCGGCCAACGGCGGTATGGAATGGCGGAATGCCCAGCTCAACGGGGTGCAGTTCACCCACGGCATGATCCACTGTGTCCAGTACACCGGTGTTTCGCTCCGGACATTGCTGGACGAAGCCGGCGTCAAACCGAAAGCCAAATGGCTGATGGTTGAAGGTGGCGATAGTGCCGGCATGAACCGCTCGGTCCCGCTGGACAAGGCGCTGGATGACTGCATGGTCGCCTTTGGCATGAACGGTGAGCGTCTGCGTGTCGAGCAGGGCTATCCGCTGCGCCTCGTCGTGCCCGGCTTTGAAGGCAACATGTGGGTGAAATGGCTGCGGCGTATCGAAGTCGGTGACGAGTCCTGGCAGGCGCGCGAGGAAACCTCGAAATACACGGACCTGATGCCGGACGGTCGGGCCCGGCGCTTTACCTGGGAAATGGACTGCAAGTCGGTGATCACCAGCCCGTGCCCCGAGAACCCGGTCAGGGCGAAAGGCCCGAACGTGATCAGCGGCCTTGCCTGGTCCGGGCGCGGCAGCATCAAACGGGTCGATGTCTCGCTGGACGGCGGCAAGAACTGGGTCTCCGCCCGCATTGACGGGCCTGTTCTGCCGAAATGCCTGACCCGGTTTTATCTCGACGGCTGGTCGTGGAATGGTGAGCCGGTCTATATGCAAAGCCGTGCCATTGATGACACCGGGTATGTGCAGCCGCAAATGACAGCATTGCAGAAAGTACGCGGCGTCAATTCGATCTATCACAACAACGCCATTCAAACGTGGTTCATCACCAAAACCGGCGAGGTTGAAAATGTCCGCCTGGCTTAAGTCACTGCTTTGTGCCGTGCTGCTCGGCGGCATGGTCACTGGAACGCTTGCGGCTTCGGAGCGGATGTTTCCCGGGGTCGGCACGGTGCCGACGGCTGAAGAAATAAAAAGTTGGGACATTGATGTCAGGCCGGACGGGCAGGGGGCACCCGAAGGACACGGCACGGCGGGTGAGGGCGAGCGGGTCTATCTCGTCAAATGTGCTTCGTGTCATGGTGAATTCGGTGAAGGTGGTGGCCGCTATCCGGTGTTGATCGGCGGCTTCGGGACCCTCAAGAATATGCGTCCGGAAAAAACCATCGGCAGTTACTGGCCCTATGCGTCGACGGTGTTTGATTACATCAAGCGGGCCATGCCGTTTGGTGATGCACAAAGCCTGAGTAATGACGAGGTTTATGCACTGACCGCTTATCTGTTGTTCATGAACGATGTGATTGCTGAGGATTTTGCCGTCACCCGGGACAATATCGGCAAGATCAGGATGCCGAACGTGGCGAATTTCATTGACGATACCAGACCCGATGCACAACCGGACGGGCCCGCCTGCATGAAAAACTGCAAATCCGAGATCAAGGTTCTCGGCCGGGCCCGGGTGCTGGACGTGACGCCGGAGACCGGTGCCGAAGAGAAGCCGGATTCTGGCGATAGCAGCGAACAGGCACCCGCCTCAAAGCCGACAATGAAAGTGGCCGAAGCGCCAGCTGGCGATCCGGCTGCCGGTCGCACGGTTTTTAACAAATGTAAAAGCTGCCATGTCACCGACAGTGCCAGGAACCGGGTCGGACCCAGTCTGTATGGCGTTTTTGGCCGCACTGCCGGCAGCAGCAGCGGCTTTAAATACTCGAAGGATTTTCAGGCTGTGGCGAGCAAGGGACTGGTCTGGAACGCGGAAACGATGGCCGGATTTGTTGCCGATCCCAAAGGCTATCTCGGGAACATTATCGGCAAGGACAAGGCCAATACGCGTATGGCTTTCGGGGGCATTTCAAAGGACGAAGATGTGCGTGATCTGATTGCCTATCTGCAACAGGCAACCGCGCAGTAGTTGAGCGGCATTCGCCTGATCAGGCAGCGGCGATTTTGCGTGCCGCCGCCATTTTTTCACGCGCTTCCCTGGCTTCTGCCGAGCAGAACAGGCTGTACATCAATTCGAGCAGTTTGCTGACTTCTTCGCTGGCCAGGGAATAATAGATCGTCTTGCCATCGCGACGGGTTGCCACCAGGTCGTCATCGCGGAGACGGGCAAGCTGCTGCGACAGGGTCGGCTGACGCAGGCCGAGCGCTGTTTCAAGCTGGGACACAGACATTTCGCCTTCGCTCAGATGGCAGAGGATCAACAGCCGATTTTCGTTTCCAAGCGCTTTTAGAAAATCAGCGGCTTGTGACGCACCGGCGAGCATGGCTTCGTTAATCATCTGAATATCCTTTGCCTGAGAATTGCCATTGTGCGGCAACGACTCATTTGCTGCGCTGCACTCTATCCTAGTTTACAGGGAGATTCCACTTACATTCACAGTCGATGATATGATGATTCGTAAAATATTTCATATCACGGGATAAAAGTGTTGATTGATGATTAGTGCCTATAAAGAATAAGTGTATGATATTTTGAATTATTGATACTTTTTTAGATTATAATAAGATGGTGCTCCAGATTAGGGAGACAACGTATGAACAAAGCACTTCAACAGCGTGCCACTCCGGGGTTTGTCCGTGCCGCGCTTCTGTTTGCCGATCCCAATGGCGAAGCGCCGACCGTCATCATCCCCAGGGATGATCAGGGCACCGAGCGCCGGGGCAGCCTGGATCCACGCGAGGTCATGATTGCCAACGGCCGGGATAACGCCTCGACATTCTCCATCGACAGAGAGGGGTTCGCCTTTGTCTCGCAGCCGAGCGCGGTTTCTGATTTCGAGGATGAAGCCGAGATCAAGCGCGTCTACTACGGCGAAATCCGGAAGCTGGTATCAGATGCAATCGGTGCCGATGAGGTCGAGATATTCGATCACACGATCCGCGTCACCGATCCGGAAACCGCCTATCGACGTCCGGCCAGCCATGCGCATAACGATTATACCGAAACGTCCGGTCCGGGCCGGCTTGCCGACATGATCGGTACCGAGCGTGCCGGTGCGTGGATGCAAGACAGGGTTGTGCAGATCAATGTCTGGCGACCCATTACCGAGCCGGTGCTCAGAATGCCTTTGGCGCTGCTTGATGCCTCCAGCATGAATGCCGAAGATCTTGTCGAAACCCGGATCATCAACGAACGTCAGCAAGGCCGGGTCGGCGGAATTTACAGTGTTGCCCATCAGGACGGGCAGCGCTGGTTCTATTTTCCGGAAATGACCAGATCAGAGGCGATCATGATCAAGGGCTACGACAGCCTGAAAGATGGCCGGGCCCGGTTCACCCCGCATTCGGCGTTCGAGCACCCGGATACGCCGGCTGACGCGCCACCGAGACGATCGATTGAGGTGCGCACCTTCGCTCGCGTCCCCCGATGAGGGGGGCGGGAACTGCCTGTGCGGCGGGATCTGGTTATAATTTCCCCCGGCTTCTGATGAATCAGGACGCGCCGGACAAGCAGTCCTTTAATGATGCTGCCATGTTTTTCATTAATGTCGGATACAGTGCCGGTCCCGGTTCTATCGTCGCGCCAACCGGATCCAGGGTGGCCGCTCTGGCGGGGGTACCTTCGACCAGAAGCCGGATATAAGTATCCGGGAATTGTGGTTCGGCGAACACGCACCGCACGTCATGTTCGGCAATTTCCTTGCGGATCTCAATAACCCGGGCCGGACCCGGTTTGTGTTCCGGGCTGACCGTCAGGGCGATAAAGTCTTCCAGTCCAAAATGCCTGGTGAAGTGGTTATAGGCTTCATGCAGTACGACCACATGATTATGCTGGTAGGGGGCAAGCGTGCGACGGATGTCCGCTTCCAGAAGTTTAAGGCTGGCCAGCGCCCGCGCCTGATTCTGCATGATGCGCGCCTTTTCGTTCGGTAAAATTTCAATCATGGTTTCGGCAATATGCTCAACCATTTCCAGGGCATGCGCCGGGTCGAGCCAGACATGCGGATCAATGCCGCCATGATCATGACCGTCTGATTCGGTGTGCTTTTGATCATGTTTGTGATCGTGCTCTTTCTCATGCTTGTGGTCGTGTTTTTTATCATGATGGGCTGCCGCTTCTGGCTCTTCATCAAGCAGTGATACGATGCGGGCCTTACTGGACAGGGCGTTGAGCGGCTTGGCCAGAAACGTTTCCAGGGCAGGGCCGATCCAGAAGATCACGTCGGCGTCTGTCAGGGCTTTGGCATCCGAGGGACGCATGGCATAACCGTGCGGTGAATGGGCACCTTTGACGATCAGATAAGGCTCAGCGATGCCCTCGGTGACCATGGCAACCAGCGAGTGCACCGGCTTGATCGAGGCGACGATGCGGGGGCTGTCGGCATTGGCCGGTATTGCGCTCGGCAACATCAAAAAGCTACAAAGGAGTATAAAGGTGAGGCGGTACAGGATGTGCATAGAGTCAGTGCCTTGTGTGAGTGGTTCATATTTTGTAATGATATAACATTATGAATTTTGCAGGGCAACCAGAAATAAGCCGGACCGCGCCGCTGTTATCCGCCAGCGGTGTCGGCGTGCGCCGTGGTGCGCGCTGGCTGATCGAAAATGTCGATCTTGCCGTTCATGCCGGTGAGATCGTCACGCTGATCGGCCCGAACGGCAGCGGTAAAAGTACGACCGTTCGCGCACTGCTTGGCTTGCTGACTATTGATACCGGGTCCATTCATCGTTCACCTGGGCTGAGGGTCGGATATGTGCCGCAAAAACTCGGTATCGACAAAACCATGCCGCTGACCGTACGCCGCTTCATGACGCTGACCGGTCGGCACCCGGAAAAGTCCATTGATGCTGCGTTGGACGAGGTCGGACTGGCCGGTTTGTCCAGGCGCGAAGTGCAGGTGTTGTCCGGCGGGGAATTTCAGCGGCTGCTTCTGGCCCGCGCGATTATCGCCAGACCGAACCTGCTGGTTCTCGACGAACCGGTACAGGGCGTCGACGCTGCGGGGGAAATCGCACTGTACGAATTGATTGCCGATCTGCGCCGCCGCCATGATTGCGGCATCCTTCTGATTTCGCATGATCTGCACATCGTCATGGCGGCGACCGATACGGTGGTCTGCCTGAACGGGCATGTCTGCTGTTCCGGCAGCCCGAAATCAGTTTCCGAAAGTGCGGAATACCGATCCCTGTTCGGGGCTCGCGCCGCCGAAGCGTTGGCGGTCTATCATCACCACCACGATCACCAGCATCTATCCGACGGTAGCGTGGTGCATGCCGAACACAGTAACGACCACAGTGCCTGCACACATCCGGAGCACGAACATGATGGATGAATTTCTGATCCGTGCCGTCATCGCCGGGATTGGTGTTGCTGTGATCGCCGGGCCGCTCGGCTGTTTCATCATCTGGCGCCGGATGGCGTATTTTGGCGATACCATGGCGCACTCGGCATTGCTGGGGGTGGCGCTGGCGGTACTGCTTGATGTGTCGATCACCGGCAGCGTCTTTGTCATTGCCGCCCTTGGTGCACTGGCACTGATCGCCCTGCAGCGCAGGGCGCCGCTGTCGAGCGATGCCTTGCTTGGTATTCTGTCGCACTCGACGCTGGCGCTCGGCATCGTTATCGTCGCCACGATGACGTGGCTCCGGATTGATCTGATGGCTTATCTGTTTGGTGATATTCTGGCCGTCTCGTGGCTGGATATCGGCGTTATTTATGGTGGCGGTACTTTGGTTGTCGGTCTGCTTTGCTGGATATGGCGACCGCTGCTGGCCGGCACCGTCAGTACAGAACTGGCTGCGGCGGAAGGCCTGAACCCGGAACGTGCACGCCTCGTCTTCATGCTGCTGATGGCGGCCGTCATCGCGATCGCCATGAAGGTCGTCGGAATACTGCTGATTACGTCGCTGCTGATCATTCCGGCAGCGGCTGCCAGGCGGTATTCTTCAACCCCGGAAATGATGGCGGTGATCGCTGCATTGCTTGGTGTTATGGCCGTGGTCGGCGGGCTGGCCGGATCCCTGACCTGGGATACGCCATCGGGTCCGAGTATCGTTGTTGCGGCCGCCCTGCTGTTTCTGTTCAGTCTGCTGCCGGGCTGGCTGGATCGTCAGAACATTTCGAATGAGGCCGGACGATGAGCAACTCGAGACAATTGACCAAAAACCAGCAGGCCGTATTTGCCTGCCTGCAGAAAGCGGGCAGGGCGCTGACCGCCTATGACATTCTTGATCAAGTGCGCGATCAGGGCATTCGCGCCCCGGTTCAGGTTTACCGGGCGCTGGAACGGCTGCAGGAAAGTGCCGCCGTGCATCGGATCGAAAGCATGAACGCCTTCGTTGCCTGTGTGCACGGCCATGATGATGAAGCCGCAGATCCTCATCATAAAGGCACGATTGCCTTTGCCATCTGTGACGATTGCGGTCAGGTCAACGAAATCCCGGTCCCGAAAGCGGCCCGGACCATCGGCGCGCTGGCTGGAAACAGCGGTTTCATCACCGAACGCACGGTGGTTGAACTGCGCGGCCATTGCGGGCCATGCCAGAACCGGTTGGATGAGGCGGTAAAATGAAACGCGTTTTTGCCCGATTGATCCTGTCTGCCGTCATTATCCTGATGGCAGTGCCCGCCTTCGCGCATCCGCATGTCTACGCTGACGTCAGGGTTCAGGTGCAGTTTGACGAAACAGGACAGGTCTATGCGATTGATCAGCAATGGCTGTTTGATGAATTCTATTCTGTTTTTGCCACGTCCGGAGCGGATATGGACGGCGATGGCAAACCCGATCAGAACGCACTGGATGCGGTGCTGGCCGAGAACATGTCCCACCTCGAAGACTATCATTACTTTACCAGAGTAATGAGCGGCGACACGAGGATCACAACCGGCAAAGCAACCAATGCCACGACCCGCGTCATCGACAATCGACTGGAAATGTCCTTCCGCTTGCCGGTGACAGCGCCGGTCGCGATCCGTGACATGCCGTTGCGCTATGCGATTTATGATCCGACATATTACATCGAAATGGTGCATGCGGAAACGGATCAGGCCATCACGCTTGTCAATGCGCCGACCGGATGCCGGGCTGTGATGAAACAGCCAAACCCCGACCCCGAGCAGATCATGCTGGCCGCCTCGCTCGACAGAACGCAAAGTGCCGGCGACGGGCTGGGGCAGTTCTTCGCCGAGGATGTAAGCCTGACATGCGACTGATCGGGCTGGTGTTGTGCGTGCTGGTGCTGTTGGCGGGTACCGCGTCTGCTCAGGGCGTCCAGACTCAACAAAGCCAAACGATACAGTATGTTGCACAGTCCGATGGCCAGGGCCGTGCGGATATAAGTCTGGTAGACCGCTTCACGGTCTGGGTTCTGACACAGCAGAGTAAATTTCACCGCAAGCTGACCGGCTATCTGCGGCAGCTTGCCCAGAAGGACGGCGACTGGAGAGTGTTCCTTTCGCTGGTCGCCGCCAGTTTTATCTATGGCGTTTTTCATGCCGCCGGGCCCGGACACGGCAAAGCCGTGGTCAGCGGATATCTGCTGTCTCACCACCAGACGTTACGCACAGGGATTGCGCTGTCGGTTGCTTCGGCCTTTTGTCAGGGCCTTGTTGCGATCTGTATCGTTTACGGTCTGGTCGTGTTGGCCGGGTTCCTGCCCCGCGATACGCAAACAGCGGTGACATTCACCGAGCGGGCCAGTTTTGCCATGGTCGCCATGCTCGGGGGATATTTGCTGGCCCGGTCGTTGCGGAAGCTCCATGCGCGGATATGGGGCACTTCCGGTCACGTTCATGGTCATGCCCACCATCATGGCGATGATACCGATGGGTGCGGGCATACGCATGTGCCGACGGCAGCGCAGGCTGCAACCGTCAGGGATTTCAGATCCGCCATCGCCGTTGTGCTTTCGGTCGGTATCCGACCCTGCACCGGTGCGGTGATTGTCCTGGTATTCGCAAATCTGGCATCGCTGCATTGGGCTGGTATTGGTGCCGTCGCCGCCATGTCGCTGGGGACGGCGATTACCGTGGCAAGCCTGGCGATCTTTGCGGTATCGATCCGCAAGGGCATCACGTCGATGACGTGGATCAACGCCAAATATGCAGATTATGCCATCGATGTCCTCGCACTGGCAGGGGGTGCTGTCATCTTGTCGATCGGAATTGTGCTGCTGGTTGGCTCATTCGCACTCAGACATCCTCTGATGGGCCTTTGAATTGTCATCATCCCATTTTATAGGACATTAAATCTCATTAAATGTTGATTTGTGTGATTATTCTCGTGTATACTCGGCGTCATAATCGGTTTCAAAAATACGCCGAGAGGAAACATCATGAGCACCCAAGCCGCCGCCAAATCCCCGCAGCAGGGCCCTGAAAAGGCCATCATTCAAGGACTGGTCAGCAAGGCCCGCGCCGCCATGGCGCAGTTCGCCAACGCCGATCAGGCCCGTGTCGATGAAGCCGTCACCGCGCTGGCGTGGTCAATTTATGAGCCGGGCCGAGCCAGGGAGCTGGCTGAGCTGGCGGTTGAGGACACCGGGCTTGGCAACGTTGCGAGCAAGATCACCAAGAATACGCGCAAGACCTTTGGCTGCCTGCGCGATCTGCTGCGTGTCAAATCGGTCGGCATCATCGAGGAAATCCCGGAAAAGGGTCTCGTCAAATACGCCAAGCCGGTCGGGGTTGTCGCCGCAGTTACGCCGTCGACCAATCCGGCTGCAACACCGGTCAACAAGGCGATGTTCGCCATCAAGGGCCGCAACGCCGTGATCATTGCGCCGTCGCCGGCCGGTATCGGCACGACGACGAAAACCGTCAATTACATGCGCGCCGAACTTGAAAAGATCGGCCTGCCCGCTGATCTGGTGCAGGTGCTGCCGGCACCGGTCAACAAGGAGCTGACGCAGCAACTGATGAACCAGTCCGATCTGGTTATCGTCACCGGCTCGCAGAACAATGTGAAGCGTGCCTATTCTTCGGGCACCCCGGCCATCGGCGTCGGCGCCGGTAATGTGCCGGTGATCATCGACGAGAGCGCGGATTTCGACGATGCGGCCGAAAAGATCACCATGTCGAAGATTTTCGACAACTCGACCTCGTGCTCGTCTGAAAATTCGCTGATCATTCTCGACAGTGTCTATGACGAGGCCATGGCGGCTTTGAAAAAAGCCGGCGGCTATCTTTGTTCGGCGGAAGAAAAGAACAAGGTTGAAGCCAATCTCTGGGTCGACGGGCATCTCAACCGCCACGTTATCGCCAAGGACGCCGACGTGCTGGCCGATGTTTTCGGTCTCGGCGAACAGGCCAAGGGCAACAAGTTCTTCATGGTCGAAGAGCCCCGGGCCGATGCCGATAGCCCGTTCATCGACGAAAAGCTGTCACTGGTTCTGACCGTTTATCGCGCCCGGGACATGGATGACGTGATTGCTCAGCTGAACACCATCCTCAATGTCTGCGGCAAGGGCCATTCGGTCGGCATTCATACCAAAGAGGCGGCGCACGCGACGCGTCTGGCCGAAGAAATCGACGTCGTCCGCGTGCTTGTCAATCAGGCGCATACCTTCGGCAACGGCGGCGGCTTCAATAACGGTCTTAACTTCACACTGTCGATGGGCGGCGGTACCTGGGCCGGGAATTCGATTTCGGATAACCTGAACTACACGCATTTCATCAACATCACGCATCTCGTCAAAACGATCCCGGAAGACAAGCCCTCGGAAGAAGCGCTGTTTGGCAGCTATTGGGAAAAATTCGGGAAGTAACGGATCGCTTCATCCTTCGAGACAGCGCTTCGCGCTTCCTCAGGATGAGGTAAAAAATAAACGTCCTCACCCTGAGGGATGAGGTGAAAACAAACGTCCTCACCCTGAGGAACGAGCGGAAGCGAGTGTCTCGAAGGGCGAGGACGATGTAAACAGGGGAATCATCCAGATGAACTTCGATGAATATGCAGCCAAACCGCTGCTGGCGGCGAGCGGGATCAAGGTCCCGGCCAGCGTTCTGGTGTACCATCCGGATGCGGCAGCCGAAGCCGCTGAACGGCTTGGCGGTTGTGTCGTCAAGGCGCAGGTGCCGACCGGCAAACGCGGCAAGGCGGGCGGCATCAAGCTCGCTGATACCCCCGACGAAGCGAGAGCGCACGCCAAAGCCATTCTTGGCATGGCAATCGGCCTGCACACCGTCCAGAAAGTTCTCATCGAAGAGAAATCGGATATCAAACGTGAGTTCTATGCAGCGGTTCTCAATGACCCGGTCTCGAAGGGGCCGATGGTCATGTTCTCGACCGAAGGCGGGATGGACATCGAGGAAATTGCCGCCGACACGCCGGAAAAGCTGAAATCCCATGCGGTCGATATCCGCAAGGGTTTCGATCTTGCCGATGCCCGGGCGCTGATCACCGGGCTCGATCTTTCCGGTGCGGACGCCGATGTCGCCGAAACCCTGGTGAAGCTTTATGCGGCCTATATCGCCAACGATGCCGAGTTGCTTGAGATCAATCCGTTGATCGTCACCGGTTCGGGTGAAGTTTGTGCCCTTGATTGCAAGTTCACGCTGGACGACAGCGCCATCAAGCGCCAGCAGGAACTGGCGGCAAAGGGCACGCCGGACAAGCTGACCGAACTGGAAGCCCGAGGCGAAGCGGCCGGTATCAAGTATATCGAGCTGGATGGCGATGTCTGCGTGCTGGCCAACGGTGCGGGGCTGACCATGACGACCATGGACGTGGTCCGCCATCACGGCGGCGCGCCCGCCAACTTCTGTGAGATCGGCGGCGAGGCCTATACCAAGGCCAAAATCGCCCTGGAAATGGTGCTGGCGAAACCCGGCATCAAAAGTCTTGTCGTCAACTTCTGCGGTGCCTTCGCGCGGTGCGATGTGATGATGGAGGGGCTGCTCGGTGCCTGGGAAGAGCTGAAGCCGGATATCCCGGTGTTTTTCTCAATTGCCGGAACCGGCGACGAAGAAGCGATCCGTATGCTGAAAGAGAAGCTCGGCATAGATCCGCTGCCGGATATGAGCGCGGCGTGCAAGGCCGCGGTCGATGCTGCAAAAGGGAGTGCATGACATGATTATACCCCGCAAGGAAACACGCATTCTCGTTCAGGGCATCACCGGCAAGCAGGGTACTTTCTGGACGGAGCGGATGCAGGAATACGGTGCTACCGTGATCGGTGGCGTCAACCCGAACAAGGCCGGAACCGAGCATTGCGGCGTACCGGTGCATGGCTCTGCGGTTGATGCCCAGAAAGACGGCGGCTTCGATGCTTCACTGCTGTTCATACCGCCCCTGGGCGTCAAGGCTGCGGCGCTGGACGCCATTGATGCCGGGGCAAAAATGATTCTCTGCCTGACCGAACACGTGCCGGTTCACGACATCATGTATATCATGGCGGCGGCGAAAGAAGCCGGCACGCGGATTGTCGGCCCGAACACGGCCGGCGGCGTGACTGTCGACGAAACCTTCATGGGCTTTATGCCGGCGTTCAACCAGCGGATTTTCAGGAAGGGCACGGTTGGTGTGCTGTCGCGTTCGGGCTCGCTCGGCACGCTTTTGTGCCAGAACATCGTTTCCGCCGGGTATGGCCAGACCGCGTTCGTTGGTATCGGCGGTGATCCGGTGATCGGCACAACGACCCGCGATGCACTTGAGGCGCTCGACGCTTTTCCTGGCACCGAGGCCGTCGTCATGGTCGGCGAGATCGGCGGCGCAATGGAAGAGGATGCGGCGGCATACGCCCAAACCATGAAAAAACCGGTGATTGCCTATATCGCCGGGGGCGCTGCACCACCGGGTAAAAAGATGGGGCACGCCGGTGCCATCGTCATGGGCGACAAGGGTACCTACGCATCGAAGAAAAAGGCTCTGGAAGCGGCCGGGGTCAACGTGCTCTCGACGCCGGTGCATGTTGGTGATGCGCTTCGGGAAGTGCTGTAAGCGCTATTCCCGGCTTTCCGTGTGCTCAAGCTGATCGGGCGAATCGAAATGCAGGATCGGCGCGGCATCAAGATCAGCAGCATTGAGCATGGCGGCAACGCGCTGCAATGATGCGATCAGCATGGTCTTCTCCCACGTCTCGAGCGGCTCGAAGGCGTCGGCGAAACGCTGGTGCAGCGCTTCCGGTGCCTGTTTCAGGATCTCGCGGCCGGTATCCGTCAGGGCGACAAAGACATTTCTTTTATCGGTCGTACCGCGAACCCTGCGCACGAATCCCAGTGTTTCCAGTCTGGCAACGATCATCGTGACCGATGCCTGCGCCATATGCACTTCGGCGGTAATACCACCGACCGTCAGTTCCTGCGATTCCTCAAGCGCCTGCAGCACCAGTAACTGTGAGGTTTTCAGCCCGGTCGCCTGACGTAATGCTTTGCCGTGCATTTCCGTCGCCCGCAATATTCGGCGAATCGATACCAGCGCCTGATTCAGTTGATCCAATACCGTCGTTCCCTGTTAACCTTGCTCGTCATCCTCGCACCCGCCTTCGCGGGCACAGGCTTCGGCGGGGACCCAGACTATCCGTTAATTTGGGTCTCCACCTTCGCGGAGATAACGTGTCGTATTGATTTAGAACCTACAACGCATTGTTACCAAACCAAAACCTTCGGATCAGGCGCTTAACCCGGAAATGAGTACACGTCGTGCTTTTTTTATGAGGTACGGCCAATTCAATTATTATTCAATATAAATTTTCATTCGTTTGATGCGGCATATTTGGTATAATATTGCTTCAGATGAAGATATTTGAACAATAACATGAAATTAAGGTGACTCGGTTGACGCCTTGGCCGTAATTGGGTATGTCATGGGCAACAAAAATATATATAATTTTGATATAACTGAGGAAAGCCAGACCGATGACGAAATCTCGACAACTTGATCACGACGACCGCACGCTTGTTCTGCGTCGGCCGACGCCTGAAGACGGTGTCGCCGTCAATGAACTGGTCGAACAGTGCAAGCCGCTCGATGAGAACTCTGTTTATTGTAATCTGCTTCAGTGCTCACATTTCAGCGAGACCAGCTCCGTAGCCGAACTGGCCGGCGATGTCGGCGGCTTCGTGTCGGGCTACATCATGCCTGAACAAGAAGATACACTCTTCGTCTGGCAGGTGGCTGTGGCCCCCGATGCGCGTGGCCTGAGCCTGGCCAAGCGGATGGTTCTCGACATCCTCAGACGTCCTGTTGCGAGCCGGGTTCGCAATCTCCAGACCACGATCACGCCTGATAACAAGGCATCACACGGTGTCTTCAATTCAATCGCCCGAACGCTCAATGCCGAGGTCGACAGGGACGTTCTGTTCGACAGGGAAGATCATTTCGATGGCCAGCAAAAATCCGAAGTTCTCTGGAATATCGGGCCGTTCAAGCGCGCTGCGCTGATGCCGTCACTGGTCGATGCCGCCTGATCCGTTCGATAGCGAATAAGAAACACGCTCACCCTTTTATATGGCGGATCAAATGCGGCGCGCCGGCCCCCGGACTGTCCTGTGGCCTGTGACGACGCTGCATTATCCGATGCCCCATTAACCGACGATAAATGCGAGGTTACGATGTCTATTTTTGAAAAACGCGAATCACAGGTTCAAAGCTATGCCCGGTCCTTCCCGGTCGTCTTCGACAAGGCTGAGGGTGCAATCCTGAGCGATGAAGAAGGCCGCGATTACATTGATTTTCTGGCCGGAGCCGGCAGCCTCAATTACGGCCACAACAACCCGGTGATGCGTGATGCGCTGATCGAATACCTGCAAGGGGGCGGCATTACACACGGCCTGGATATGCATACCAAGGCCAAGGCAAAATTCCTCAATGCTTTTGATCAGTATATCCTTACCCCCAGAAATATGGATTATGTGCTGCAATTCACCGGCCCGACCGGTGCCAACGCCGTCGAAGCGGCGATGAAGCTGGCCCGCAAGGTCACCGGCCGCAGCAATATCATCACCTTCACCAATGGCTTCCACGGTGTCACGCTCGGTGCACTGGCGGCGACGGGCAACGAACACCATCGCGGTGCCGCAGGCGTTGATATGCCGGGGACAACACCGATGCCCTATGACGGTTATCTGGGCGATGATGTGGATAGCACCGAATACCTCGACAAAGCACTCGGCGATCCGTCGAGCGGCGTCGATCATCCGGCAGCCGTCATCGTCGAATGCGTGCAGGGCGAAGGCGGTCTGACCGCGGCCCGCATGACGTGGCTGAAAAACCTCGAAATGGTTTGCCGCAAGCATGATGTGCTGTTGATCGTAGACGATATCCAGGCCGGGTGCGGTCGCACCGGGACGTTCTTCAGTTTCGAGCCGGCGGGGATCAAGCCCGACATCGTGACGCTGTCGAAATCGCTTTCAGGTTTCGGCCTGCCGTTCGCCGTGACTTTGATTAACCGTGACCTCGATCAGTGGGAGCCAGGCGAGCACAACGGTACGTTCCGTGGCAACAACCATGCTTTCGTGACGGCCACGGTCGCCCTTGAGCAGTTCTGGGCCGATGACAAATTCGCCAAATCCGTCAGCGCCAAGGGCGAGCTGCTGCTGGGCGGCTTCAAAGCCATTCAGGACAAGTACGCTGATCACGTCGTCTCGTTGCGGGGACGCGGCATGATGCGCGGTATCGTGGTGTCATCCGGTGATCTCGCCGGTCGTATTGTTGCCGAAGCGTTCAAGCGCGGTCTGGTGATCGAAACATCCGGTGCCCATGGCGAAGTCGTTAAATGCCTGGCATCGCTGACCATCACCGATGAACAACTGCTGGCCGGTCTCGACATCCTCGATCAGGCATTTGCCGTCGCGGTTGCCGGTGAAGTGGCACAGCCGGTTGCTGCCGAATAACCAGCGCTTATACGAAAACAGAATAGAAAAGAGAGAAAATCTATGATCGTCCGCACCCTTGCAGACTGTGAAAAGACGGATCGAACCGTCAGCACCGATACGTGGAAAAGCGTCCGCCTGTCCCTGGCCGACGACGGGATGGGCTTTTCGTTTCACATCACCACCATCTATGCCGGAACGGAAACGCCGATCTGGTACAAGAACCATCTTGAGACCGTTTACTGCATTTCCGGTAATGGCGAGGTCGAAACCGTCGCCGATGGCAAGGTCTACAGGATCGAGCCCGGCACGGTGTATATCCTTGATAAGAACGACAGCCATCTGCTG
This sequence comes from Rhodospirillales bacterium, assembly GCA_040877275.1. Lineage (GTDB taxonomy): Bacteria > Pseudomonadota > Alphaproteobacteria > Rhodospirillales > Casp-alpha2 > UBA4479. The sequence continues at coordinate 3,790 of JBBDOA010000090.1, read as the reverse complement.
CGTGGCGGCACCGAAGACATGCAGCTTGCCTGCACCTTCAACCCGCCGCTTAACGGACGCGAAGTTCACGATGCCGATGGTGCCTATAAACTGAATGAAGAAGCGCTGGCCGAGGCCTGAACCCTGGCCTGCGAAGGAAACATCATGACCCTTGATAAAACACCAGCCGAAGCGCCGGAGCAAACTGGCACACACACCGTACACAAGATCGGCGGTACGTCGATGTCTGACATCGGCACGGTCTTTGACAACATCCTGATCGGTTCCAGAAGTGGGGATGATCTGTATAACCGGATTTTCATTGTTTCGGCCTATGGCGGCGTTACCGACATGCTGCTGGAGAACAAAAAATCCTCCGAACCCGGTGTCTATGCGCTGTATGCCGGATCGGAAAACGACTGGTCCTGGGGCGATGCGCTGAGTCGAGTGCAGAACCACATGCTGGCCATCAATGCCGACGCGTTTGACGATGAAGCGGATCGCAAGCTTGCTGACCGTTTCGTGCAGGAACGCGTCGAGGGCGTGCGCAACTGCCTGATTGATCTGCAACGCATCTGCAGTTACGGCCACTTCAAGCTGGATGAGCACCTGATGACGGTGCGTGAACTGATCAGCGGCATCGGTGAGGCGCACAGTGCGCACAATACCATGCTTTTGCTGCGCCGGCGGGGCGTGAACGCCGAGTTTGTCGATCTTTCGGGGTGGCGGGAAAGTGAAAGCCTGAGCCTTGAAGAACGGATCCGCGAAGGTTTCAGCGATATCGATCTTGCGAGCGTGCTGCCGGTCGTCACCGGATACACCCAGGCCTCGGACGGTCTGATGGGTATTTATGGCCGCGGCTATTCGGAAGTGACGTTTTCGGCCGTTGCCTGTGTGACGGGCGCCGCCGAAGCGATCATTCACAAGGAGTATCATCTCTCAAGCGGCGATCCGAAAATCATCGGTCTGGACAAGGTGCGACCGATTGGTCGAACCAATTACGACGTCGCCGATCAGCTTTCCAATATGGGGATGGAAGCGATCCATCCCCGTGCTGCCAAAGGGCTGCGTCAGCAGGGGATACCGCTCCGGATCGTCAACACCTTCGAGCCTGATCATCCGGGCACCGTGATTGACGAAGACTGGAAACCGGAAGACCCGCGCATCGAAATTGTTACCGGTCTTGAAAATGCCATTGAGGTCGAGGTGTTCGATCAGGACATGGTCGGCATCCCGGGTGCCGGCGAGGATGCGCTGGCAGCCTTCCGCCGTTTCAAGCTGCCCCTGATCAGCTGGAGCCTGAACGCCAACACCATGACGTTCTATGTCGCGTCGCCGCTGAAACAGGTGCGCCGGGTCATCGACGTCATTTTGAAGCGTCAGCCGGAAGCCGATATCAAGACCCGCAAGGTCGATATCATTTCTGCCATCGGCACCAATATGCGTGATCCTGAAATTCTGCCGACGGCCCTGGACGCTCTGAATAGAGCCGGTCTCGACGTGCTGGCGACGCATGCATCGGGGCGCGGCGTCGATATCCAGTTCATGCTAGACGACGGCACCTACGACGAGGCCGTGCGCGTGCTGCACAAGGTGCTGATCGAGAATGATGAGGCGAAAAGCAACCCGGAGCACCGTTCAGCCGCCTGACGGCGCATTTTCTTCTGGCGTGTTGACGGAACGGCCGTGAGTGGCCACATATGTTCCTGCACCAAACATGCCGGGGGATTTCATGAGCAGCGAATTATTCACACCCTTTCAGATGCGCGGGCTGGAAATGCCCAACCGCGTTGTTGTCGCGCCGATGTGCCAGTATTCCGTCAAGGACGGCACGGTCGGTGACTGGCACATTATGCATCTGGGCCAGTATGCGGTTTCAGGCTCCGGTCTGTTGTTCGTCGAGGCGACGGGTACCGAGCCTGAAGGGCGGATAACGCCGGGTTGTGTCGGGCTTTATAATGACGAGAACGAAGCCGCCCTGAAGCGGGTTCTGGATTTCTGTAATGCCTATGGCAACGTGCCTGTCGGGATTCAACTGGCGCACGCTGGCCGCAAGGCATCCATCGATGTGCCGTGGAACGGCGGCAAGCCGCTCGGCAAGGACAATGGCGCCTGGCAAACAGTCGGGCCGTCGGCGGAACCCTATGCAGAGGGCTGGCACGTTCCGGAAGCGATGACTGACGAGACGCTGGAACGGGTGCGGATCAGTTTTGTCGAAGCGGCCAAGCGTTCGGTCCGCCTCGGCTTCAAGGCTATTGAGCTGCATAACGCGCACGGCTATCTGTTGCATCAGTTTCTGTCGCCGCTTTCAAACCGGCGTAATGATGCCTACGGCGGCTCGCTGGAAGGGCGTATGCGCTATCCGCTGGAAATCTTTGAAGCCGTCCGCGCCGTTGTCCCCGACGACATTCCGGTCGGGGTGCGCATTTCGGCCACCGACTGGGTTGAAGGCGGCTGGGATATCGCCGGCAGCATTGCCTATTCGAAGGTTCTCAAAGCCATGGGCTGCGACTTTATTGATGTCTCGTCGGGCGGCAATTCCCCGAAACAGCAGATCCCGGTCGGCCCCGGTTATCAGACGCATTTTGCCGCTGACATCCGCCGCGAAACCGGGATACCGGTGATGGCTGTCGGCAAGATCACCGACGCCATTCAGGCCGAACACATCATCAAATCCGGGCAGGCCGACATGGTCTCGCTGGCCCGTGGTATGCTGTATGATCCGCGCTGGACCTGGCACGCCGCCGAGACGCTGCGCGCCCATGCAGCCTTTCCGCCGCAGTATCAGCGCTCGCATCCGGCAATGTCCGGCGAGCCGGTGCCGGGTAATCCACCGCCGCCTGAAAAAGTCGCAGCCGCAGCAGGTAAATCATGAGCAGGCTTGGCCCGGTCCCGACAGAAACGATGAGCGAAACGCAACGCCGTGTCTTTGACGGCATTACCGGTGGGCCGCGCGCCAAAGGAAATCCGGCAGAGATGATGAACGAGCAGGGGGCGTTGCGCGGTCCCTTCAATGCGATGCTGTATGCGCCGGAAATGGGTGATCTGCTGCAGCAACTGGGCGGCAAGCTGCGCTACGAAGGCGTCATTCCCGCTCCGCTCCGCGAACTGGCGATCCTCGTGGTCGGACGCCACTTCGAAGCCGATTACGAATGGTGGGCGCACGCTGCCGTCGGCCGCAAGGAAGGTCTTTCCGACGAGACCATTGAGCGGGTGATGAACCAGCAGGTGCCGGACGATGCGGACGAGGCAACGGTCTATCGTTTCGTCAGCGATCTGCAGACAAAGAAACGGGTCGATGATGCGACGTACAAAGCAGCCCTTGATTTACTGGGTGCCGAAGGCGTCACCGAACTGGTGTTTCTTGCCGGTTACTACGCGACCATCTCGCACATCCTGAACGCCTTCGAGGTTCGTCTGCCGTCAGGCCATGAGCCGATTTTCAAAGGCTGAGTTTGTTGCGGCTAGGCC
>JBBDOA010000090.1:0-330 GCA_040877275.1 Rhodospirillales bacterium | reverse complement strand
TTTCATCGCGCTCTTCGCCCTGATTTTCTCGTGACGGCTTCGATCGAGACCTTCTCGGAGCTGGAGATCCGAGCCGGAACCGTGGTGACGGCCGAGCCCTTTCCCGGGGCCAGGACACCCGCGTTCAGGCTCACCCTGGATTTCGGACTCCCGGTGGGGGTCCTGCAGTCTTCCGCGCAGCTCACCCGGCGCTATGCGCCGACCTCTCCCCGAGGAGAGGTGTCGAGCCACATGAGGGGTGTATGTAAAGATTAGACATCTGCGTTATTCTTTTGAAGCGGATGCTCTCGCTCGTTATGTTTGCAGACATTGATTTCTACCCACCCGACG
>JBBDOA010000089.1:0-5043 GCA_040877275.1 Rhodospirillales bacterium | reverse complement strand
CGCCGTAAACAAAGCCGACGCCCAAGGCACAGGCACCGCTAATCGACATCGCGCCGATGGTCAGCGTGGTGCGTCCCATGCGGTCAGCGAACAGGCCACCGGCCAGCGAACCGGCACCGCCGGCAGCGATCACGCAAAACGTCGCGAGGCCGGCCCAGTAGACCGGCTCGGCCATACCGCTGTCGGCAAAGCTCCGGCTCAGATACAGACCGATCCAGCCCCACATCGCATACAGCTCCCACATATGGCCAAGATATCCAAGATTGGCCAGCCTCAGCGGTCGGTTGCGCCAGGTTTCCAGCACTGCCGACGGGTTGAACGGCGCCGCCCCGCCCAAATTCGGGCCGGTCCCGGCAAAGCGGATCAGGATCGCCGCCACGATGGCCGCCAGCGACGAGGCGGCTATTGTGAAGCGCCAGTCGACGCCTCCGGCCGCATTGAACAAATGCGGCAGGGCCGAGCCCAGTGTCAGGGCACCCACCAGCAAACCGACCAGAAAGCCGGTATCGCCTTTGGCCCACGACGACGCCATCTTCATGCCGACCGGATAGATACCGGCCATGCAGACCCCGGTCACAAAGCGCAGCACGATAACGGCGAAAGATGTCGGATCGACGACCAGGATAAGCCCGTTGGCGAGGGCCGCGATCAGTGCCGATAGCGAAAACAGCCGGGCCGGCGCGATCCGGTCGGGCAGGGTCAGGATAGCGCTGGCCAGCGTGCCGGCGACAAAGCCGATGGAAACGGCGCTGGTAAACAGGGATGCCTGCAGCCCTGAAAGCGCGACCTCGGCCTCCAGGGCCGGAACCACGGCGCTGGCCGAAAACCACAGCGACAGCGCCAGCACTTCCGAGATCGCCAGCAGCACGATAGCTTGACGTTTCAGGGCGGGGTCAAAACCGGTTCCGGACATGCTTTCGATTTAGCGTATTCCCGGGGCATCGCCAAGCATCCGGCTGGGGCGTGACCCATCCATACACTTGGCGTTTCCGGCATTTGGGTGTAAACCCCGCGCCATGAACAGCGTATTGCCCTCAGATCCCAGAACCGAACTGGTCGGCCTCAGCCGTGCCGAGCTTGCCGGCGAACTCGTCCGTCTGGACGAGAAGGCGTTCCGCGCCAAGCAATTGTGGCACTGGATCTATCATCAGGGCGAGACCGACTTCGCAAAGATGACAACGCTGTCGAAGGAATTCCGGACAAAGATCGCCGAAACCCATAAGGTGACGCGCCCCGCCGTCGCCACCGAGCAGACGTCCAGCGACGGCACCCGCAAATGGCTGTTCCGGCTCGCAGACGGCAAGGACGTGGAAACCGTCTATATTCCCGAAGAAGACCGCGGCGCGGTCTGTGTCTCGAGCCAGGTCGGCTGCACGCTGTCCTGCAAGTTCTGCCACACCGGCACGCAGCCGATGGTCCGCAACCTGACATCGGGCGAAGTTGTCGGCCAGTTCATGGCGGCACGCGACAGCTATGGCGAATGGCCGACGCCGCAGGACGGCACACGGATGCTGTCCAACATCGTCATGATGGGCATGGGCGAGCCGCTGTTCAATTACGAGAACGTCGCCAAAGCGCTGACCATCATCATGGACAATGAAGGCATCGCCTTGTCAAAGCGCCGCATCACGCTGTCGACGTCCGGGATTGTGCCGGAAATCGAGCGTTGCGGTGCCGAGCTCGGCGTCAATCTGGCGATCAGCCTGCACGCGGTCAGGGATGATCTCAGGGACGAACTGGTGCCGATCAACAAAAAATGGCCGATTGCCGAGCTGCTCGACGCCTGCCGCCGCTACCCGACGTCTTCGAACGCCAGACGCATCACCTTCGAATATGTCATGCTGCACGGCATCAACGACACCGATGCCGATGCGCACGAACTGGTCCGGCTGGTCAGAGGTATTCCGGCCAAGATCAACCTGATCCCGTTCAATCCGTGGCCGGGCACGGTCTATGAGTGTTCGTCGAACAACCGCATTCACCGCTTTGCCGAGATCGTCAATGACGCCGGCTATTCGTCGCCGGTGCGCACCCCCCGTGGCCGCGACATCATGGCGGCGTGCGGCCAGTTGAAGTCGGCTTCCGAGCGGGCCCGCAAGGTTTCACTACACGAGTCCCTGTAGCACCGCGTCATCCCGAACTTTGTTCGTCATCAAAAATACCATCTCCGTCATCCCGGGCACGGCTTTTCTCCGAGCGGATGCGAGGCCAGAAAAGCCAGCGATCCGGGACCCATGACCGGATCACACCAAGCCCAACGATGGGTCCCGGGTCGTAACCCTCGCACCCGAAACCAGACGGTTCCGGGCTCGGCTAACGCCCGGGATGACGACGATGTGGCGCACGAGACGCTCGCTTAAGCTCGCTCCTCAGCATGAGGTCTTACTTTATCCTCATTCTGGGGAGACCTCGAAGCGGTCGTCTCGTGCGCGCAGCGGGCGGCACGCCTAGGATGGCCTCTCCTTTCCGAGTAGCCACCTGAACTGGTCTGTATCTTGCTTGTCATTGTTTGATAAACAAGCAGGAGTTATCCATGTTCGACAATGCAGACGCGGCCCACAAGATCGGTGCCAATACCGCTCCGTTCCCGCAAACCCAATCCGCCGCCAGGGACAAGGCCGGTCTGGATCAGGAACCGGCCTGGAAAAGCGACTTCCGCCGCACCCTTGAAGAGATCAATTCTGTCGGTTTCGGCGCCTATACGGCTGAAATCCAGGAACGTAAGATGGAAGAGCTTAGGGAAAAAATCCTTGCTTCCATGGGACTTACCGAGGACGGCCTGGAAAACATGTCATCGGAACAACGGGGTCAGGTCGAAAAGATGATCGCGCTTGAAATCCAGACCCGGCTGGCCGCCGAGAAGGCCCTGGATGAGGGCGGCCCCCATTCACCCGATCAGGATGGCGCTGTTGCCGAACAACTGCGGGCGGCACCGAACGGCATGAGCGCCATGCTGCTGGTGATGCAGGAAATCGATGCCGCAGCAGAACCGGAAGACCAGACCGGGTAATTTTTGCCGCACCGGCGGCAGAAATTGCGCTTCACGCGGTTGCTGATCCGGAAACCTGCAGCTTTGTCTCCACATAATACGATTGTAACTGTATGCTGTCGGCATGCGGACCCGGCCTGTTATCAAGCGCATTGCCCTCACTTTCTGTACCGACCGCGTCACGGTGCGGGCCGGTGATATCCTGCTGGCTGAAAGCCGGGCGGCCATGATCCTTACTGAAAACGGTTATGCGCCGCGGTTTTATTTCCCAAGGACGGACGTTCTGATGAAGTCCCTGCAGCCATCGGACAAATCCAGCGTCTGTCCGCACAAGGGCCGGGCCGTCTATTTTCATGCCGGAAGCGATGCGGACAGGCTCGAGAACATCGCCTGGAGCTACCCGACGGCCAGACTGGCGGTCGCTGAAATCAGCAGCCTGATTGCGTTTTATGAGGAAAGGCTCGCCGTCAGCGTCGGCTGAGCCGCTTTAAGCATTTCTAAACGCCGCCGTGCTTCGATGGGACATCCGTGCAGGCCTCTGGAGATGCCCCATGTTCACGCACCCGGCCACGATCAACAGCAGTGACAGGAATCCCGGCACAGCGTTCAGCCGCAAATCCGCTTCTGCCCCGTCTGCAGCCGACCCGGCGAAACGCACACACATACTGATGTCATTCGGTCTGACGGAACGCGATCTCGATTTCATGGGTCCGGCGCAACGCGCCATGGTTGAGGATGTGGTCGACCGCGTCCTTGGTGCGCATAGCCTCGAGTAAAACCTGCATTTCCCGGCCAAACCGTGAAGCCCGCTTTACGAAGCGGGCCTTATGCCTATACTGCGCGCGCCCTGTCATTATCCTGTTTGAAAGCGCGCAGTCATGAGCAAAGACGTTAAAAAGGTTGTCCTCGCCTATTCCGGTGGTCTCGATACGTCCGTTATCCTGAAATGGCTGAAGGATACCTACAATTGCGAGGTCGTCACCTTCACCGCCGATCTTGGTCAGGGCGAGGAACTTGAGCCGGCCCGCAAGAAGGCGGAAATGCTCGGCATCAAGGAGATTTACGTCGAAGACCTGCGCGAGGAATTCGTCCGCGATTTCGTCTTTCCGATGTTCCGCGCCGGTGCGCTCTATGAAGGCACGTATCTGCTCGGCACCTCCATCGCCCGGCCGCTGATTGCCAAGCGCCAGATCGAAATTGCCCGGGAAACCGGTGCCGATGCGGTCGCACACGGTGCCACCGGCAAGGGCAACGATCAGGTCCGCTTTGAGCTCGGCTATTATGCGCTGGAACCCAACATCAAGATCATTGCGCCGTGGCGTGAATGGGATCTGACCAGCCGCACCAAACTGATTGAATACGCCGAGAAAAACCAGATTCCGGTGCCGAGGGACAAACGCGGCGAGGCCCCGTTCAGCCAGGACGCCAATCTTCTGCATATCTCGTCCGAAGGCAAAATCCTCGAAGACCCGTGGATCGAGCCCGATTACGATCTGATCCTGTCCCGCATGGTGACGCCGATGGCCGCGCCCGACAAACCGGAAGAAATCACCATTGATTTCGAACACGGCAATCCGGTCGCCATCAACGGCGAAAAGATGAGCCCGGCGAGCTTGCTGGCCAAACTGAACGAACTTGGCGGACGCAACGGCGTCGGCTGTCTGGATATGGTGGAAAACCGCTTTATCGGCATGAAGTCCCGCGGTGTCTATGAAACCCCCGGCGGCACCGTGCTGTTCCATGCACACCGCGCCATGGAGAGCATCACCCTCGAGAAGGGTGCCATGCATACCAAGGACGAGATGATGCCGCGCTATGCCGAGCTTGTGTACAACGGCTTCTGGTTCGCGCCGGAACGGGAAATGCTGCAGGCCGCAATCGATCACGCATCACAGCGCGTGACCGGTACCGTCAGGCTGAAACTTTACAAGGGCAACGTCATCATCACCGGCCGCAAGTCGCCGCTGTCGCTGTATGACGAAGCCATGGTGACGTTCGAGGAAGACTCCGTCTATGACCAGCACGATGCCGAGGGTTTTATCAAACTGAACGCG
>JBBDOA010000088.1:0-27167 GCA_040877275.1 Rhodospirillales bacterium | reverse complement strand
CCGGTGCAGACCGGAGTCCAGAAATGACTGGATTCCGGTCTGCACCGGAATGACGAGGTTGCAGAATTCGCAGGAAACCTTGCTATTCGCCAACATCGCGTGCGCCCGTCATAAAGATGTGTGAATGCCGCAGGCAACACCGGGAGAAGGACAGCTTGAGGGGGCAAACAGCAGGTCCCTGATCGCAGGACCATTCGCATTGGCCCCCGCGTTTCTGCGTGGTAATGTCCCGGCGAACCAAACAAGGGACGCAACGCCTTGAAAAGCAAAGACGAAAAGAAAACGAACGCACACTTGTCGACGGAGGTGCTGGTGCGCCGGCTGGTGCGCGAAAACGTGCGCCATTACTGGGGATATCTGGCGCTGGCACTGCTCTGCATGGCGGTCGTCTCCGGTGCCACGGCGATGTCTGCCTATCTTATGAAACCTATCGTCAACGACGTCTTTATCGCCAAAAACGAAGACATGCTGTGGCTGGTTTCCGTCTTCGTTCTGGTAACCTTTCTGGCCAAGGGCATGGCCAGTTATGGGCAATCGCTGCTGATGGCCTATGTCGGCCTCAGGATCGTTGCCGACTGCCAGACACGATTGTACCGACACCTGATCGGGATGGATCTCGGCTTCTTCAATTCCATGCCATCGGGCCGACTGGTTTCGCGGTTCCTGGTCGACATCAACAACATGCGCTCAGCGGTCTCCAACGCCTTCACCGGTCTCGGCAAGGAATTCCTGTCGCTGATCGGTCTGGTCACGGTGATGTTCGTGCAGGACTGGCAGTTGGCATCCATCGCGTTTTTCGTGTTTCCGCTTGCCGTCTATCCGATTATCCGGCTTGGCACGCGGATGCGGAAAGTGACGGCGAATACCCAGGAAGAGAACGGATTGTTCACAGCGATCCTTGATCAGAGCTTTCAGGGAATCCGTGTCGTCAAAGCCTACGGCATGGAAACCTATGAAACCTCGCGGGTCTCGACCCTGGTTGAGCGTATTTTCAAACTGAATATCAAATCTAACCGGATCCGCGCCCTGTCGAGCCCGATCATGGAAACCCTGGGCGGCATCGCCGTCGCCATCGTCATCGTCTATGGCGGCTATCGCGTGATTCACCAAAACCTCGACCCCGGGTCGTTTTTCTCATTCATCACCGCCCTGCTTCTGGCCTACGAGCCGATGAAGCGACTGGCCAATCTTAATGCCAGCCTGCAGGAGGGTCTGGCCGGTGCGCAGCGGATGTTTGATCTGATCGACATGGACTCCGGCATTCAGGAGCGGCCCGATGCAAAAGCCATGCAGGTCCCGGTGAGCGGCCTGATCCGGCTTCAGCATATCAGTTTCTCATACACCGAAGGTCAACCGGCGCTTAAAGAGGTCGACATGACCATACCCGCCGGCAAGACGGTGGCACTGGTCGGCCCGTCCGGTGCCGGCAAGTCGACGATCCTCAACCTGATCCCGCGCTTTTACGATGTCTGCGAGGGGTCGATCACCATTGACGGCACGGACGTCCGCGACGTCACGCTGGAGAGTCTTTACGCCAATATTTCCCTCGTCAGCCAGGAAGTGGTGCTGTTTGACGACTCGGTCCGGGCCAACATCGCCTATGGCAGACCCGGTGCCGACGAGGCGGAAATTATTGATGCCGCACGCCATGCCGCCGCCCTCGATTTTATCGAAGATTTGCCGCAGGGCTTCGATACCATGGTCGGAGAGCGGGGCGTCAAGCTTTCCGGCGGTCAACGGCAACGTCTGGCGATTGCCCGGGCCATCCTCAAGAACGCGCCGATCCTTCTGCTGGATGAAGCGACATCGTCGCTGGATACCGAATCCGAACGCCATGTGCAGCAGGCGCTCGATCATCTGATGAAGGACCGTACCACACTGGTTATCGCGCACCGGCTGTCGACCATTGTCGGTGCTGACCTGATCTATGTCATTCAGAACGGAACCATCGTTGAAACGGGATCCCATGCAGAACTGATCGCCCGTAACGGTGCCTATGAAAAACTGTATACGCTGCAATTCGCATCCGAAGCGGATGCGCTGGCTCGCGTTGAAATCGGTTGAGCGTGCCCTTGCTAAAGGACATATCAAAACAGGTCATCAAAAGCGCACCCTTCAGGGCCGTAGCCTGCTGGATTGCCGCTCAATACATGCGTCTGGTGTGGGTTTCCGGTCGCTGGCACCGTATCGGCAAGGAACATTTTGATACTCTTTATGACAGCAATCAACCGGCCATCCTCGCGATGTGGCACGGCAGGCTGCTGATCGCGCCGTATTCCTGGCAAAAGCCCAGGCCCTTCAGGATGCTGATCAGCGGCCACCGTGACGGCGAATTGATCGCCTATGCCGTCAAACATCTGGGCATCAGCTGGATCAAGGGCTCCTCGTCGAAAGGCGGCGCCGGTGCTTTCCGTCAGATGATCAAGGCGCTGCGAAAGGGTGAGTGGGTCGGCATAACACCCGACGGTCCGCGCGGCCCCAGAATGCGCGCCTCGGACGGCGTGATCAATCTGGCCCGGCTTTCAGGTGCGCCGATCCTGCCGCTCGGCTGCGGTATTGCAAACGGCAAGCTGTTGCAAACCTGGGATCGTTTTCTGATTCCGTTACCGTTTTCAAAAGGTGTCCTGATCTGGGGTGAACCTTTGTGGGTGCCGAGAGATGCCGATGAAGCCGCGATACGTGAATTCAGACAAATACTGGAAGATCGGATCAGTGAACTGAACAGGGCAGCGGACCGTACCACATCCCGCACCCCCGTTGAGCCCGGCCCGGAAGTGCAGGAACAAACACAATGATCCTGACACTATACCGCACCGCGACGACCATCGGCGCACCGCTGATCTCGATGTTCCTGAAAAAGCGGATCAACCGCGGCAAGGAAGATGCGGCACGGTTCAATGAACGCCTGGGTCAGCCGATCACACCCAGACCCGGCGGGCATCTGGTATGGATGCACGGTGCCAGTATCGGCGAAGCCCTTTCCATGCTGCCGGCAATTTCAGAAATCATTTCCAGAGCCAACGCACCGACGGTCCTGGTGACGACAGGCACCGTAACGTCAGCACGACTGATGCGCGAAAGGCTGCCCGAAGGCGCAATCCACCAGTTCGTCCCGGTTGACCGGATTCCCTATGTGGAAGGGTTTCTCAATCACTGGAAACCCGATGTCGCGTTCTGGTGGGAATCCGAATTGTGGCCAAATCTGGTGGTTGAAACCCACCGGCGTAAAATTCCGATGGTCCTGGTCAACGCCAGAATGTCACCACCGTCATTCCTCAGATGGCAGCGATGGGAAAGCCTTGCCCAGCGATTGCTGGGCTGTTTCAAGCTTGTGCTGGCGCAATCGGAAAGCGACGTCGAACGATTCAAATCCCTGGGTGCGCCAGACGTGGCGCAAATGGGCAATATGAAGTTCGCCGTACCCGCCCTGCCCTGCGACGAGGCAACGCTGGCTGAAATTCGCGCCCGAACCGGGCTAAGGCCCATGTGGCTGGCCGCCAGCACCCACGACGGCGAAGAAGAGATCGCCTGGCAGGTGCATCAGAAAGTCAGCCAGAATAATCCCGAACTGCTGAGTATTATTGTCCCGAGACATCCGGATCGCGGACCCGAAATCGCCGGCCTGCTACGCCAGCAGGGGGCCGTTGTCGCGATGCGTTCGAACAGTGAGCCGGTCACCCCGGATACGAATATCTACCTGGCCGACACGCTGGGAGAACTTGGACTGTTTTTTCGCCTTTCGCCGATTGTCTTCATGGGCAAGTCACTGGTGCCGGCCGGCGGGCAGAATACCATCGAGCCGGCAAGGCTCGGCGCCGCCATCATCATTGGTCCACATTACTGGAACTTCGGCGAGATCACCCGGACCATGGCCGCCGCAGGCGGTCTGGAAATCATCGCCGATGCAGAAGCGCTTGCCGATGCCGTTGCCAGAGACTTATCCGAGCCGGCGCAGGCACAAGCCCGGGCCCGTGCCGCTTATGAGTATGTGATCCGAGAATCCAAAGTCCTTGAGTTGTTCATGGACCGCATCTCGCCGCTGCTTGATGCCATTGAAGGACACGACCATGCGCGCGCCTGATTTCTGGTCACACGGCCATACCGGTCGGATCGGAACCGTGCTGACCAGCATATTGACGCCGCTCGGCTGCGCTTACGGCACGATAACGCAACGCCGGGCCCGGCAAGCGCCAAAATGGCGCGCCCCGGTGCCGGTCATCTGTGTCGGCAACGCGGTTATCGGCGGGGCCGGCAAGACCCAGCTCTGCATTGATCTGGCAAAACGTCTCGTCGGGAGAAATCCGCATATTCTCTCAAGGGGCTATCGCGGATCCCTGAAAGGCCCCGTCCGCGTTGATGCAAAGCAGCACACGGTTGACGCGGTTGGCGACGAGCCCCTGATCCTGTCCCGGCACGCCCCGACCTGGGTCGGCAGTGACCGCACGGCAACGGCACAGGCCGCCTGTGCTGCCGGTGCCGGCATCCTGATCATGGATGACGGGTTTCAGAACCCGGCCCTGGCCAAAACCATCAACCTTTTGGTGATTGATGGCGGGTATGGTTTCGGCAATGGCCGTGTGTTTCCGGCAGGACCGCTGCGCGAAACCGCTTCGAGTGCCTTCGCCCGCACCGATGCCGTCTGCGTTATCGGCGAGGTGGGTGCCGGGTTTCCGGTAATTCCGGCATCATTGCCGCGCCTTGACGCCGCCATCAAACCGACACCGGACGCGATGTCGGTTGACGGGAAAAAGCTCATCGCTTTTGCCGGAATCGGTCGGCCGGAGAAATTTTTCCAGACCCTGACGGCAGCCGGTGCCGACATCATCAAAGCCGAACCCTATCCGGACCATCATCCGTATCAGGCAGGCGAGATCGAAGCGCTTTTACGTGCCGCCGCCGACAATGACTGCACTCTTGTGACGACGGAAAAAGATCACGTCCGATTACCGGCAACCCTGCAAAACCGGGTCATCCCGTTTCCGGTCACGCTTGTATGGAAAGACGATGCCGCCCTGCAGGGCTTTCTTGTTGAACACGGTGGACTAAGCTAACGCCATGCTCCGTCCCGAAACCCCGGTTGAAAAATATATCCGCCACCCGTTGGAAGCGCTGGGCGCTTCGCTGATCTGGGCCCTGTTCCGGGTGCTGCCCCTGGACTGGGCATCGGCACTGGGCGGATGGCTGGCCCGCACGTTTGGTCCCCACCTGAAACTGTCGGCGCGGGCGCGCGACAATATCCATCGTGCCTTCCCGGATATCGCCGGCCCCGACGTGGAGCGGATCATCGTCAGCATGTGGGACAATCTGGGCCGCACCGTCGGAGAATTCCCGCATCTGGGCGATTTCACCTTCAGCGGACCAAAGCCCCGAATCCGTATTGACGGACTGGAGCATCTGCAACACTTCAGGGATGACGGCGTGCCCGGGTTTTTTCTCAGCGCCCATGTCGGCAACTGGGAACTGGCGCCGCTGACGGCCTTTACGCACAATGTTCCGTCTGCCTTTGTCTACCGTGAAGCCAATAATCGTTGGGTGCAAAAGCTCTATCTGAGCGGAAGGCGTCTCTATCGCGACATGATGATTCCGAAAGGCAGCGAAGGCGCCAAACAGATGGTCAGGGCGCTGCGTGACGGCAAGCACATCGGCATCATGATTGACCAGAAGATGAACAATGGATTGCCGGTGCCGTTTTTCGGCGAAGACGTCATGACGGCACCGGCACTCGCACAAATGGCCCTGCGCTTCGCGTGCCCGGTGATCAGTGCGCGCGTAATTCGTGAGGGCGGGGCCTATTTCAGGATCGAGATATCAGCGCCGATGTACGCCGAGGATACCGGCAACAAGGAAGCCGACGTCGCCCGTTTTCTGGGGCAAACAAACCGGATCATCGAAAACTGGATTCGCGACAAGCCCGGCCAGTGGCTGTGGCTACACAACCGCTGGCCTGGGAATACCTGAAACTGATCCGTACCGGGATCAGCTGCCGGACGGCGTTGACTGTTTGATCGGCGCGTCGGCAATTGTCGTCTGAGCCGGTGCTTCCGCCGTCTTCGTGTGCCCAGGCGCGCAGTCCGCGAAAACGGGTGTTGCGGCAAAAGCGACAAATCCCGTCAAGGCGAGAGCCAGAATTCCAAAACGCATGGTAGTCTCCTTTTTCAATTGCCTCCATCCTAACACAACGCAGAAATTTCCCCAATATGGTATTTTCAGGGGCGTACACGCCGCCGCTTTTTATTGCGGCAAAGGCCCCAGCACCAGCTCCGGATCAAGTGGCGTTTCCCCCAGCGTCAGTCCGAAATGCAGATGTGGCCCGGTCGCCCGTCCGGTCGCACCGATGGCGCCAATTTTTTCGCCGGCTTTGACCATTGCTCCCTGGGCTACGGTCGTATCACTCAGGTGAATATAGACCGAGCGAAGGCCAAGGCCGTGATCGATCAGCACCGTCTTGCCGTTGAAAAACATCCCGGCATGCACAAAGACCACCCGGCCATCCGCCATGGCATGCACCGGCGTCCCTGTGGGTGCGGCGATATCGGTGCCGAAATGCGGCCGTCGCGGCTTGCCGTTGAGGATGCGCTGTGAGCCGTACACGCCGGACAGCCTGCCGAGCGCCGGCCAGGTGAACCCGGACAAAAACATCGGCGCAGGATCGGACGCCTGCCTGGCCTCGGCCATTTCGGCTTTTTCCCGGTTGATACGGGCAATGGCGACCGGGTCCGGCGTCACCTTGCGTTCGGCCAGACCGTCAACCCGTTCGATTTTAAAGCTGCGCGCAGCAACCGTGATGGCATGATCCTTCCGGCCCCCCTGACCCGTAATCTGCAGTTGTTTGATACCCGCAGCATCGCGCCCGAAACCAAGCAGGAAATGGCCATCCGGCGCTACCGGAACAGCCTCGCCATCAAGCGTGACCTGCGCCCCCGGGCTGGTTTTGCCGATCAGGAGCCCCCCTTCGGTCGCCTTTCCCTGGAGCTGGAACGGGATTTCGGCCAGTACCGGAAAAGCCCCGGCAAGCACCAGCAGAAGGGCCAGACAGTATCTCACAACAGCGATCCCTGCGGATCGTCCCGGTCCTTGCCGGCTTGCGCGGGTTTGCGCTTTTTTGCTACCGCCGGACCCGACCCGGCGATGCGCGCCGCCGTGACGCCGTCCTTCAGGCGGATGTTGATATCGTCGCCGGCGGAAAGACTGCCAACCGATGTCACCGGCTTGCCCGCCGGTGTCGTCAGCAGGGCAAATCCGCGGTCAAGCACACGCTCATAGGAATAGCTCTCCAGTAACTGTGACTGATGGGCGAGCGCCTTTTGGCGGCCCGAGAGCCTGCTTTGCCAGGACCGTTGCAGCCCATGACCGGCCGCATCAAGTTGCTGGCGGGCATGTATAATGGCGCGTCTGGGCGGCGTTATCTGCTTCGGCAACCGCTGCCGGCGCTGCCGAAGACCGGCTTTAAGGGCGTTGCCGAGACGCTCCGACCAGTCGTCCAGTCGCTGCGCGGCGGCTTCCACGAGCCTTTGCAAATTCGGCAGACCCCGGGCCAGCGCCGCCACCTCCCGTGCCTTGGTCTCGGTCCGGCGGCGTATCGCACGCAGCAGCCGTCCTTCGCTGTCGGCAACCTGCGCCATCACGTCAAATCGCACCGGCACCGCCATTTCCGCCGCCGCCGTCGGCGTCGGGGCGCGCTGATCAGAAGCGAGATCGATCAGGGTCCAGTCTGTTTCATGGCCGACCGCGGAGATCAGGGGAATGTCACTTTCCGCTGCCGCCCGCACCACCGCCTCTTCGTTGAAGGCCCACAAATCCTCGAGCGAGCCGCCGCCTCTGGCGACGATCAGCAAATCCGGGCGTGGCACCGGCCCATCGGTTGCCAGATCATTGAAGCCCCGGATCGCCCGGGCAATCTGATCGGCGGCACCGTCACCCTGGACCAGCACCGGCCAGACCAGCACATGACGCGGAAAGCGGTCGGCCAGCCGGTGCAGGATATCGCGGATCACCGCGCCGGTCGGCGAGGTGACGACGCCGATAACGTCCGGCAGGTATGGCAGGTCGCGCTTGCGGTCTTCATCGAACAGACCTTCAAGGGCGAGCTTGCGCTTGCGGTCTTCGAGCAGCTTGAGGAGCGCGCCCTCCCCCGCCAGCTCCATGGTTTCGACGACGATCTGGTATTTCGAGCGGCCGGGATACGTCGTGATCCGCCCTGTGGCAATGACTTCCATGCCGTCTTCAGGTTTGATGCCGAGGCGGCCGGCCGACGTGCGCCAGCAAACACCGTCCATGACCGCGTTTTCATCCTTCATGGAAAAATACAGATGCCCGGAGGCGGCCCGCTTGAAGCCGGATATTTCACCCCGGATGCGGACGTGCTGAAACGCGCCCTCGACGGTTGATTTCACCAGACCGGACAGTTCGGTCACGGAAAATACCGGGACGTTATCTCCGCTATTGTGGGTAGACGGCGCGTCGCTCATAACTAGACTGTATGTCTCAAGAAGGCGACGATGACAACCTGCGCATAAATGACGGCACGAACGTGTACAAACGTCGGCAAATGGGAGCGTGACTGCATGAAGGTACTACTGGTCGGCGGCGGCGGACGCGAACACGCCCTGGCGTGGGCGATACGGAAATCACCGAAACTGACAGAGCTTTATGCCGCACCCGGAAATGCCGGGATCGCCGCCGTTGCCGAATGTCTGGCTATCGATGCCGAAGACATCAGCGGTATCTGCGCTGCCGTTGAAGACCTGAAGATCGACTTCGTGGTTGTCGGCCCGGAAGCGCCGCTTGTCGCCGGACTGGCGGACAGGATCGAAGCCATGGGATTGCCGGTCTTCGGCCCTTCCGCTGCCGCCGCCGAGCTTGAGGGCTCGAAGGGCATGATGAAGGACCTGCTGGCCAAGTACGGCATACCGACCGCCGATTACCAGCGCTTCGACGAGCCCGATGGCGCCAAGGAATATATCCGCATCAAGAACCGCCCGGTCGTCGTCAAGGCCGATGGCCTGGCTGCCGGCAAGGGCGTGATCCTCAGCCACAGCGTCAACGAGGCTTACGCCGCCGTTGATCAGATCATGGTCGAGGAAGCCTTTGGGGCCGCCGGGCAGGAGATCGTCATCGAAGAATTCCTGATCGGCGAGGAAGCCAGTTTCTTCGCGCTCTGCGACGGCACCCGGGCGATCCCGCTGGCCGGTGCGCAGGATCACAAACAGGTTCACGACGGCGATCATGGCCCCAATACCGGCGGTATGGGGGCCTATACCCCGGCCCCGGTTCTGGATGAGGTGATGCAGAAACGCGTCATGAACGAGATCATCACGCCGACCGTCGAAGCGATGGCAAAGGAGGGCAAACCCTATAAGGGTGTGCTTTTTGCCGGCCTGATGATCGGCGAAGACGGCCCCAAAGTGATCGAATTCAATTGCCGGTTCGGCGATCCTGAATGTCAGCCGATCATGGCGCGCCTGCAATCCGATGCCCTGGAAATGCTGCTCGCCGCCGCTGAAGGCAAGCTTGATAAAATCAAACTGACGTGGGACAGCCGCGTTGCGCTGACGGTGGTCATGGCGGCGGAAGGCTATCCCGGCAGCTATATCAAAGGCAGCGAGATCAAGGGTGTTGCCGCTGCCGATGCGCTGAAGGACGTCATGGTCTTCCATGCCGGGACCTTAGCTGGCAACGACGGCACCCTGCTGGCCAATGGCGGGCGTGTCCTCGGCATCACGGCACTCGGCGACAGCGTCGAAGCCGCCCAGAAGCTGGCCTATCAGGGTGTCGATCTGATCGACTGGCCGAAGGGGTTCTGCCGACGCGACATCGGCTGGCGAGCCTTGGGGAGATAGGCAAGCCCATCCTTCGAGACAGCCTTATCAGGCTTCCTCAGGATGAGGCTGGAGGAGTACAGAACACCTCCTCATCCTGAAGATCCCCGGACCTGATCCGGGGCATCTCGAAGGATGAAGCGGCACACATCACATCTACAGGCTGGCAAAAGCAACCGGGCGTGCCTATATCGCCTGCAAAGACAATGTGTTTAGGGAGACACCGAAATGGACGAAAAAACACTCATCGAAATTCAGGCCGACGCTTTCCGAGGGCTCGTCAAGCACCTGCAGAAACGCACGGACGTACAGAACATCGACATCATGAACACCGCCGGGTTTTGCCGGAACTGTCTGTCAAAGTGGATGGTCGCCGCTGCCGAAGCGCATGGTGAGACACTGACATCCGACGAAGCCCGGGAAATGATCTACGGCATGCCTTATGACGATTATAAATCGAAATATCAGGAGCCTGCCACAGACGAGCAGAAGGCAAAGTTTGAAGCCAGCAAACCGCTGCATGCCGAAATTTCCGGTCATAACTGATGTGCGTCTCGCTGCCGTCCCGCAGGATCGGAGCCCCGTCGCATGGTGGATAACCTGCCCCCGCCGATGGCGGCACGCCGACCGAATTTCTGGCAGAACAGCGGTTATGCATTGCTGGTCCCGGATCTGCACGGCCATCTGAGCGTCACCGAGGATTTTCTCAAGGCCTATCTGCAGCGCCCCGAAATCGCCCCGGTTGAGGAATCCTGTGACAAGGAACGCGCCCTTCATGCAGCGCTGCTGAACGAACCCAAACGCCCGGTTTCCGCTGCTGACATCGACAAACTGGAAGACCCGGACGGCCGCGACAACTACCGGGTGCTGATCGATTTTCGCGACCGCCTTGTTGAGGCCGGCACCGTCGAGGCCTGTTATCTCAACCTGTTTCGTGACGGCAACATCAGGACGGCACCGATCTTTCTCGATCAGATGACGCAGGTCATCACCCGTGCGGTTCTCGACGGCACCGACGATCCGTTTCGCGCCCGCGCCGGTGAAATCCTTTTTCGCGAACAGACCGTCACCGTACATGAAGGGGCGATCCTGTCAGGCGATCTTGAGATCGTCGAAAAGCTCGCCAGTTCAGGCGGCATGGGCGCAATCGGCACATTGCTGGTCGAAGGCGGCATCAAACCGCGCCAGGTCGAGCTGGATGTCATGCAGCCGGAAAACGCACACAAATACTGGCAGCGCGACGACCGTCACGACATGGTGCTTGATCTGTCTTTTGCCCGCCAGGGCCTAGATGCGCTGTGTCGCGTACTTGAGGGATGGGTCGGGCATTTCACCGGGGCCGAAGTACAAATCCAGCCGGTGCAGAAAATAACTGACGAAAAGTGGGTCTGGCATATCGGTCTGGATACGGAATCCAGCGCGCTACTCAACGATCTTTATGATGACAACGAGGTCGACGAGGAACGCATGGAACGACTGTTGACCCTGTTCCGGATGGAATTCAGGGACCCAAGCCTGATGCAGCCCGACATCGCCGGTCGGCCGATCTATATGGGCCTCGCCATGAATGAAAAGAAACGTCTGCGTCTGAAACCGCAAAACCTGCTGGTCAACCTGCCACTGGCCCCGGAAGCGTAATCAGGACCCAAACATCACGTCATCCCATCCTACCGTCATCAACTCTGTTTATAGATGGCACCGTCACCCCGGTGCAGACCGGGGTCCAGTGATGCACAGTTGTATCGCGCAGGGACAAGGCCGTGCCCGGCGCTCTGGATTCCGGCCGTCGCCGGAATGACGGCAAAGAGGGTCTTGCTTAACACCACCGCTGCCACTCTACGACAATCCACAATGAACAATCCCGAACTTGATTCGGGATCCATACTTTCAATGACTGATGCATACCGATATGGGCCCTGAATCAAGTTCAGGGCGACGACTAATTTTGTTATTTCGTCAGCGCCGCTCCTTGAAGAAATCCTTCAACATCTCTGCCGCCTCGCTTTCCATCAGCCCGCCGACGACATCAGGCGCGTGGTGGCAGGTGGCGTGGGAAAACACCCGGGCCCCGTGCTCAACACCGCCACCCTTGGGGTCATAGGCCGCAAACACGATACGACGCAGCCGGGCCAGCGAGGCTGCCTGCGCGCACATGGCGCAGGGCTCCAGCGTCACGAACAGTTCGGCCCCGATCAGCCGGGGCGAGCCACCTTCGGCGGCGGCTTCGCGGATCACCAGTATCTCGGCGTGTGCCGTCGGGTCGGACATTTCCTCGACCCGGTTGCCGGCAGCCGCCAGCACGCGCCCGTCGACCGAAGCCAGCACCGCACCGACCGGCACTTCGCCCCGGGCCGCGGCAAGGCGGGCCTGATCCAGGGCTATTGCCATCATTTTGCTGTCTTTGCCGTTCATATGCCATTGGTGGCCCCGTCCGGCGGTCCGGTCAAGCACGCTTGACTTTCGACAGCGCGAACGGCACCACATGGCCATGGCAAAGACCGAACAGAAATCATCCGACGGCGAACGCATCGCCAAAGTCATGGCCAGGGCCGGCTTGTGCTCGAGGCGCGAGGCCGAGCGCTGGATCGAGGACGGCCGGGTTGAGGTCAACGGCAAGAAACTGACCACGCCTGCCTGCGTCATCAAGGCCGGCGATAAGGTCGTCGTTGACGGCAACGCCCTACCTGATAAAGAGCCGACACGGCTCTGGCGTTTCAACAAACCGGCCGGTCTCGTCACCTCACACAAGGACCCGCAGGGCCGCCAGACGGTTTTCGCCGCTCTGCCCGCACACCTGCCCCGGGTGATTTCCGTCGGCAGGCTTGATTTCAACTCCGAGGGGCTTTTGCTTCTGACCAATGACGGCGAGCTGGCCCGCAAACTGGAGCTGCCCGATACCGGCTGGACCCGACGCTACCGCATCCGCGTACACGGCAATGCCGATACCAAGGCGCTGCTGTCGCTCGGCCACGGCGTCACCGTCGACGGTGTCAAATACGGTCCGATCACGGCCAATTTCGATAGCCGCACCGGTGCCAATGCGTGGATGACGGTGACGTTGAAGGAAGGCAAGAACCGCGAGATCCGCAAGGTCATGGAGCACATCGGCCTGACCGTGAACAGACTGATCCGCACCGCATACGGACCTTTTCAGGTCGGCAACCTTGAACAGGGTGATGCCGAGGAGGTCCGCCCCAAGGCGCTCCGTGAACAGGTCGGCATGTTCCTGAAATGAGAATAATTTCCGGCAAGTTCAAAGGCCGGCGACTGCTCGCACCCGAAGGCCGTGACATCCGCCCGACCGCGGACCGGGCCCGGGAAAGCATCTTCAACATCCTGAGCCATGCCGCGTTCGCACCCGGGATCGAGGGCGCTGCGGTGATCGACGTCTTTGCCGGAACCGGTGCTTTGGGCCTGGAGGCCCTGAGCCGCGGTGCCGCACCGGTCACTTTTATCGACATCGACGATGTCGCCCGCGCCACGATCCTGAAAAACGCCGGCAGCATGGGTCAGGCCCGTGCTGTCACCGTGCTCAGGCTGGATGCAACGAAAATGCCGCCGCCGCCCCGCATTGCCGGCTGCCCGGCCAAGCTGGCCTTCCTCGACGCGCCGTATGATCAGGACATCACCGGGCCTGCATTACTGTCGCTGCTGGCCCGGGGCTGGGTCGGCGAAGGCAGCCTTTGTGTTGCAGAAACACCGGCGGGACGCCCGTTCGATCCACCGCGCGGCTATACCCTCGAAGAGCAACGCACCTACGGCAAGGCGCTGGTGAGTTTTCTCGGCGTCAATTAAGTAGTCTGAATCATCCTATCCCTCTGCATGTCTGCCTATTTTTTAGTTCTTACTTTCCCCAGAACACCTAGCAATACGGTGTATATTACTTGAGCATCTTCATACTCTCTCTGCCCCGCAGCCAACCAAGGGGCTTCTCTTACTGTCCGACCCGGATGCACAAAATTTCTCATATTCCGCAAAAGATGAGCTAGGCCCGCTGGAAAAAACTCGGCGATCTCCGTTTCAACTTTACTGAGCCAACCTGCTTCAAAACATACTTCGATTAAAGTTTCAAACTGCCATCTTGTCGGGTCGTCAAAGTGTTTTGGTCGAAGTCGTTTAGGAATTCTTTTTAGTATTCTCTTTGCCTTGTGCGGTGATTTCATACAGCGAATAAGTAACAGGCCTTCGACACCAGCACCTAAAGATATTATCGCCGCAGAGTAAGCACCGGCACTAGCAGCTCGGATTGCATCTTTCTGAAATCTGACTACAGCATCCCTCAGAGCCGCCAAATGTTCATTACTGTGAAAAATGCTTCTTCTTCCGCGCTCCCTGGACATTTTAAATTCAGATGGTGATTGCTCCTTCAATTTTACGATGTCTTCTAGGCCAAATTCGATAAGGGCTTCCAGTAGCTTCTGATCAAGAATCGAATTGTACTGATCACTCAGATATATGAATTCCGCAGGTGCTTCACTCAGCTTCCAATATTCATTATTTTTTAATCCGTGATCTTGTTCGACCTTCCTCATAGCTTTTTCAATCGGTGCCAATTCACGGTCATATACACCATTAGTCCATCGTTGTTCATGGAATTTTTGAACTGGGTCTACAACAAACATCAAGTATAAATCCGTCGGAATACGGCGCGCAATATAGAGCGCTTTTGCAAGCGATATCATTTTTATGACATGCTCCGGATCGCTCCAATTCCCGATGCCACTCTTTGGTCCTTTAGGAAATAACGCGGTCCGTGTTTCACAAACTAACTGCGCACCTATCGCACGTTCATCAAGTCGTTCAAGTGCCTGCATATAAGATATTTGGTCAGATAGTTTGGACTGTCTTCTATGCAGAGGTTTTAATAATTGGTGTCGAATAGCCTGATCAACTTGGTCCATTAAGATACCTCGCTATTTGTCGCCATCGATTTTCTTTAGCGCCGCCCGAACAGCTTTTCGATATCCGCCAGTTTCAGTTCGACATAGGTCGGGCGGCCGTGGCTGCACTGGCCGGAATGCGGCGTCGCTTCCATTTCCCTGAGCAGCGCGTTCATTTCATCGGCATTCAGCCGACGCCCGGCGCGCACGCTGCCGTGGCACGCCATGGTCGCGCAGACCTCATCGATCCGTTTCTCGAGCGCGATGGCGCCATCGAATTCAGCCAGATCATCGGCAAGATCGCGGACCAGTCCCTGCACATCGGTTTCACCCAGCAATGCCGGCACTTCGCGGACCGCAACGGCCCCGGTGCCGAACGGCTCAAGCGCCAGACCCAGCGCTGCCAGCTCATCGGCACGGGCCAGCAGACGTTCACATGCGGCTTCATCCATCTCGACAACCTCCGGAATCAGCAGCATCTGCCGCTGCACACCGCCCGCCGCCATTGCCGACTTGATCTTTTCCTGGGTCAGTCTTTCATGCGCCGCGTGCTGATCAACAACGACGATCCCGTCGCTGGTTTGCGCGACGATATAAGTCTGATGCACCTGTGCGCGGGCGACGCCCAGGGGATGATCGTGAACAGGCTTATCCGTATCAACCGTGCTGTCGGCCAGCATCCGCGCCGAGGGCGCGGCATCAAGGCCGTCGAACGGCCGATAAAAATCCTGAGCCTGATCCGATAATCCGGGTTGCGGATAAGGCTCCGGCCGATACGCATAGGCCCCGCCGCCGCCCCGACCCATCGGCAGACCGCCGGGCCTGAAAGCGCCGAGTGTAGCCCCGGCCACCGTTGTCGAGGCGCGATGCCCGGCCTCGGCCAGGCCATGCCTGAGCGCACCGACGATCAGCCCCCGCACCATGCCGGCATCACGAAACCGCACCTCGGTCTTGGCCGGGTGCACATTGACGTCGAGATGCCGGGCCGGCAGTTCCAGAAACAGGGCCAGCAGCGGGTGCCGGTCGGATGCCAGAAATTCCCTGTAGGCACCGCGCACCGCACCCAAGAGCAGCTTGTCCTTGACCGGGCGACCGTTGACGAACAGGAACTGCATCTGCGCATTGCCGCGATTGAACGTCGGCACACCGGCATAACCGGTCAGCCGATAGCCTTCACGTTCGGCATCAATGGCGAACGCGTTCTCCCTGAACTCACGGCCCATGATACCGCCCAGCCGTTCGAGCCGGGCATCGAACAGATCGCCCGTGGCCAGGGCCAGTTTCAGGCTGTCGCGTTTGCCGTCATTCAGGGTAAAGGCAATTTCCGGGTGCGACATCGCCAATTGCTGCACAACCTCGAGGATACGGGATTGTTCGGCTCTGGGCGTCTTCAGGAACTTCAGACGCGCCGGTGTGGCGTAGAAAAGATCACGCACCTCGATCCGGGTGCCGATCGGATGTGCCGCCGGTTCGGGCGGACTGATGCGGCCGCCTTCGACACGGATCGACCAGGCCCCGTCGCTGTCAGCGCTGCGAGAGGTGATCGACATGCGACTGACCGAGCCGATTGACGGCAGTGCCTCGCCGCGAAAGCCGAGTGTGGTGATGGCGCTGAGATCGCCATCCGGCAATTTCGACGTGGCATGACGCTCGACCGCCAAAAGCAGCTCGTCCGACGTCATGCCGCAGCCGTCATCGGTCACCACCATCGACGTCTGACCGCCGTCGCGCACTGCGATCTCGATCCGACGGGCACCGGCATCGATGGCGTTTTCGACCAGCTCCTTGATCGCAGACGCCGGGCGCTCGACGACCTCGCCGGCGGCGATCTGGTTGACCAGTGTTTCCGGCAGGCGGCGTATGGTCATGGTTTCCGCATCCGCCTGATGGCGGTAATTGCCGGTGCTAGTGATGGTGTCGCCACCGCATCCTCGCTCAGCATCGGACGAATATCGGTGCTCAGCGTTTTGCCCAGCTCGACCCCCCACTGATCGAACGGGTTGATTCCCCAGATTGCCGCTGCCGCTGCCGTCTTGTGTTCATAGAGCGCGATCAGCTTGCCCAGAACAACCGGGCTCAGATCCTTGTAGATGATCAGGGTCGACGGCCGGTTGCCGGGATAGTGACGATGCGGCTGTTCAACATTCTCGCGTCCGAACGCCAGCGCATCAGCCTGTGCCAATGCGCTCGCCGCCAGCATATCCCGGCACGCTTTCGCACCGGCAGGAACCGTGGCCGGAATCAGGAAATCCACCGGTGCCGCAGTGGTGCCCTGGTGCAACTGCTGAAAGAATGCGTGTTGTGCATTGACCCCGATGCCACCGAAAATAATCGGCTGCGTGGCATAATCGACAACATCGCCTGATTGCGTCACCCGCTTGCCGTTGCTTTCCATCTCAAGCTGCTGCAGATGATCGACAAACAAGGACAGTCGCGTGTCGTAGGGCACACATGCTTCCGCCGCATACCCCATAAAGCTTGCGTTCCAGACCGTCAGCAATGCCATCATGACCGGGGCGTTGTCCCTGAGCGGTGCATGCAGCACGTGCTGGTCCATTTGCCGGGCACCATCCCTGATCGCGACAAACGCAGGCCAGCCATAAGCCAGCGCGACAGGCAGGCCGACCGCTGACCACAGCGAATAACGCCCGCCAACCCAGTCCCACATCGGAAAGACACGGTCAGCAGCAACTCCGAAACTCGATGCCGCATCCGTATTGGCGCTGACGATGGCAAAATTTTCAGCCCATGCCGCGCCGACACCGGCCTGCATCCATCTCTTTGCGGCTTCGGCGTTGGTTGCCGTTTCCAGTGTCGTGAAAGATTTCGAGATGACGACAACGAGCGTTTCTGATGGATCCAGCCCGCCCACAGCCCGGCTGAAGGCAATGCCGTCGATGTTGCCGCAGAACCGCACGTCGAGTTTCTCTGCACACCCCTCCCTGAGAGCATCAAGCGCCAGGCTGGGCCCCAGCTCCGAGCCGCCGATGCCGATGGAGATCACGGACCTGAACCGTTTCCGCGATGCATTTTCTATCGTGCCGTCATGCACGGCATCAACGAAGCTTTCCAATCGCTCATCCGCTGTTCGGACCGCCGCCGATACAGACGCCTTGCCGCTGTCGGTGCCGCGGCTGGCCGAGTGCAGGGCGGCCCGGTTCTCACTGATATTAACCGTCTCGCCTGTGATCATGCGCTTTAAAAAACCGGCAAGCCCGGCAGTTTCGGCGAGGCGTTCAAGCGCGCCGATCACGGCTTCGTTCAGGTGCTGGCGGGAATAATCGACATAAAGATCACCGAGATCGACCGCACAGGTCTCCGGACGGCGAGGGTCCGCACGGAACAGATCATCCAGCACCGTCCCGCGCATCTGATCGCGCAGGTGTTCGAGAGCCAGCCAGGCGTCGGTTTCAGAAATCAACGGCATCGGCACTTGTATCAAAAGTGGACACGACGTGCCACCACACAAACGCCTCGGGCATAGAGCAGCTTATTCGCTGGTGACAACGCCACGGGGACGACCGGCGATGGCGAAGCTGAGCTTGTCCGGTTGGAACAGACGGGCCGCGACCCGTTTTGCATCGGCAAGGGTAACCGCTTCGATATAACCATTGCGCTTGTCGATATAATCGATACCAAGGTCGTCTTCCTGCATGCCGAGCAGGGTTTCAGCGATCGCTGACGATGACACGAAGCGCATCGGGAAAGCCCCGGTCAGATAGGTTTTGGCATCATTCAATTCGTCGGCGGTCGGCCCTTCTGCGGCAAATTTCTTCCATACATCACGAACCGTGGCAATCGTTTCACCGACCCGTTCGTTGGCCGTGCCGGCACCGCCCATGATCGCGGCGGCGGCGTCGAGGGGCATCAGATATGAATAGACGGAATAGGCCAGACCGCGTTTCTCGCGTACTTCGCCATACAGCCGGGAGACAAAACCACCGCCGCCGATGATGTAATTAAGCACGTAGGCGGTGTAAAAATCCGGATCTGAACGGCTGATGCCGGGTTGTGCAAACTGGATCGAGCTTTGCGGTACATCCAGATCGATCACTTTCACGCTGCCCTGCAGTTTCGGCGTCATTGTCGGCAGTTGCCACGGCGTCGCCGTCGCCGGCAGCGTGCCGAACGTCTTGTCCAGATAAACTTTCAGGGTCTCCACATCGATATCACCGACGACGCCGATGGTCAGATTGTCCCGCGCCAGCCGCTCGCCGACAAAGCGGCGCAGGTCGTCCGCCGTAATCGACGACACACTCTCGCGCGTCCCGTCGCTTTCACGGGCATAGGGATGCCCCTTGAAGGCGGTTTCGAAGATCGACCGGCTCGCCAGGTGGGACGGGTCTTCCTGCCGCTGCATGATCCCGGAGAGAATTTGCGCACGGATCCGGGTCAGCGGGTCCGCGTCAAATCTCGGCTCAATCATGGCCAGGCGAAGATAGTCGAAGGCATCGTCCCGGTATTTGTTCAACGTCCGAAGCGACGCCCTGAAGGTATCGCGGCCGGTGCTGAAACGCAGGGAAATGGACCGGTCATCCAGGGCTTTCTGGAAAGCGCTGCTGTCCATCGAGCCGGCCCCCTCGTCAAGCGTCGAGGCAACGAAGTTGGCCAGCCCCTCCTTGCCTTCAGGATCCAGTGCCGCACCGCCCCGGAACGACACCTTGAGCGTGGTGATCGGGTTCGACGGATCTCGGATCAGCCAGGCTTCGATGCCGCCCTTGCTGATGACCCGTTCGACCTCAACCGCCTGAGCCGGGCTGAGCAGGGTCCAGAAAAGCAGGGCGATCACGCCGAGCGAAAGGACGAATGGGCTGATAAAGCGATTGGCAAGGCGGGACATATTGATCAACTTTGCGGTTTCGGCAGCAATTCGGCCGTCACATGATGCGTGCCTTCAAGGACGCTTTTCGCCGCCGCCAGTGCACTGGCAGGCGTTACCTTTTCAATTTCCTGCAACCAGTTTTCAACGGCAGCAACGGTGCTGCCACTGGTCAGGGCAACGCCAAATACCTGTGCTGCCGTGCCGAAATCATCCTTTGCCAGCACCGCATTGTTCCGCATCCGGTCAATAGCCCCGCTGACTTCCTGCTCACTGAACCCTGCCTGCAGAGCGCGCCGGATCTCGCCCATAACGGCCCCTTCCAGCTTGGCCATGTCGACACCGGGCTTGGGGGCTGCATAGAAGCCGAATACCGCAGGGCCGAGATTGTCGGCATCATAAAAAGCCCCCGCCGAGAGGGCGATGGCGTCATCAATGACGAGCTTCCTGTGCAGACGGCTGGATGGACCGCCGCCGATGATTTCGGCGACTACCTGCAGTGCATGGGCATCCCCGGTTTCACCATATTGATAACTCGGTGCCAGATAGCGGCGGCTCCAGGCCGGCTGGGTGACGCGCTCGTGTTCAAGGCGGATACGACGATCCGCCTTTGCCGGCGGCTCGATGGTCCGGATCCGGGCAATGTCGGGGCCTTTCGCAATCGCACCGTAATACTTTTCAGCGAGCGGCTTCAATTCGGCCACCGTGACATCGCCTTCGACGATCAGCACCGCATTGTTGGGCGCGTAATGGCGTTTGTAGAACGCCAGAATGCGGTCGACATCCAGTTCCCTGATTTCATGCTCCCAGCCGATGATCGGCCGCCGGTAGGGGTAGTTGAGATAGAGCGCAGCATTGACCTGCTCGCGCAGCTGCGCGCCCGGATTGTTGTCGACACGCGAGCGGCGTTCCTCGAGCACGACATCGCGCTCGGGCGTAACTTGCGCCGATGTGATCAGCAGATTGGTCATGCGGTCCGCTTCGCGCTGCATCACCATCTCGAGCCGGTCCCTGGCGATGGTCTGGAAATAGGCGGTGTAGTCATATGAGGTGAAGGCGTTTTCCTGTCCGCCATTTCTGGCAACGGCAGCGGAAAACTCACCGGGGGCCTGAGTCTTGGTTCCCTTGAACATAAGATGTTCAAGCAGATGCGCGATCCCGGACTCACCCGGCGCCTCATCGGCAGCGCCGATCCTGTACCACACCATATGGCGGACCACGGGTGCGCGATGATTGGATATAACCACGACCTGCATGCCGTTTTTCAGCATGAAGGTTTCGGGATTGAAAATCTGCGCATGGCCCGGTGACGGCTGGAACAGGGCAACAACCGTCAGGACGACAAGAACGCTGGTAATTCTTTGCAAGTAAGGCATGGCATGGATATTGACGTGTTCCGGCTTGAGTTCAATGGAAAACAGGCCCGTTCACCTGAAGGTTACGAAGATTTAAAGAAGCGGGGACGATGGCAGCGGCACAATTGCTGCTGGGCAATGCCCGCCGTGCCATTCTATCCTGCCCCTCATGAACGGCGAGAACGATATGAACGATGTCCCGGACGACTGCATCTGTCGGCGCCTGCTCGACCTCGGGATCGTTGAAGCCGTGGAAAATGCTGCGCACCGCGACGAGATATTCATCGCCATACAGGCCTGCCTGGACAAGGGATCATGCAACAGGCGTGAACCGGTAGCGGCAACGGACGAAACGGCACCTGCCGCTGCCTCCGCACCCAACGGCACGGGTTCAAGGCGCAAGCGTTCGGACCGGCGTTCGGGTACCGACCGGCGTCAGACGGTAACAGCCATAGCGTCGGACCGCGAACGTCGCGACGCCGGGGAAAGGCGATCCGGGGGAGACCGGCGCGGCCTTCTGGCCGGGGAGCAGTACACCCCGCAACAGGCCGTTCTTAACCTGCGCGCCTGGTGCAACGGACATTGCCGGGGCACATTCGATCTCCGGCTGGACACTGTAAGCGGCGAGTTGCGGTTTCACTTCGATGACCCTGATGATCGCGCCGGCTTTACCAGGATGCTGCAAAAATTCAAGGGTCTGACGGCACCGCCAGGCTGACGCCGGCCCCCTCCTCCCCTTGACTCTTATGCTGAGGAGGATGCGCAAAATGCGACGAACTTCGGATTCGGGACACTAGAACTCGAGCAGACCCTTTTTGCCGCGCGCTTTCCGCACTTGCGGCGTTTCGCCTTCGGTGATCGGCTTGCCAAGCGCCTGATTTTCGCGGATCCGCTGCTGTTCCTTTTCGGCATCAACGACGGTGCCTTCGAACGGCTTGTCATCAACCCAGAAGATCATCTTGTCGGCCAGCCGCTGATCCTCTTTGGACAGCAGTGAGGTTTCCGAGTTGACCACCTCACGAATTAACGGGTCGGCAACATTGGCCCCGGTTTTGGCCATGATCGCATTCAGCCCGTCGGAAAGGTTTGGATTGTTCTGCGCCTGACTTTGAATCTGCGGGGATTGCTGCAGCAATGCGGCACGGGCCTGATCCGACGGCGTGATCGCCTGCGGGCCGCTTGCGCCCTGATCTGGCGGCCTGAGTGAAAATTCCGGTGGCAGGCTTAGCGGCGGACGCTGATAGACAACAAATTCGTCCGGCGCATCCTTCGGTCGGCTCAGTACCTTCTTGGCCGATTCGCACGCGCTGAGGGTGATCGCAAGGGCGATCATCAAAGTCATGCCGATATACCGTTGAGCCACCATTGTATTGTCCGCTTTTCGCTTCACCGGGTGATCAGGCCCGAGTCTATGACGTTTCACTACGCTTGAACAAGGATTCCAATACCAGCATCGTCGCGCCAACGCAAATCGCACTATCGGCGACATTGAACGCAGGCCAGTGATAGCCGAAGCCATGAAAATCCAGAAAATCGACCACGGCACCATATTGCAGACGATCAATGACATTACCGACAGCACCGCCAATAATCAGCGCGAGCGACACAGCCGACAGGCGGCTGTTCGCACGCCACAGCCAGAACGCCAGCACAAGGATGATCACTACGGCAAGCCCGGTCAGCAGATAAGGGCCGAAATCGCCCAGATTATTGAACATCCCGAAGCTCACGCCGCGGTTCCATGCCAGCACGATGTTGAAGAAAGGGGTTACTTCAATCACTTTGGGCGGCTGCATGACATCGTACAGTATCCAGAACTTGGAAGCCTGATCAAGGATCAGCACGACCACCGCAATCAGCGCCCCGATAGCAGCCGGGCGCCGCGACGGTGCGCGAGAGACCGGGTCTTCGCTCACGCGGCAACCGTGACTGCGTGACGGACGGCATCGGCACAACGGCCGCAAACCGTCGGGTGCTCTTCGTCCGCACCGACGTCATCGAGGATTTTCCAGCAGCGCTCGCACTTCTCGCCGTCGGCTTTTTTCACGACAACCGCGATATCGGCAACATCTTCAAGCCGATGCGCATCCGCCGGTGCATCGCCGTCACCGAAACTGAAGCCTGACGTGATGCACAGTTCCGCCGGATCAATGCCGTCGCTGGCCTCGCGATAAGCATTACCGGCATAAACCACGGGATGCGCCTGCAGACTGGCCCCGATGATCCTGTTCGCCCGGGCTACTTCAAGCGCACCGGTAACGGCGCGGCGCAAGGTACGGACTTTGCTCCATTTTTCGGCAAGTTCCGGATTGTGCCAGGTGGCATCGACTTCCGGAAATGTCCTGAGATGGACCGAGTTGCCGGGCACCCTGTCAGGATTGCGGGTCAGCCAGGCTTCTTCCGCGGTAAAACAGAGCACCGGCGCCAACCATGCCGTCAGATGATTGAACAACGTGTCCAGAACCGTGCGTGCGGCCCGGCGCTCGTCGGAATCCGTGCGGTTGCAATACAGCGCGTCCTTGCGGATATCGAAGTAGAATGCCGACAGGTCGACGGCGCAGAAGGTGTGCAACTCGGCAAAGAACGGCTGGAAATCGAAATCATCGCAGGCCTTGCGCAAGGCGGCGTCCATTTCATGGATACGGTGCAGGACCCAGCGTTCCAGTTCCGGCATCGCGTTGATATCGCTGAGCCGTTCCGCTTCGTTAAAGCCATCGAGGTTGCCGAGCAGATAGCGCAGTGTGTTGCGCAGCCGGCGGTAAATGTCGGCCTGCTGTTTGAGGATTTCAGGCCCGATCCGCAAATCTTCCGAGTAATCCGAATTGACCACCCAGAGGCGCAGAATATCGGCACCGTACTGATCCATGACGTCTTGCGGGGCAACAATATTACCGAGAGACTTGGACATTTTCTGCCCGTCCTCGGCCATCACGAAGCCATGCGTCAGCACCGCTTCATAGGGCGCGCGACCCCGCGTGCCGCAGCTTTCCAGCAACGATGAATGGAACCAGCCGCGATGCTGATCGGAGCCTTCCAGATACAGCGACGCCGGCCACTGCAACCCTTCCCAGGGGCCGTCTTCAAGCACGAAGGCGTGGGTTGAACCGCTGTCGAACCAGACGTCGAGAATGTCGGTGACCTGTTCGAAATCGTCCGGGTTACGATCCGGGCCCAGAAAACGGGCCGGATCAGAGGCAAACCAGGCATCGGCACCTTCATCCAGGAAGGCGGCAATGACCCGGTCCAGCACGGCCTGATCACGAAGCGGCTCACCGCTGGCTTTCTCGACGAAGACCGGGATCGGCACACCCCAGGCGCGCTGACGCGAGACAACCCAGTCGGGGCGGTCGGCGATCATGCCACGCAGTCGGTTCTGGCCCGTGGCCGGCACGAAGCGCGTTTCGGCAATCGCCTGCAGCGCCTTGTCGCGCAGTCCGGTCTTTTCCATGGAAATGAACCATTGCGCCGTATTGCGGAAGATCAGCGGTTTCTTGGAGCGCCACGAATGCGGATAGCGATGCACCAGCTTACCCTTGCCAAGCAATCCGCCCGCTTCCCTGATGACGTCGGCTACATGGTCATTGCATTTATAGACATGCTCGCCGGCGAACAGCGGCACATGCGGATAATAGGTGCCGTCCGGGCTCACCGTTTGCGGGACTTCGACGCCGTTCTGAATGCCGAGTACCCAGTCATCTGCGCCGTGTCCTGGCGCGATATGCACGATCCCCGTGCCTTCCTCGGTGGTGGCAAAGCCCGCCGCCAGCGCCGGCACGTCATAGTCATAACCCTGACCGCGCAGGGGATGTGCGCAGATCGTACCGGCCAATGCCGCGCCCTTGAAGCGTGCCTTAACATCGCCTTCGGTAATGCCGCAGGATGATTTGAAGGGTTCAAGCAGCGCTTCGGCGACAACCAGACGCTCGCCAGGCTGCGCCAGACTGTCTTCGGCCACCGCCGCAACCTCAACCACCACATAATCAATGGCGTCACCATAGGCGACGGCGCGGTTGCCGGGCATGGTCCAGGGCGTCGTCGTCCAGATGACAATGGCAGCGCCTTCGACTTCAGACGTCGACGCGGTGATAACCGGAAAGCGAACGAAAACCGTGGTCGAGGTATGGTCGTGATATTCAACCTCGGCCTCGGCCAGTGCGGTTTTCTCAACCGGCGACCACATCACCGGCTTGGAGCCGCGATACAGCGAACCATCCATCAGAAACTTGCCGATTTCCCCGGCGATCATGGCTTCAGCGGCGAAAGACATGGTGGTATAGGGATGATCCCAGTCGCCCATCACACCCAGTCGCTTGAACTCTTCGCGCTGCACATCGATCCAGTGGGTGGCGAAGTCGCGGCATTCCTTGCGGAATTCGACGATCGGTACGGCGTCCTTGTCCAGCTTCTTCTCGCGGTATTTTTCCTCGATTTTCCATTCGATCGGCAGGCCATGGCAGTCCCAGCCCGGCACATAATAGGCATCCTTGCCGAGCATCTGCTGGGTCCGGTTGATAACGTCCTTGAGGATCTTGTTGAGCGCGTGGCCGATGTGCAGATGGCCGTTCGCATAGGGCGGACCGTCGTGCAGAATGAATTTCTCGCGGCCTTTGGAAATTTCCGCGCGCCTGGCTTCAAAACCGGTGTCGGCCCAATGCTGCAACAGTTGCGGCTCACGCACCGGCAGTCCGGCTTTCATCGGGAAATCCGTATTCGGCAGAAAAATCGTAGCTTTGTAATCGACAGTCATCGTTCAGGACTTCATTCGGTTTTCAGAATTTCGCGGGCTTTTTCACAATCGAGGGCGATTTGTGCCTTTAAAGCATCCAATCCGTCAAATTTCTTTTCAGGGCGGATCATTTCCAGCAACGCCACGCTGATACGCATATCATAAATGTCAGCAGCAAAATCGAACAGATGAACTTCAAGCCTGGGTGCCGTTCCATCAAATGTCGGCCGCATACCAAGATTGGCAACACCTTTGAGCTTGCTGCCGTCCGGCATGCTGACACGAACCGCATAAACGCCGAATGCCGGGCGGATATAGCTGCCCAACGACAGATTGGCCGTCGGAAAACCAATGGTGCGGCCTCGCTTGTCGCCCCCCTGGACGCGGCCTGATATCGCAAACGGTCGGCCCAGCACACCGGCGGCGGCCCGCATTTCGCCCCGGCTGACCAGTTCACGGCAGCGGCTTGAAGAATACAGCCCGCCGCCATCGTCCGAAGCCGCCGCCACCACGGTAAAGCCAAAATCAAATTTTTTGCCTTCCGACAGCAGGGTTTCGCAACTGCCCTGCCGCTGGTGCCCGAACTTGAAGTCGTACCCGGCAACCACATGATGCACATGCAGCGTTTCAACCAGATAGGCCTGCACGAAGTCAGCCGCCGTCTGTTTTGAAAAATCCAGATCGAACTTTTGCGCGATCATGAAATCAACACCGAGGGCCGCTATTTCCTCAGCCTTGCCCCGAAACGGGCTCAACCGGAACGGCGCAACAGCGGGCTGGAAGACGGCCCGCGGATGCGGCTCGAACGTCAGCACGCCCCAGGGCAGGCCCGCCGAGGCGGCAATGGTCCCGGCTTCGCCGATAACGGTTCGATGCCCCTGGTGCACGCCATCGAAATTACCGACGGCAATCACCGCACCCCGATGCTGCTGATGCAGCGATTTTGCCTGTCTGTAAATACGCATCGCGATGGAAAGTGTCGCAAGGCTCCGGGGCGGTCAAGTCCGCTGAACAGGCAGCCTCTGGCACCCTTGTCATTCCGACCGCATCGTATGCCCGCGAAGGCGGGTCGGATTGGCTATTCAAACGAAAACGCCGTTCAGGCCCCGCGTGACGGCACCATGATCATGGCTTCGCCATCGACGACAACTTTGCCGGCAACCAGGCACTGGGTTTTCAGTTCGATGAATTTCTTCTCGGGGATCAGGTTGGTGATCGTGCAATGCGCCTGTACCGTATCGCCCGCCTTGACCGGCGCCTTGAAGCGCAGCGCCTGGCTGACGTAGATGCAACCCGGTCCGGGCAATTTGGTGCCGATCACCGTCGAAATGAAGCTGGCCGACAGAATGCCGTGCGCGATGCGGCCCTTGAACATGGTGGCAGAGGCAAATTCCTCGTTCAGATGAACCGGATTGGTGTCACCGGAAATCCCTGCAAACAGCACAATATCCGTTTCGGTAACTGTTTTCGCGAAGACGTCCGTCATGCCGACTTCGAGATCTTCAAAATAATAACCATGAAGTTTGTCCATGGGATTGGTCATTTGGTCCATCCGGAATATCCTTACCC